>NZ_JBSFUR010000004.1:0-315127 GCF_053591895.1 Streptomyces sp. NPDC002867 | reverse complement strand
GGTTACATTCCGAACCCGGAAGCTAAGCCTTTCAGCGCCGATGGTACTGCAGGGGGGACCCTGTGGGAGAGTAGGACGCCGCCGAACAATCATTGTGGGAAAGCCCCGGAACACTGTTCCGGGGCTTTCCTGCGTTCCGGGGTCGCATAAAGTCGGCGGCATGCGCTACGACCTCGTCATCTTCGACAACGACGGCGTGCTCGTCGACAGCGAGCCCCTCTCGAACACCATCCTCGCCGGCTATCTCACCGAGCTCGGCCACCCCACCTCGTACGAGGACTCCCTGCGCGACTACATGGGGGCCGCCGTCCACCGCGTCCACGACCTCGTCCGGGAGCGGACCGGGCAGGCGCTGCCGGCGGGCTTCGACGAGACGCTGCACGCGCGCGTCTTCGCCGCCTTCGAGCGGGAGTTGGCCGCCGTCGACGGCGCCACGGACGTTCTGGAGAAGCTCACGGCCGACGGTGTGCCGTACTGCGTCGCGTCCTCCGGAAGTCATGAGCGGATCCGTGTCGGGCACCGCACCACTGGGCTCGACCGGTGGTTCACCGACGGCATCGTGTTCAGTGCCGAGGACGTGGGCCGGGGCAAGCCCGCGCCCGATCTCTTCCTTCACGCCGCCGCGCGCATGGGGGTGACGCCCGAGCGGTGCGTCGTCGTCGAGGACAGCCGCCTGGGCGTGCAAGCGGCCCTGGCGGCCGGTATGGACGTGTACGGGTTCACCGCCATGACGCCCGCCGACAGACTCGCCGGGGCCAAGGGCTGCTTCGGTGCGATGGCGGAGCTGCCCGCATTGCTCGTGTGACGTGTCTACCCCCCGGTAGTCCCTGTCCGTACGCTGTGCCGCCATGACGGATGCGCGGTTGCGCCAGGGACGGGCCTCCTTGGCGTTCGGCTTCTTCTCCCAGGGCGTCGCGTTCGCTCTGCTCGTGACGCGTATCCCCGCCGTGCAGGACCGCTACGGGATATCCGACGGGCTGCTGCCGCTCTTCCTCGCGGCCGTGCCGGTCCTCGCCGGGGTGGGCAGCGTCCTGACCGGGCGCATGGTCCGCCGGGTCCCGGCGAGCGCGGTGCTGCGGTGGTCGCAGCCGCTCGTGCTGCTGTCGCTCCTCGGCGTCGCCGCGGGCGACCGGATGTGGCAAGTGGCCGTCGGCCTCGGGGCGTTCGGGCTGGCCGTCGGTGCGCTCGACGCCGCGATGAACATGCTGGGCGTCAGTCTCCAGCGGGCGTACGGGCGGAGCGTCATGCTCGGCTTCCACGCGGCGTACAGCCTCGGCGGGATCGCGGGCGCGTCGCTGGCGTGGGCGGGCGCGCACTTCGACGTCGCGCTGGTCGTGTCGTATCTGCCGGTGGTCGCGGTCCTGGTGCCTGCCGTGCTGGCCGCGAGCCGGTGGTACGTCGACGGCGAGCGGGCTCCGGAGCCCCGCCGGGCGGAGGCTGCCGGCGGCGGGGTGGCCTTCACGGTGCTGGCGCCGCTGTGTCTGGTGATGACCTTCGCGTACATCGGCGACTCGACCGTCTCCAACTGGAGTGCGAAGTATCTGCAGGACGTCCTGGGAAGCTCCGAGGAGCTGGCGACCGTGCCGTACAACGCGTACATGGTGACGACGCTGGTGGGCCGGGCCGTCGGGGACCTCGCGGTGCGGCGCTTCGGGGCCGTGGCCGTCGTCCGGGGTGGGGCGGTGCTGGCGGCGGCCGGGTTCGCGGTGGTCGCGGGGGCGCCGGGCGCGTGGGCCGGGATGTTCGGGTTCACACTGCTGGGGTTCGGGCTGTGCGTGATCGTGCCGCAGACGTTCGCGGCGGCGGGCCGGCTGGCGCCGGGGGACAGCGATGCGGCGGTGGCGCGGCTCAACGTGTTCAACTACGTCGGCTTCCTGGTCGGGTCGCCGTTGGTCGGGGCGCTCGGGGACGTGTGGAGCTACCGGGGCGCCATGCTGGTGCCGATGGTGATGGTGCTGGTCACGTTGGCGTATGCCCGGTCGTTCGGGGCGGAGCCCGCCCGATACGGTGGCGGGCATGAGCGGCCGCGGGTTGTTGATGTGGGACGAGGCGGTAACGAAGTATGACTTCGGAAGCAGCCATCCGATGGATCCGGTCCGGCTCGCGCTGACCATGGGGTTGGTGCGGGCGTACGGACTGGACCGGGCCATGGACGTGGTGGCCGCCAGGCCGGCGGGCGACTCGACGCTCCGGCTCGTGCACCGCGAGGACTACGTGGCCGCGGTACGGGCGGCGTCCGAGGACCCGGCGCGTGCGGACCAGTCGTACGGACTCGGCACGGTCGACGACCCCGCCTTCGCGGGGATGCACGAGGCGTCGGCGCTGATCGCCGGGCAGTCGGTGGGCGCCGCCGAGGCGGTGTGGCGGGGGAACGCCGCGCACGCCGTCAACTTCACCGGCGGCCTGCATCACGCGATGCCGGGAGCCGCGGCCGGGTTCTGCATCTACAACGACGCGTCGCTGGCCATCGCCCGGCTGTTGGAGCTGGGTGCGGAGCGGGTCGCGTACGTGGACGTGGACGTGCACCACGGCGACGGGGTCCAGGCGGCGTTCTGGGACGACCCGCGCGTGCTGACGATCTCCCTGCACGAGCATCCGCGCACGCTGTTCCCGCAGACCGGCTGGCCGGAGGAGACGGGCGGCACCGGAGCCGCCGAGGGCTCGGCGGTGAACGTGGCGCTGCCCGCCGGGACGGGCGACGAGGGGTGGCTGCGCGCGTTCCACGCGGTGGTGCCCGAGCTGCTGGCCGGCTTCCGGCCGCAGGTGCTCGTGTCTCAGCACGGCGCGGACACGCATTTCGAGGACCCGCTCGCTCATCTGGCGGTGTCGCTCGACGCGCAGCGTGCGGTGCAGGAGGCGTGTCACGAGCTCGCGCACGCGCACGCGGACGGGAAGTGGGTGGCGCTCGGCGGCGGGGGCTACGAGGTCGTGGACGTCGTTCCCCGGTCGTGGACGCACCTCGTGGGGATCGCCGCGCACCAGCCGGTGGACCCCGAGTCGGTGATCCCTTCGACGTGGCGCGGCGAGGTGTACGCGCGGACGCGCCAGTTGGGGCCGGCGCGCATGACGGACGGCCGGTGGCCGGTGCGCCTGCGCTCCTGGGAGGACGGCTACGACCCGGCGGACCGGCTCGACCAGTCGATCCTGGCGACGCGTCGGGCCGTGTTCCCGCTGCGCGGGCTGCTTGCCTAGCGGCGGGCACTGCAGGGGCGATTACGCCAACTGTGCGGAGCACATGCGTTTCGGGCCTGCCGCAGGGCCCGGTGCGTCAGCATCGGAAGGGTGTTGAGCACCGGAACGCTGCGGTTACAGCTGCGGGCGCATCTGCTGGCGTCGGGGTTGGCGGGGGACGTGGCGACCTCGCGTGAGGCCGCCCTGCGCAGTTATCGCGCGTTCGCCGCGCGGGATCCCCGGGTGACCCTGGGGCTCGATCCGCGGTGGTCGTGGAGCGAGCGGGACCTGATCGCGCTGATGTCCAGGAGGTGCGGGGTGTCCGCCGATCCGGCGTGCGTGGCCGGAGGCGACGTCATCGACCCGGAGCTGACGCTGTGTGCACTGGACGCGTTCGCCGGGCGGTTGGGGGACGTGGCGCGGAGGCGGGCTCCCGTGCTGTTCGGCACAGGGCATCCGCACCGGTTGCTGGGGTTCTACGCAGACCTGGCAGACGCGGTGTCGGCGGCGGGGTGTTCCGTCCTCACCCCTGCGCAGGGGCGATGTGTCGACATAACGACCCGGTTCGGTGTACGCACGCACCGGCTCGTCTACGTACGGGGGGTGGCCTCGCTGTACGAGGAGGGAGCGCGCGAGGCGGGCGCGCACAGCCATTCCCCTCTGCCGGTCAGGGTCGCGCTCCAGGCCGCCGCGGACGCGGGCGGGCCTCTGCCCGAGCTCGTCGTCGGAGACCACGGCTGGGTCTGCGGGGCAGGTCAGCTGGGGATCGAGGCCATGGGCCTCGCGGACACGGACGATCCCGCGCTGTTCGTCGGCGAGGCGGAGGGACGGGTATCGGTCGCGGTTCCGCTTGATGACACCGTTCGGCCGGAGTACTACCGTCCTCTGACGCGCTATGTACTCAATCGAGCGTGTCTGTCACAGTAGGCGGCCGATTGCAGCTCCTCTTCCCCACTCGCACCACCCGCCCCTAGTCTGGGCAGTGAGCGCACAACGACGAAGAGTCACCGGAGGGGAAGCCGGTGCGCGTCGGGTGCGGAAGGTACAGGTGGGTCATGGCTGCTGGCAGCGAGAGGCCTCTGAACGAGGTCAAGTTCCTTACCGTGGCGGAAGTTGCCTCGGTGATGCGGGTGTCGAAGATGACCGTGTACCGCTTGGTGCACAGCGGTCATCTGCCGGCGATCCGGGTGGGGAGGTCCTTCCGGGTACCGGAGCAAGCGGTGCACGAGTATCTCCGCGAATCCTTCGTGGGGGTGGAATCCGCGTAACGGGAAACAGGACGGTCGCCCTCGGATTACAAGCTCGGCGCTCTGGCGGGTAGGCTAGGCCGACGTAGGTCGTGTGGGCCCAGACGCCCCGCACCGAGTGAAGAGAAGTGAGCGAGGGTAGTCGTGGGCTCTGTTATCAAGAAGCGGCGCAAGCGGATGGCGAAGAAGAAGCACCGCAAGCTGCTCAAGCGCACCCGCGTTCAGCGTCGCAACAAGAAGTAGGCGACAGCTGTACGTGTTTTCTCGGCCCTTCCACCAGCCTGGTGGAGGGGCCGAGGTGCGTTGTGGGGCCGGTGTGGACGAGAAGTGGGGGCAGGAGAAGGAAGCACGTGGCAAAAGTGCGCCGTGCGGTCATCACAGCGCAACACCGACGCGCTACGGTGACGCCAGGACCTGGACCTAGGGGAAGGCGCTGATCTTGGGCAAGGTCGTGCTCGTCACCGGTGTGGCCCGGCAGCTCGGCGGCCGTCTCGTGCGGCGCATCCAGCGCGATCCCGAGGTGGACCGCGTGATCGGCGTCGACGCGGTGGGGCCCGGACATCATCTGGGCGGGGCCGAATTCGTCCGCGCCGACATCCGTCAGCCGGCCATCGCCCGCGTCCTGGCCGAGCACGCCGTCGACACGGTCGTGCACATGGACGTGACGGGTACGCCGCTGGGCGCAGGCGGCCGCACGGCCGTCAAGGAGACCAACGTCATCGGCACCATGCAACTGCTGGGCGCCTGCCAGAAGTCGCCGACGGTCAGGCGGCTGGTGGTGAAGTCCAGTACGAGCGTGTACGGCTCCGCTCCGCGCGACCCCGCCGTCTTCACGGAGACCACCCCGCCCAAGTCGCTGCCGAGCGGCGGCTTCGCGAAGGACGCCGTGGAGGTCGAGGGGTACGTGCGCGGGTTCGCCCGGCGACGCCCGGACGTGGCCGTGTGCGTCCTGCGGTTCGCGAACATCCTCGGCCCGTGCGCCGACTCGCCGCTCGCCGAGTTCTTCTCGCTGCCGGTCATGCCGACCGTCTTCGGCTACGACCCGCGTCTGCAGTTCGTCCATGAGGACGACGTCATCGACGTGCTGCGGATCGCGCTGCACGAACCGCGCCGCGGGACGCTGAACAGCGGCACGTTCAACATCGCGGGCGACGGTGTGCTGACGCTGTCCCAGTGCTCCCGGCGGCTGGGGCGGCCGACCATGCCGGTGCCGCTGCCCGCCGTCACCTGGGTCGGCTCCGCGCTGCGCACGGTCGGCATCACGGACTTCTCGCCGGAGCAGATCCGGCTGCTCACCCACGGCCGCGTGGTCAGCACGGTCCAGATGCGCGAGACACTGGGGTTCCGTCCGCGGTTCACGACCGCCGAGACGTTCGCGGACTTCGCACGCAGCCGGGCTCCCGGGCTGCTGCCGCCCGAGTCCGTGGCCAGGGCCGTGGACCGTGTCGCGGCGGCGCTGCCCGTCGGCCGGGGGCCGGGACCCGCCGTGGAGACGACGACCGGTGAGACGACGCGCGGCGAGACGACGCACAGCGCCGGATGAGCCCCGAGGGGCCCGGATAAGGAGCGCAGCCAACGATGGCGGACGCCAAGGTCATTCCGTTCGACGACGACCGTTCGCGCGGTGGTGCGCAGCGACCGGCGCGGCGGCGCCCCGGCGGGTCCGCGCGCCGCATGGCCGACCCGGCCGCGGCGGGCGATTCCGTGGTGCGCGAGGCACCGGACCCGGTGGTGCGGGAGACGGCGGCGTCGGAGGCGGCCGGGCGGGACGCCGCCGTGAGCCCGCTGCCGGACCGGGGCGTCGTGGCGGCAGCCCTCGACACGGCCGCCGGGGAGCCGGCACCGGCGGGTGGGGGGAACTGGGACCGCCGGATCGCGGGCGGACTGGCGTTCCTGCGCCGGCGGCTGACCGGTGACTACGAGGTCGACGAGTTCGGATACGACGCCGAGCTGACCGACCACGTCCTGATGTCGCTGCTGCGGCCGCTGGCCGACAAGTACTTCCGTGTCGAGGTGAAGGGCATCGAGAACATCCCGTCGGACGGCGGCGCCCTGGTGGTGGCCAACCACTCGGGGACGCTGCCGCTGGACGGGCTGATGCTGCAGGTCGCCGTCCACGACAACCACCCCGCCGGACGCCACCTGCGGCTGCTCGCCGCCGACCTGGTGTTCATGCTGCCGGTGGTGAACGAGCTGGCGCGCAAGGCCGGGCACACGCTCGCGTGCGCGGAGGACGCGGAGCGGCTGCTCCAGGGCGGCGAGGTCGTCGGGGTGATGCCGGAGGGCTTCAAGGGCATCGGGAAGCCGTTCAGCGAGCGGTACAAGCTCCAGAGGTTCGGGCGCGGCGGCTTCGTGTCGACGGCGCTGCGGGCGGGCGTGCCGATCGTGCCGTGCTCGATCGTCGGCGCGGAGGAGATCTACCCCATGATCGGCAACGCGAAGACGCTGGCGCGGCTGCTGGGCTTCCCGTACTTCCCGATCACCCCGACCTTCCCGTGGCTGGGGCCGCTGGGGGTGGTGCCGCTGCCGACGAAGTGGACGATCCAGTTCGGCGAGCCGATCGCGACGGACGGGTACCCGCCGGAGGCGGCCGAGGACCCGATGCTGATGTTCAACCTGACGGACCAGGTGCGCGAGCAGATCCAGCACACGCTGTACAAGCTGCTGGTGCAGCGCCGCTCCGTCTTCTTCTGAGCCGTCCTCTTTCCGATTTCCGAGCCCGTGCACGTGTGAGGGGCGCCCCCGCCGGGGACGCCCCTCACACGTGTCCTGGACGTCGGTCCTATTCGTCGTCGCTGTCGATGCCGAGGCCCGGGAGGATCCCCGGCAGCAAGGGCGGGATGGTGACGTCCGGAGCAGTCGACTCCGAGTGCTTGCCGGACGCGGACGGGTCGGCGTCCTGCGCCGGCGGGTCGAACAGGCCGCCGGTGTTTCCGCCGAGCAGCCCGTCGTCGGCGGCGGAGCTGGAGCCGGACGGACGGGGGCTGCTGTCCTCGCCCGTGTGACCGCCGCCCGCGTCGGGCGCGGACGGCGTGCTGCTGCCCGCGTCCGTGGTGCGCCCGTCGTCCCCGGGAACGTCCACGCCCTGCGAGCCGCGGTCGTCGGTCTCCGGCGCGCGCGGCAGCAGCGACTCCAGCGGGCCGACCTGTTGGTCTATGGCGTCGAACGCCGAACTGACCTCTTCGCCGACGTCGGTGAGCTGGGCGGGAAGCCGGTCGCGCAGTCCGTCCCACACGTCCCGGTGGGAGCGGGAGAAGGAGTTGAGCGTGGCGATCGGACCGAGCGAGCCGTCGCGCTCGTAGGCGGCGCTGAGCAGTCGGTGGCCCTCGCTGACGTCGTGCCGCATGCCGGTGAGCGTGCGGCGGACCTCGCCGAGCGATTCGTGGTCCAGGTGACCGGAGCGGCCCCGCTCCATCAGGCGGCGGGCCTCGCTCAGGCGCGTGGACGCCTGGTCGAGGTAGAGCTCGCCGCGGTCGGATTCGTCGTCCGCCATGCCGCGCTTGAGGTCCTCCATGCCGCGCTTCAGCCCGTACAGCGAGTCACCGGGCAGGGCGTCGGAACTGGCAGCGGCCACCCCGCTGAATGCGCCCGCGGCCACACCGACGGTCAGGCCGCCGGCCGCGAGCCCCTTCGACCAGCGGGAGCGCGGTCGCAACTTCCGGAGCCGGGAGGCCCGGTGGGCACCGCGGCCGTGGGTCCGCTGCTCCGGCACCGTAGGGCCCGCGGATGCACCTCCCTGCGCCGTGCCTTGTTGAAGCATCGCTTCCATGGCGGCCACGAGCTGGGCCCGCTGCACCACCTTGACCTCGGGGTCCAGCTCCGGCTTCGGCAGCTCGCCGAGACCGTGAGCCAGACTCAACAGCCTTTCCTGCTCGGTCGATTCGACCGACTCCGCCTGCTGATCGGCCGCCTGGTCTTCCAAGGCCTGGGCGAAGGCGTTCGCCCGCCGGTGCGCCGATACGTTCGCGATCACTGGCGGCACCTCCTCTCGTCATGACGATCGACTCCCCTGGGCGTCTGGAGGGTTGCACGCCTTGAGCACATCCACACGAAAGAGTGAGTGTCTGCGGGCATGGCGTGTCCACAGGGAGTCCGCATTCCGCACAACGAGCGGCGCGGCACTTGGGTTACGCGCGAAAGATGATCGGACCAGTGCGTCATCGGGGCGTCACCGACGGTGAGTTGGGTTGGGTGCAGGGTCGTAGGGGGTGTACGAGCGCGGGGTTCAGCGTGCGTCGTCGGGGAGCAGCCGGGCGAGGGTGCGGACGGCCCGGTACTGCAGGGTCTTGATCGCGCCCTCGTTCTTGCCCATGGCCCTGGCGGTCTCGGCGACGGACAGGCCCTGCAGGAAGCGGAGGGTGACGCACTCCTGCTGCTGGGGGTTGAGCTTGCGTACGGCTTCGAGCAGTGCGGCGTTCGACAGGGACTCCAGGACCGAGTCCTCCGGGCTGCGCTCGACCTCGTTCGCGTCGAGCATCTCGCCGGTGGTCACCTCCAGGCGGAAGCGGCTCGACTTGAAGTGGTCGGCGACGAGGTTGCGGGCGATCGTCACGAGCCAGGCGCCGAAGTCGCGCCCCTGCCAGGTGAAGGTGGAGATCCTGCGCAGCGCCCTGAGGAACGTCTCACTGGTCAGGTCCTCGGCGGTCGCCTTGCCCCCGACGCGGTAGTAGATGTACCGGTAGACGGTGTCGCTGTACTGGTCGTAGAGCCGCCCGAAGGCCTCGGCCTCACCCGCCTGGGCGCGCTCGACGAGCTCCATCATGCGGGCGCTGTCGCTGTCGGCGGTGGGCCGGCGGGCGGTGGCCGCGCCGGAGCCGCCGCGTCCGCCCCGTCTGCCGACGGCCGTCCGCCCGTCGTCCTGGCGTCGCCCGTCATCGACGGCGCTGCGGGCCGATCCTTTCTGCATGCCGTTCGGAATGCCGTCGGCCAGGGCATAGCAGGGGGCGGCCGGGCCGCTGACGGCGAGGCCGGACGTGGCGAGTGCGGGGACGGCGTACGCGGTGGGGACAAAGCCGCGCAGGTGGTCGAGGACCGCTGCGCGCAGCGTAGCCAGGCCCGAGGCGTCAACCCCGACGTGTGGGTACACGGGACTCCCAGAGGCAGAGCTTCCATCACGTGCAGTGCGGGACCGTTCACCCGTCGTGATGACTGGTGGGGTCCGTCATGCGTCTGAGGAGAATAACGCTTCGTACAGGCAGCGCTACACCGAGTTGCTCAAATCGCCGTTTCCGTCGCTTCTCTTATGAGTTGACGACTGATCACGTGGCACATTGTGAGCAGTTGTTGATCGAATTACTTCGTGATCTGTCTGATCGCGGGGTGACTTGTGGTCGCGGCGGGGAAATGGGACTGGCCGGGGGTGTGGAGGGGTAGGAGCGGCAGAATGCGCGCCGACACGCGGGGGCGCGCGTGGGGCCTCTGGGGGCGCTGCCCCCGGGCCCGCGCCTCAAGCGCCGGCGGGGCTGGATATGGCCCGGCGGCCTTCATGTCCCGTGGCGCGGGCGGGCGGTCTGATGTGCGCGGCGATCCCGCGGGGGGCTGCCCGGGCCCTGCGCCTCAAGCGCCGGCGGGGTTGGACAACGCTCCCGGCGGCCGGGCTCCGTGCCTGATGCCGCCCAGCGAGGGGTCTCGCCCGACGACTGCGGGCGGACCGGCCCGGTGTGCGCGGCGGTCTCGCGGGGCGCTGCCCCGGGCCCCGCGCCTCAAGCGCCGGCGGGGCTGGATACGGCCCGGCGGCCGCATGTGGACGGTGGCGCGGTCCGGTCGGCCCGGTGGGTGCGGTGGTCCTGCGGGGCGCTGCCCCGCCCCCGCGGCTGTCAGCGGCGGCGGCGGTGGAGGGCCACTGCTGCTGCCGTGCCGCCCGCTAGGGCTCCCACGCCCGCTGCCGCCGGGATGCCGACCTTCGCCGCCTTGCGGCCCGTCCGGTAGTCCCGCAGGCGCCAGTCGCGTTCGCGCGCGTGCTTCCTCAGCTTCGTGTCCGGGTTGATCGCGTACGGGTGGCCGACCAGCGACAGCATCGGGATGTCGTTGTGGCTGTCGCTGTACGCCGCGCAGCGCGCCAGGTCCAGGCCCTCCGCCGCCGCCAGCGCCCGTACCGCCTCCGCCTTCGCCGGGCCGTGCAGCGGTTCGCCGACCAGTTTGCCCGTGTACACGCCGTCGACCGACTCGGCGACCGTCCCGAGCGCGCCGGTCAGCCCCAGCCGGCGGGCGATGATCGTCGCCGTCTCGACCGGCGCGGCCGTCACCAGCCAGACCTTCTGGCCCGCGTCCAGGTGTGCCTGGGCCAGCGCCCGGGTCCCCGGCCAGATGCGGTCCGCCATGTACTCGTCGTAGATCTCCTCGCCGATGCTCATCAGCTCCGAGACCCGGTGGCCCTTGACGATGGACAGGGCCGACTCGCGGACGTCCTGCATGTGGTCCGGGTCCTCGACGCCGGCCAGCCGGAACCACGTCTGCTGCCAGGCGAAGCGCGCCAGGTCGCGGCGCTGGAAGAACTTCCGCTTGTACAGCCCGCGGCCGAAGTGGAAGATCGCCGCGCCCTGCATCACGGTGTTGTCGAGGTCGAAGAACGCGGCGGCGTGGACGTCGCCGGCGACCGGGAACTCCGGTTCCGGGGCGCCGGGTCCTTCCTCGAGGGCTTCGAGTGCCTCGATGGTCTGCGAGGACTTGCGCGCTGCCTCGGCTGCGGCTTCTCCCGCCAGCACGCTGCGAGCGGTGGCGGAGCGCCTACGCGGGGTGAGCCATCCCAGAGCGGCCATGACGTGAGCATAGCCAGTCTGTCGGGGACTTCCCGACTCACCGGGATGCGACGACGTGAACACTCCGCGACCGCGGTGTTAAACGGGCCGGCGGCCGGCGGGGCGAGAATGGGCTCATGAGTCCTGTGCTGCGGCGTACGAAGAAGAAGCCCGACGAGCGCGTGGTGACGCTCATCGGCAAGCCCGGGTGCCATCTGTGCGACGACGCGCGGGCCGTGGTCCAGACGGTCTGCGCCGAGACCGGCGCCTCCTGGGAGGAGAAGGACATCAACCAGGACACCGAACTGCACCGCGCCTATTGGGAGCAGATCCCCGTCGTCCTGGTGGACGGGGAGCAGCACACTTTCTGGCGTGTGGACCCCGACCGGCTGCGCCGCGCGCTCGGGAGCTGACGCCCCGGAAGGTGGGTACCATCGTGGTCGTTTTGCTTGGATTCCTCCGCCGCGCACGCCTCTTTCGGGGCAGGGCCGCGACAGGGCAGAGTGGGCGGAGTCAGGCGGTCTCGGGGGCGTAGATCGTAAGGAGTGTGTACGGCTTTGCCCCCTTTGGCGCCTCAACGGACCGGGGTGGTCCGCGGTTCCAGGATCCGGCCACCGGATTGCGTGACCCCGATCACTTTGCACGGACAAAGCGGACACAATCTTTGTGCACGCGTTCACAAAGACATAGCCTGCATTCGACGGGGCGGTCTTGGGACACATGGCCGCCTGCAGCCTCGCTCATCCCGCAGGAGCACCGTGGCAACTGGCCGAAATCACCGACCGGCGACCCGTAGCCGAGGAATCCCCGAGGCCACCGTCGCCCGGCTTCCGCTGTACCTGCGCGCCCTGACGGCGCTCTCGGAGCGGTCCGTGCCGACGGTCTCCTCCGAGGAGCTGGCCGCCGCCGCGGGCGTCAACTCCGCGAAGCTGCGCAAGGACTTCTCGTACCTCGGCTCGTACGGGACCCGCGGTGTCGGATACGACGTCGAGTACCTCGTCTACCAGATCTCCCGCGAGCTCGGTCTGACGCAGGACTGGCCGGTCGTCATCGTCGGTATCGGTAACCTCGGCGCCGCCCTCGCCAACTACGGCGGCTTCGCGTCCCGCGGTTTCCGGGTCGCCGCGCTGATCGACGCCGACCCGACCATGGCCGGCAAGCCCGTCGCCGGCATCCCCGTCCAGCACACGGACGAGCTCGAGAAGATCATCCGCGACAACGGGGTCTCGATCGGCGTCATCTCGACGCCCGCCGGCGCCGCCCAGCAGGTGTGCGACCGCCTGATCGCGGCCGGCGTCAGCTCCATCCTCAACTTCGCCCCCACCGTGCTGTCCGTGCCGGACGGTGTCGACGTGCGCAAGGTCGACCTCTCGATCGAGCTGCAGATCCTCGCCTTCCACGAGCAGCGGAAGGCCGGCGAGGAGGCCGAGGCCACGGGCCGGAAGGGACCCGACGGGGACATGCCCGCCGTGATGCCGGTATGAGTCTCCTCGTCGTCGGCCTGAGTCACCGCAGCGCTCCCGTGAGCGTGCTGGAGCGTGCCTCGCTGTCCCTCGATGCGCAGGTCAAGCTGCTGCACGACACCCTCGCGGCGGAGCCCGCGACGGAGGCGACGGTCCTCGCCACCTGCAACCGCATCGAGCTGTACGCGGACGTGGACAAGTTCCACGCCGGTGTCGCCGAGCTGTCCACGCTGCTCGCCCAGCACAGCGGGGTCGGGCTCGAGGAGCTCACTCCCTATCTGTACGTGCACTACGAGGACCGGGCCGTCCACCACCTCTTCTCGGTGGCCTGCGGCCTGGACTCCATGGTCGTCGGCGAGGGCCAGATCCTCGGCCAGATCAAGGACGCCCTCGCACGCGGGCAGGAGCTGCACACCGCGGGACGGCTGATCAACGACCTGTTCCAGCAGGCGCTGCGCGTCGGCAAGCGCGCCCACAGCGAGACCGGGATCGACCGGGCCGGGCAGTCGCTCGTCACCTTCGGTCTCGAACAGCTCGCCGCGGGCGAGTCCGTCGAGGCGTGGGCCGCGGACAAGCGTGCCCTGGTGATCGGCGCCGGCTCGATGTCGTCGCTCGCCGCGACGACGCTGGCGCGCCTGGGCGTACGCGAGCTGGTCATCGCCAACCGGACGACGGAGCGGGCGGAGCGGCTGGCCGCGGTCCTCTCCGAGTCGGGCGGCGTGCGCGCCCACGCGGTGCCGATGGGGTCCGTCGCCGACGAACTGACACGTGCCGACGTGGCCGTCTCCTGCACCGGCGCGACGGGACTGGTCCTGACCGCCGAAGCGGTCGCGACGGCGCTCGCGCAGCACGTGGTGCCGGAGGCCGCTCCGGGCAGGGACCTGCGCGCCCCCGAGGGCAGCGTGGTCGCCCGTCTGGCCGCGGTGGCGGCCCGCGACGGCCGCGTGACCGAACTCCCCCTGGACGGCCCCGAGGTGGTCCCGGCCGCCCCCGGCCCGGTTGCGGACGCGCCCGAGGCGGGCGCCGGCACGGGACAGGCCGGTCCGGCCGCCGCCGGCCGGGTCGTCGGCGAGCACGCGGTCTTCGACGGCGCGGACGTTGCCCCAGGCTCCGAGTGCCCCGTCGGGCTCGACGACTCCCTCGCGCAGCACGGCGCCTGGGTCGACAACGCCTCCCGCACGCGCGCCGCCTCCGCCCGCACGGCCACCGCGCCGCACGCCGACGGCAACGGCCCCGTCCGGCTCGCGCTGCTCGACCTGGCCATGCCCCGGGACATCGACGCCGCCGTCCACCGCCTCGCCGGCGTACGGCTCGTGGACATCGAGTCGCTCGCCGAGGCGTCCGCCGACGTGCCCATGGCCGCCGACGTGGACCAGGTCCGCTCGATCGTCTCCGACGAGGTCGCCGCCTTCGGCGCGGCCCAGCGCGCCGCCCACATCACCCCGACCGTGGTCGCCCTGCGCACCATGGCCGCCGACGTGGTCTCCAGCGAGATGGCCCGTCTCGACGGCCGGCTCACCGGTCTCGACGAGAAGCAGCGCGCCGAGATCACCCAGACCGTGCGCCGCGTGGTGGACAAGCTCCTGCACGCGCCCACCGTGCGGGTCAAGCAGCTCGCCAGCGAGCCCGGCGGCGCCGGGTACGCGGACGCGCTGCGGACCCTCTTCGACCTCGACCCGGAGACGGTCGCCTCCGTCAGCCGGGCCGACCTGAATGACGCAGACGTCAAGAACCGAGGGCGAGTATGACCGAGAGGGCACTGAGGCTCGGGACCAGGCGCAGCAAGCTCGCCATGGCCCAGTCCGGGCACGTGGCTGAGGCGGTGCGCCGGCTGACCGGCCGCGACGTCGAGCTCGTCGAGATCACGACGTACGGGGACGTCTCCCGCGAGCACCTGGCGCAGATCGGCGGCACGGGCGTGTTCGTCGCGGCCCTGCGGGACGCGCTGCTCCGCGGCGAGGTGGACTTCGCCGTCCACTCGCTGAAGGACCTGCCGACCACGCCGCACGAGGGTCTGACGCTGGCCGCGACCCCCAAGCGGGAGGACCCGCGCGACGCGCTCGTCGCCCGCGACGGCCTGACCTTCCACGAACTGCCGGACGGCGCCCGCGTCGGCACCGGTTCGCCGCGCCGCATGGCGCAGCTGAACGCGTACGCCCGCTCCCACGGGCTGCGCATCGAGACCGTGCCGATCCGCGGAAACGTCGACACCCGGATCGGATACGTACGGAACGGGGAGCTCGACGCCGTCGTGCTCGCCGCTGCCGGACTCCACCGCATCGGCAGGATCGACGAGGTGACCGACTTCCTGTCGGTCGACTTCGTCCTGCCCGCCCCCGGCCAGGGGGCCCTGGCGATCGAGTGCTCCGCGGCCGACGCGGACCTTGCCGCCGCGCTCGGGCAACTCGACGACCCGCACACGCGGGCCGCCGTGACCGCCGAGCGTTCCCTGCTCGCCGCCCTGGAGGCCGGCTGCTCCGCACCCGTGGGTGCGCTGGCCGACCTCCTGGCCGACGGCCAGGTTGCCACCGAAATGCGCCTGCGGGGGGTCGTCGGCACGACCGACGGCTCCGCGCTGGTGCAGCTGTCCACCACCGGTCCCGTACCCACGTCGCACGGCGACGCCATCGCGCTCGGTCGCGAACTCGCGTCCGAGATGCTCGCCAAGGGTGCGGCCGGTCTTATGGGGGAGCGAGCACTTTGAGCCCCACCACCTCGAACCTTCCGGGCCTCGCGGCACACGGGCACGTCACCTTCCTGGGTGCCGGTCCCGGCGACCCCGGTCTGCTGACTCTGCGCGCCGTCGAGGCGCTCGCCGACGCGGACGTGCTGATCGCCGAGCCCGCTGTCCTCGATGTCGTTCGCGGCCATGCGCGGGCAGGCGTAAGCACGCCTGAGCTGACGGTTGTCGACGACGCGTCAGCATCCGCCGGGATCCCGGTCCTCAGGGATGCGGCCAATCTTGTCATGGAGGCCGCGAGGGGCGGCAAGCGGGTCGTCCGTGCGGTGACCGGCGACCCGGGCATGGACACCGACGCCGGCCGGGAGATGCTCGCGTGCGCGTCCGCCGGCATCCCCTTCGAGGTCGTGCCCGGTGTGGCGACGGCCGTCGGCGTGCCCGCGTACGCCGGTGTCCCGCTCCGCGACGAGCAGGGCACCGACATCCGTTTCGTCGACGCCCGCACCGCGTCCGACCGGTGCTGGACCGAGGTCGGCGCGAGCGACGGCACGGTCGTCGTCTCCACGACGCTGGAGACGGTCGCCGCCGCCGCCGGGGAACTGGTCGCCGCGGGCCGCAAGCCCGACACCCCGCTGACCGTCACCGTCGCCGGTACGACGACGCGCCAGCGCACCTGGACCGCGACGCTCGGCACCATCGCGCAGACGCTGAAGCAGGCGAAGGTGCTGCCGTCCCCCGAGGGGCACCAGCCGGTCATAGCCGTGGTCGGTGAGCGCAGCGCCGCCGCCCAGCGCGACCAGCTCGCGTGGTTCGAGTCCAAGCCGCTGTTCGGCTGGAAGGTGCTCGTGCCGCGTACGAAGGAGCAGGCGGCCTCGCTCTCCGACCAGCTTCGTTCCTACGGCGCGGTGCCGCACGAGGTCCCGACCATCGCGGTCGAACCGCCGCGTACGCCGCAGCAGATGGAGCGCGCGGTCAAGGGACTCGTGACCGGACGCTACGAGTGGATCGCCTTCACCTCGGTGAACGCGGTGAAGGCCGTGCGGGAGAAGTTCGAGGAGTACGGGCTCGACGCCCGCGCCTTCGCCGGGATCAAGGTCGCAGCGGTCGGCGAGCAGACGGCGGCCGCGCTGGTGGACTTCGGCGTGAAGCCGGACCTCGTGCCGAGCGGTGAGCAGTCCGCGGCCGGGCTGCTGGAGGACTGGCCGCCGTACGACCCGGTCTTCGACCCGATCGACCGCGTCTTCCTGCCGCGTGCCGACATCGCGACCGAGACGCTGGTCGCGGGCCTCATCGAACTCGGGTGGGAGGTCGACGACGTGACCGCCTACCGGACCGTGCGTGCGTCGCCGCCGCCGGCGGAGACCCGCGAGGCGATCAAGGGCGGCGGTTTCGACGCCGTGCTGTTCACGTCGTCGTCGACCGTGCGGAACCTCGTCGGCATCGCGGGCAAGCCGCACAACGTGACCGTCATCGCGTGCATCGGCCCCGCGACCGCGAAGACCGCGGAGGAGCACGGGCTGCGGGTCGACGTCCTGTCGCCCGAGCCGTCGGTGCACAAGCTGGCCGAGGCGCTGGCGGAGTTCGGCGCGCGGCGGCGGGCGGCGGCCGTGGAGGCGGGCGAGCACGTGACGCGCCCGTCGGAACGGCGTCCCGGCGGACGGCGGCGTCGTACGACGACGTGACGTACGCGGTGACATGAGGCGAACCGGCGTGGCCGGCGGGAGAGGCTCCTGCCCGGCCACGCCGCGTTTCCGGGTGTTCGACATGAGGGCCGCCGAGGCGTACACCGGAAGCACGGTGGTGCTACACGAGTGGGTGACGGTCATGGGCTCCAGGACTCTGCATGTCGATCCTTCCAACGCCGAGCAGGCGCGGACCTGGGACGGTGACGAAGGGGCGTACTGGGCGGAGCACGCCGCGGACTTCGACCGGGCGGTCCACGCCTACCAGCAGCCCTTTCTGGACGCGGCGCACCTTCAGCGCGGTGAGCGGGTCCTGGACATCGGCTGCGGGGCCGGGCTGACCTCGCGTGCCGCCGCACGGCTCACCGCGGGCGGGCCCGTGCTCGGCGTCGATCTGTCCGGGCCGATGCTGAGGGTCGCCCGCCGCGAGGCGGAGCGCCAAGGGCTCGACAGCGTCCGCCACGAGCAGGCCGACGCGCAGACCTACCCCTTCGACGAAGCGTCCTTCGACGTCGCGATCAGCCGCGCCGGCAGCATGTTCTTCGCCGACCCCGTGGCCGCCTTCCGCAACATCGCCCGCGCCCTGCGGCCCGGCGGCCGGCTCGTGCTGCTCGTCTGGCAGGACATCTCCCGCAACGAGTGGTTCCGGTCGTTCGTGACCGCCCTCGCCGCCGGGCGCGACCTGAGCGCCCCGCCCCCGGACGCCCCCGGCCCGTTCTCCCTCTCCGACCCCCACCTCGTCCGCGAACGGCTCGTCGCCGCCGGCTTCCGTACGCCCCACCTGGACGACTTCGACCTCCCGATGATCTTCGGCCGTACCCCCGACGACGCCTTCGCCTTCGTCTCCGGCATGCTCGCGTGGATGGTCGAGGACCTCGACGAGGCCGGCCGCGCCCGGGCACACGCCGCGCTGCGCGCCGATCTCGAGGCTCACGCGACCCCTGAGGGTGTCCGGTACGACTCCGCCGCCTGGGTGGTCACGGCGACGCGTCCGTAGGCCGCTCCCGCCGACGCGGTGTCGGTAATTGCCCGCCTCGGGCAGGCGTAGCGTGGCCCGTATGACTGCGTACGGATCCTTCCCCGGTGCCCGCCCCCGGCGGCTCCGGACCAGCCCTGCCATGCGCCGCATGGTCGCCGAGACCCGGCTGCACCCGGCCGATCTGATCCTCCCGGCCTTCGTCCGCGAGGGCATCTCCGAGCCGGTGCCGATCCAGGCCATGCCCGGCGTCGTGCAGCACACCCGCGACACCCTCCGCAAGGCCGCCGTCGAGGCGCGCGAGGCGGGCGTCGCCGGGATCATGCTCTTCGGGGTGCCGGAGGACGCCAAGAAGGACGCGCTCGGCACGGCGGGCACCGACCCCGACGGCATCCTCCAGGTCGCCATCCGGGACGTGCGGGCCGAGGTCGGGGACGAGCTCGTCATCATGTCCGACCTGTGCCTGGACGAGTACACCGACCACGGCCACTGCGGCGTCCTCGACGCCGACGGCCGGGTCGACAACGACGCCACGCTGGAACGTTACGCCGAGATGGCCCAGGTCCAGGCCGACGCAGGCGTCCACGTCGTCGGTCCCAGCGGCATGATGGACGGTCAGATCGGCGTCGTCCGCGACGCGCTGGACACCATCGGCAAGGAGGACGTGTCGATCCTCGCGTACACCGCGAAGTACTCGTCCGCCTTCTACGGCCCCTTCCGCGAGGCCGTCGGCTCGTCGCTGCGCGGCGACCGGAAGACCTACCAGCAGGACCCGGCCAACGTCCGCGAGTCGATGCGCGAGCTGGCGCTCGACCTCGAAGAGGGCGCCGACATGGTCATGGTCAAGCCGGCCGGGCCCTACCTCGACGTCCTGGCGCGCGTCGCGGACGAGGCGGACGTGCCGGTCGCGGCGTACCAGATCAGCGGCGAGTACGCGATGGTCGAGGCCGCCGCCGAGAAGGGCTGGATCAACCGCGAGGCGGCGATCGCCGAGACGCTGCTCGGCATCAAGCGCGCGGGGGCGAGCATGATCCTGACCTACTGGGCGACGGAGGTCGCCCAGCGGATCAGCGGCTCAGGTCGCTGACCAAGACTTCCCCGACGGCCCGGTGCGCGCGTGAGCACCGGGGCGTCCGCCGTTCGTGCACGGTGGTCCCGGCGCCGACCGGTCAGGCGACCGCGTAGTCGGCGAGGGCCGGTGCGAGCAGGTCGAAGGCGCGGGCGGCCTCGGCTGCGACGGTCTGCGCGATGTCGTCGTTGGGTCGGCCCGCGAGGGTGAGCTCCTGGATGCGCCCGAACAGGACCCGGTGCACCGCGCCGAGCAGCGCCGCGGCCGTACGGGGGGTGATGTCGCCGGAACTCGACCCGGTGGTCCGGGCGAGTGCTTCGGCCAGAGCCTCCTCGCGCCGGTCGTGCAGACCCCGCAGGCACGCCGAGAGGGTCGGGCTGTCGTCGATCATGCGGGAGAAGTCCGGGCCCGCGAATCCGGCGACCGGGTCCTGGGCCGCGACGGCGGCCTCGAACGCGCGGCGCAGTGCCGCGAGGGCCGATTCACCGGCGGACCGGTCGGCGACGGTGTCCGCCAGGCTCGCGACGAAAGCCTCCTGGTGGTCCAGCGCCATGTCCTCCTTGCGCGGGAAGTAGTTGGTCACCGTCTTCTTGGCGACCCGCGCGGCGTCGGCGATCTCCGCGATGGTCGTCCGCTCGAAGCCCTGGGCCATGAACAGCCTGGTCGCGTGATCGGAGATCAGCTGCCGTGTCTCGCGCTTCTTCGACTCCCGAAGACCCGCCGACGCGGCGGACGCCGGAGTGCCCCCCACTGTGCTCGTGTCGTTGCTCATGAGGGAATCTTACATCCGTAGCAATTTTATGTTGACACCCCTGGTTCGGTCGCTCTAAGTTTACGTCCAACGTAAGTTTCTACCGAGGGGAACATCGCATGCAGCGAATCGATCTCGCCCGGCTTCTCGCCGACCAGGCCGACAACCCGCCCGCCGGCGGACGGCAGCAGGGTGGCCGACGGCCCGTCCAGCTCCACCCCGTCCGGTTCCAGGACAACAACCGCCGCGTACGCAACCTCCCGCGCCGCAGCTCCTACTGACCGACCCGACCGCCACCGTGGCGCGCCGGCTTCCCAGCCTCCGGAAAAGGACACCGCCTTGCAGATCACCGCCTCCACCGTCTCGCTCACCGTCGACGACGTGGCCGCTTCCCAGGCCTTCTTCACCACCCACCTCGGCTACCAGGAGCAGGCCGCCGCCGACGGCTTCGCCTCCCTCACCCGGGCCGACGCCGCAGTCGACATCGTCCTGCTGCGGCGCGGCATCGAGGTCCTGCCCGCAGAGCAGCGGGACCAGCGGGTCGGCGGGCTGATCCTCGCCTTCACCCTCACGGGGCTGGAGGCCGAGGAGAAGCGGCTGCGCGGCGAGGGCGTCGAGATCAGCATGCCGCTGCGCGAGGAGCCGTGGGGCGAGCGGCTCCTCCAGATCACCGACCCGAACGGAGTGATCGTCCAGTTCGTCGAATGGGTCACCCCCGCCGCCGGCAACGCAGAGGAGAACGCATGAGAACACTGAACACCGCGGCCCTCGTGGTCTCCACGGTGGCGACCGGGCTGATGGCCGGGCTGTTCGCCGCCTTCGCCTACGCCGTCATGCCGGGCCTCGCCCGCTCCGGCGACCACGCATTCGTCCCGGTCATGCAGCACATCAACCGCGCCATCATCAACGGCTGGTTCCTGGTGCCGTTCCTGCTGCCGCTACCCTTGCTCGTCCTCGCGGCGGTCCAGCCGGGGGGTGGGCACGGAGGCGCGGCCCGGTGGTGGATCGTCGCCGGGCTCGTGCTGTACGTGATGGCGTTCCTGGTGACCGGCACGCAGAACGTGCCGCTCAATGACGCGCTCGACAAGGTGTCCCTCGTGGGCGATCCCGATCAAATGGCGGCAGCCCGGGCGGCTTTCGAGGACACGTGGGTCAGGTGGAACACCGTCCGGGCCGTTCTGAACACCGCGGCCTTCGGCTGCCTCGCCTGGGCCCTGTACCTCCAGGGCACGCAGAGTCTCAGCGCAGGTCGCTGACGAAGGCCGTCCAGGCGGCCGGGGCGAGGCTGAGCACCGGGCCGCCGGGGGTCTTCGAGTCGCGGACGTGGACGGTGGTGGGGTGGGTGGCGACCTCGACGCACGCGCCGCCTTCGCTGCCGCTGTGGCTCGACTTGCGCCAGTCGTAAGCCACTTCGAGGCAGTTGCCGCCGTCGCTGCCGCTGTAGCTGGACTTGAACCACTCCAGTGCGGTGCTCATACCTCTCCTAGCAGCCGGTCCAACAGGCCCAATGTGTCTTCTGGGTTGAGAGCCTGCGTCCGCAGCATCGCATACCTGAGGGCGAGGATGGACACCTCGTCCGGTTCGCTGATCAGCTGACTGCCGCGCTGTGTCTCGGTATAGGCGAGCCGCTGGTGCTCAGGGGTTTCGAGGAGTACGAAGGGGCCGTCGAGAGCGGGGTGCGTGGTGTGGGCGAACGGCATGACCTGCAAGGCGACACCAGGCAGTTCCGCAAGGCTTCGTAGCTGTTGGAGCTGTGCGGCGTAGACCTCGTCGCCACCTAACCGAACTTGGAGAACCGCCTCCCAGATGACGAAGCTCAGACACCTCGGGGGGTTGGAGCGCAGGATCTTCTGGCGCTGAAGACGGATTTCCGTCTGTGCCTCGATCTCCTGCTCGCTGATGATCGGGATGCGGCTGCGGAATACCGCTCTCGCGTATTCGGCGGTCTGCAACTGGCCCGGGATCACCTGGTTCTCGTACGACGACAGGGTGATGGCCTCGCGCTCCTGGTCAAGGAAGTCCTCCGCCCATGCCGGGATCAGGTCCACCTCCGGCATGTGCTCGACCGCCACCGACAGTGCGCCCTTGGTGTCGAGGCGGTCGTCGAGTCTCTGCGCGAGGTCCGGCTTCAGCGGACGACGGCCCTGTTCGATCGAGGCGACCGTCTCCTCCGCGAGGCTGAACGCCGTCGCGAGTTCGCGTTGGGTGAGGCCCGCGGCCTCGCGGAAGCGGGCGAGCTGGCGGCCGACCATGCGCATCGCCGAGGCGTTCTTCCGGTGGCGTCTCCTGGGGTGCATACCTCACCAACTCCCCGGGCGCCTCCGTACGTTACGCCTCTCCGACCCGTACAAATGAAACGTACGGGTCGACGGGGTGCTGCCGGGCCGTCGCGCGACGCGACGCTCGTCCCGTGGACAAGACGATGCAACACGAGGACCTGCGCGAGCTGTTCTGCCGACGCGAGCGCCGATCCGTCGCAGCGGCACGGGAGTTCGCCCGCGCGACGCTCACGGCGTGGGAGTGGGGTGCGCGGGCCGACGATGTCACCCTCTGCGTGAGCGAGCTCGCGACGAACGCGCTGGTGCACGGCGTACCGCCGGGGGCGCGGGTACCTGCTGCGGATGTGGCTGTACGAACGCGGCTCTGTGCTGCGGGTCGAGGTGCACGACAGCGGCGACGGACGGCCGTGCGTGCGGCAGCCGGACGGGGAGTCGGGGCGTGGCCTGCTGCTGGTGGCCGCGCTGGCCGACGGGTGGGGTGTGGGGCCGCGCGAGCCCGGCAAGGTGGTGTGGTGCGAGTTCGCGCGGCCGTGAACCGGGCGCCTCACGATGCGTCGAGCACCGTGCGCATGGAGCGGCCGCGGACCCGGGGTGTGTGTGCTCCCGGGGCCGCGGCCCGTTCATGAGGTGACCGGGACGGTCAGCAGTACAGGTTGCCGCCCGGGGACACACCCAGGATCTGGGTGAACCGCTGGTAGTTGTTGACGCGGCTCTGGACCTGCGCCGGGTTCTTGCCGTCGCACTCCAGGGAGCCGTTGATGGAGCGGATGGTCTGGCCGAAGCCCGCCTGATTGACCATCGCGTTGTGCGGGGTCATCGTGCCGGGGCCGGTCTGGGTGTTCCAGTACCAAAGGCCCGTCTTCCAGGCCACGGCCGCCTCGCGCTCCACGCGCCACGGGTTGTTCAGCAGGTCGATGCCGAGCGCGTCGCCCGCGGCCTTGTAGTTGAAGTTCCAGCTGAGCTGGATGGGTCCGCGTCCGTAGTACGCAGCCTGGCCGGCGGGGCAGCCGTACGGCCGGCTCCGGTCGCAGTAGTGCGGGTAGTTGGCGGTGTTCTGCTCGACGATGTGGACGAGCCCGCCGGTCTCGTGGCTCACGTTGGCCAGGAAGGCGGCCGCCTCCTGCTTCTTCACCGTGTCGCTGCCGGTGTTGGCGAAGCCGGGGTAGGCGCTCAGTGCCGCGGTGAGGCCGCTGTACGTGTAGAAGGAATTCCGGTTCGGGAACATCTGGTTGAACTGGGCCTCGCTCACCACGAAGCCGGACGGCGACGGCGACCCGCCGCAGTTGTACGGGTCCCAGTACCAGGTGCTGATCGTCGGGTCGTAACCCGGGTTGTCGTGCTCGGCGATGTAGTAGGCGCCGTTGTACCTGACAACGTTGCCAGTCGTGTACCAGGCGCCCTGCTGCCATTTGGGGGCGGTGTCGCAGGGCGAGGCGGCGGAGGCGGACGGCATCAGGATCCCGGCGAGGCCAGTGGCCATGAGGACCGCGGCCAGCAGAGCCGCGAGGCGTGTTCTCAGCACTCGATCACTCCTTTGAGTGCAACGGCTCGCCCTGGAGCGGGAGTTGGCCTCCGGGCGAGCCGCGGTGGGGGGCTGTGCCGCTTACTCAAGCGCGATGTCATGATCGAGTCAAGGTATAGACCAATGGGAACCGTGAGGTGATTTTCACAGGCGGGTCGCTCCGGAACGCTCACCGCCGGGCGCACCACCCCGAACCGGCGGTCAGTCCCACCAGAACGTCCAGTGCTCCTTGTTGAGCAACCCCTCGGCCGCGTAGGCGCGGATCGTCTCGTACCCCTGCCACACGGTGTCCGGGCAGAACGCGTGGTGCTCGGCCGCGACCGCCGGCGCCTCCTCCATCGTGCGGGGCGGCCGGGCGACCGAGAGGTCCAGGCGGTCGAAGTGCACGGCGACGATCCGGGTGCCGAAGCGGTCCTCCCAGGAGCGCAGCACCGCGGTCAGCGTCGCCGTGTCCGTGTGGTTGCACGCGCCGTGCCGGCCCAGCGAGGCGAGGAGGTCGGCGCTGCGGGGCGCGGGGACCAGGGCGCCCCGCGCCCGTGCAGCCACCTGCCGCGCAGCAGCCCGGCGACGACCCCGACGGCGACGACGTCCGGGTTCCTCGGGATCGAGCGGGTCGAGGCGAGCCCCGGCCATGCGCGGGTGAACGGCGCGATCGTGCCCTCGTCGTCGTCCGCGTCCTCCGCCTGCACCTGGTCCCACAGGGCGGTGAGGACCTCCACCGGATCAAGGCCGTCGGCCTCGGCGCGGTGGTCCGGCCCGTCGTCGAGGACCTCGTCCAGGTCCAGGTCCCAAGGGATCGACCGCCGCTCGTCGTCGACGAGCAGCACGGGCTGCAGCCCGGTGCGGTCGCGCGCCCGCAGCAGCTGCTCCCACGTCCTCGCCCGCGCCGGCTCGTCCGCGTGCCAGAGGGAGGGCCGCTCCCGTACGGTGCCGCGCGGGAGGCCCGGGCCCAGGTCGTTCGGATTGATCACCATGCCGGCGACGGTAGCCGTCGGCACCGACAACCGGGCGTTCAGCCCTCGCCGTCGAGCAACTCCACGAGCCGGGACAGGCCGTCGGCCGAGTGGCCTTCGGCGATCGAGCGGTCGAGGAGCTTCTGGAACGGCTCGAACAGCTCCGTGCTGACGTCCTGTTCGCGGTAGGTGGCCGTGAGGTTGAGGAAGGCGGCCTGGTTGACGGCGAGGCTGGAGACGTCCGTGAGGTGCCGGCCGGAGTCGACGGCCTCGGCGATGCCCGGCACGACACCGTCGAGCATCGCGGAGACCCAGGCATGCAGCGGCCCGGCGAACTCAGAGGCGGTGACGCCCGCCGAGCGGACCAGCGCGAGGGCCTGCGTCACGCCGATGAGCATCCCGTACATGCCGGTCAGCAGCGCCAGGTCGTGCAGCGCGGCGCGACCGGGATCCGTACCGACCCACTTCGTGCCGCCGAACGCCGCGAGCACCGGCTCGTGCGTCTCGTACGCCTGCTCGTCGCCGCTGTAGATGACGTACGCGGCAGGGGTCGCGATCATCTGCGGGACGGCCATGATGCCGCCGTCGATGTAGCGGGCGCCCTGCTTCCGCGCGTACGCCGCGATGTCGCGGGCCTGGGCGGGCGTCCCGTTGGTGAGGTTGACCAGCACCGCGCCGGTGAGGTCGGCCGGCGCCAGCGCCTCGCGGACGTCGTCGTTCGTCGTCAGGCACACGATCGCGAGCGGGCTCGCGGCCACCGCATCGGCGACGGTGGAGGCGGGCAGCGCGCCCTGGGCGACCAGCGGGCCCGTCTTCGCGCTGGTTCTGTTCCACACGGTGACGGAGTGGCCCGCGCGCAGGAGGGCGGCGGCGAGGGCGGAGCCCATCATGCCGAGGCCCAGCACGGAGACATGGCTGACCTGCGTGTTCTCAGATGTCGAAGGCATGCCTCGATCCTTGTCCGGTCCGGATGACCGGACAAGTACCGACTAAAAAGTCAGATACGCACCAACTGGTAAGTGCTGTGGTGATCAGCGGACGTGCGGCGCACTCTGGAAGGGGTACGCGTACCGCTGGAGGTGATCCGCCATGAAGACACTCGTCGGATGGCACATCGAGATGGAGTTCCAGGAGGAAGGCGACCGGACCAGGGCGGCCGCCATGGTGAGGCTCGGTGACGGGACGGAATACCGGGGACACGGAAGCGCGAATCGTCACCACTCCGACCAGCCGCAGCTGCTGGTCGGCGAGGAGATCGCGGGTGCCCGCGCCCTGATGGACCTCGCGTCCCAGCTGCTGCAGAAGGCGCACACGGAGATCGACGAGGCGTCCGGGAGGACGTCGCACCCGATCCACTGACCCGCGCACGCAAGGGGGCCGTGAGCTGCTCACCAGCAGCTCACGGCCCCCTCCCGCGCGTCGCGCGGTCGCTCAGAGGCGCTCGGGCGTGCGGATGCCCAGCAGCGCCATGCCCTGGTGCAGCGTGCGGCCCGTGAGGTCGACGAGGAAGAGGCGGTTCTCCACGAGCTCCGCCGGGTTGTCGTCGCTCAGCACCTGGCACTGGTCGTAGAACGTGGTCAGGTGCGAGGCCAGCTGGTACAGGTAGGCGGCCAGCTTGTGCGGCTCGTACGCCGACGCCACCTCCGCCAGCACCTCGCCGAACTGGTCCAGGTGCAGACCCAGCGCCCGCTCCGCCGGGGCCAGTTCGAGCTCGGGGTGGGCGACCGGGCGGCGGTCACCCGCCTTCCGCTTGATCGACTGGATACGGGCGTACGCGTACTGGAGGTAGACCGAGGTGTCGCCGTTGAGCGAGACCATCTGGTCCAGGTCGAACTTGTAGTCGCGCACCGCGGACGTCGACAGGTCGGCGTACTTGACCGCGCCGATGCCCACGTACCGGCCGTTGTCGGCGACCTCCTGGTCGGTCAGGCCGACCTTCTCCCGCTTCTCGGCGACGACGGCCGTCGCCCGGTCGATCGCCTCGTCGAGCAGGTCCACCAGCCGGACCGTCTCGCCCTCACGGGTCTTGAACGGCTTGCCGTCCTTGCCGAGCACGGTGCCGAAGGCGAGCTGCACGGCCTTGACCTTGTCACCGAGCCAGCCGGCCCGCCGCGCGGTCTCGAAGACCATCTTGAAGTGCAGGGACTGACGGGCGTCCACCACGTACAGCAGCGTGGAGGCGTCCAGGTTCTGCACGCGGTCGCGGATGGCGGACAGGTCGGTGGCCGCGTAGCCGTAGCCGCCGTTGGACTTCCTGACGATGAGCGGGACCGGGTTGCCGTCGGGGCCCTTCACGTCGTCGAAGAAGACGCACAGCGCGCCCTCGGAGCGCACGGCGACACCGGACTCCTCGAGGATGCGGCACGTCTCGTCGAGCATGTCGTTGTAGCCGGACTCGCCGACGACGTCGGGGTCGCGGATCTCCATGTCGAGCTTGTCGAAGACCGAGTAGAAGTAGATCTTCGACTCGTCCACGAACTTCTGCCACAGCGCGAGGGTCTCCTCGTCGCCCGACTGGAGCGCCACCACGCGGTCCCGCGAGCGGGCCTTGAACTCCTCGTCGGAGTCGAAGAGGGCACGGGCCGCCTTGTAGAGGCGGTTCAGGTTCGACATCGCCTCCTCGCCGGAGGCGCCGTCCTTGTGGTCCAGCTCGTGCGGGTGCTCGATCAGGTACTGGATGAGCATGCCGAACTGGGTGCCCCAGTCGCCGATGTGGTGCCGCCGCACCACCCGCTCGCCCGAGAACTCCAGGATCCGCACCATCGCGTCGCCGATCACCGCGGAACGCAGATGGCCGACGTGCATCTCCTTGGCCACGTTCGGCTGGGCGTAGTCGATCACCGTCGTGCCGGGCTCGGCGGCCGTCGGCACGCCGAGCCGGGCGTCCGCGGCGCGGGCGGCCAGCGTCTCGGTGATCGCCTTGTCGGTGACCGTGATGTTCAGGAAGCCGGGGCCGGAGACCTCGATGTCCCGCAGCACGTCGTTCGCGCCGATCGCCTCGACGACCTTGGTCGCCAGCTCGCGCGGGTTGCCCTTGAGCCGCTTCGCGAGCGCCAGGATGCCGTTGGCCTGGAAGTCGGCCCGGTCGCTTCGTCGCAGCATGGGGTCTGCCCAGCCCGAAGGGCGAGGGGAAGGGTCGGCGAGCTCGGTCTTCCGCAGCGCTGCTGCCAGGGCGTCCGCGAGGCGCTGCTGCACGGTCGAAGCGAGGGAAGGGACCGAGGCCATGAGCTTCCGTTCCTGTCGAGGGGGATGTTCCAGTGGTCAAGTGTCCCATGGCCGGGCAACCGGTTTGCCGGGACGCGGGGCGCGTCCCGGCGCGGCGCGGGAACTCTGTGGGATCCGGTTTCCCGGTCTGGGAGAATGGTGTACGCGAGTTTCCCGACGTATTTCCGACCCCGAGGAATCAAGGACGTGCCGACCGTGGCTCAGAGCAGCACCGAGACCGACTGGGTCTCCCGTTTCGCGGACGAGGTCATCGCCGAGTCGGAGCGACGTGCGCCTGGCAAACCGGTCGTCGTCGCCTCCGGACTGTCGCCCTCCGGCCCCATCCACCTGGGCAACCTCCGTGAGGTCATGACCCCGCACCTGGTCGCCGACGAGATCCGGCGCCGCGGGTACGAGGTCCGTCACCTGATCTCCTGGGACGACTACGACCGCTACCGCAAGGTCCCGAAGGGGATCGACGGCGTCGACGAGTCCTGGGCCGAGCACATCGGCAGGCCGCTGACCTCGGTCCCCGCGCCGAAGGGCTCCTCCTTCCCGAACTGGGCGGAGCACTTCAAGGCCGCGATGACCGAGTCCCTGGCCGAGCTGGGCGTCGAGTACGACGGCATCAGCCAGACCGCGCAGTACACCTCCGGCGCCTACCGCGAGCAGATCCTGCACGCGATGCGGCACCGCGGCGACATCGACGCGATCCTCGCGCAGTACCGCACCAAGAAGGACCCGAAGGCGCAGGCCGAGGCCCAGGCGAAGAAGTCGCAGAAGCCGGTCGACGAGGCCGAGCTGGAGGCCGCCGAGGGCTCCGGCGCGGCGGCCGAGGACGACGGCACCGGCTCCGCGGGGTACTTCCCGTACAAGCCGTACTGCGGCTCGTGCGACAAGGACCTGACCACGGTCACGGCGTACGACGACGACACCACCGAGCTGACCTACACCTGCACCGCGTGCGGGTTCTCCGAGACGGTCCGGCTCAGCGAGTTCAACCGCGGCAAGCTGGTCTGGAAGGTCGACTGGCCGATGCGCTGGGCGTACGAGGGCGTGGTCTTCGAGCCGTCCGGCGTCGACCACTCGTCGCCGGGGTCGTCCTTCCAGGTCGGCGGCCAGATCGTCTCGATCTTCGACGGCAAGCAGCCGATCGGCCCCATGTACGCCTTCGTCGGCATCTCCGGCATGGCGAAGATGTCGTCGTCCCGCGGTGGCGTGCCCACCCCGGCCGACGCGCTGAAGATCATGGAGCCCCAGCTGCTGCGCTGGCTGTACGCCCGCCGCCGGCCCAACCAGTCCTTCAAGATCGCCTTCGACCAGGAGATCCAGCGGCTGTACGACGAGTGGGACAAGCTGGAGGCCAAGGTCGCCGACGGCACCGTCCTGCCCGCCGACGCCGCCGCCTACTCCCGCGCCGCCGGCACCGCCGCCGGCGACCTGCCGCGCACGCCGCGCCCGCTGCCGTACCGCACGCTCGCCTCGGTCGTCGACATCACCGCGGGCCACGAGGACCAGACGCTGCGCATCCTCAGCGAGCTGGACCCGGCGAACCCGGTCACGGACCTCGACGAGGTCCGGCCGCGGCTGGACCGCGCCGAGAGCTGGATCTCGACGCACGTCCCGGCCGACGCGCGGACCGTCGTGCGCTCCGAGCCCGACACCGAGCTGCTCGGCTCGCTGGACGACGAGGGCCGCGAGTCGCTGCGGCTGCTGCTGGAGGGCCTCGACACGCACTGGTCCCTGGACGGGCTCACCACGCTCGTCTACGGAGTGCCGAAGGTCATGGCCGGCCTCACGCCGGACGCCAAGCCGACGCCGGAGCTGAAGGTCGCCCAGCGCGCCTTCTTCGCGCTGCTGTACCGCCTGCTGGTCAGCCGCGAGACCGGCCCGCGCCTGCCCACGCTGCTGCTCGCCGTCGGCGCCGACCGCGTGCGCAAGCTGCTCGGGGCCTGATCACCCCGGCGTACGCGGAAGGGCCCTCACCCCGCACGGGGTGAGGGCCCTTCCGCATGGGGCCGTTCCTCAGGCGATGTGCTCGGCCTCGAGATCGGCCTGATGGCGCTTCTGAAGGGCCGGCATCAGTCGCTTGAGCAGCGCCGTGCTGTTCGGGTGCCGGACGCCGTACCGGTCGGCGAGGAGTATGTCGAGCGTCCGGGCGTTCGGATAGACCTGGTGCTCGTCCACGTAGTCCTTGTACGCCGGGTACGCCAGCTCCTCGAACTCCTTGTCCTCGGGCGTGAACTCGGCCACCGCCTCCGGCTCCGGCACGGGCTGCGCGTACTGCTCCTCGTACCCCTGGGCGTACGGCTGGTCGAACGCCTGCGGGTCGGGACCCGTCCCGAGCGGGCGCGTACGGCCGCCGGGGCCCGCGGGGACCGGCACCGGCACGGGCTCGAAACCCTCGACGTACGTGGGGTCGTACGTGCCCTGGTAGGCGTCCTGCGCGGCCTGCGACGCGGCGAACCAGGGGCTCTCGTAGGCGCCCGGGGCCTGTGGCCCCTCGGCCCGCGCCTGCTGCTCGTCGGCGGTCTCCTCCACGGGCAGCGCCGCCGGCTCGCCGGCGATCGCCTCCCGCGGGCCCGGACGCCGCCCGGCGCCGGTCGGCAGCTCGGGCTGGCCGGCCTGCGTCGTCACCGGCGCGGGCGGGAGCAGTGCGGGCTCGATGCCCGCGGCCGCGAGACCCGCCGGGGCCGTCTCGGCCAGCGGAACGCCGTACTTCGCCAGCCGCAGCGGCATCAGCGCCTCGACGGGCGCCTTGCGGCGCCACGCCCGGCCGAAGCGCGCCTGAAGACGGGCCTGGTAGATCAGCCGGTCCTGCTCCAGCTTGATCACCTGCTCGTAGCTGCGCAGCTCCCACAGCTTCATCCGCCGCCACAGCCTGAACGTCGGCACGGGCGAGAGCAGCCAGCGCGTGAGCCGCACGCCCTCCATGTGCTTGTCCGCCGTGATGTCCGCGATCCGGCCCACCGCGTGGCGAGCCGCCTCCACGGCGACGACGAACAGCACCGGGATCACCGCGTGCATGCCGACACCGAGCGGGTCGGGCCAGGCGGCCGCGCCGTTGAACGCGATCGTCGCGGCTGTCAGCAGCCACGCCGTCTGACGCAGCAGCGGGAACGGTATGCGCATCCACGTCAGCAGCAGATCGAGCGCCAGCAGCACACAGATGCCCGCGTCGATACCTATGGGGAAGACGACGGCGAAGTCGCCGAACCCCTTGCGCTCCGCGAGCTCGCGCACCGCGGCGTACGACCCCGCGAAGCCGATCGCGGCAATGATCAGCGCTCCCGCGACGACGACACCGATGAGCACTCGGTGTGTGCGTGTCAGCTGCATCGCGGCCACGGCGTTCCCCTCCCCATCCATAATCTGCGGGGCACAGCCTGGCACATGCCCCCGGAGTCCGTCCCTCCGCCCTCGGTACGGCAAAGGACGGAAGGCGACGGGCAGTCGGCCGGAAGCCGGCCCAAGCCGGGCCGGAAGGAGCCGGCACCGGTGGGGGAACGGTGTGCCGGCGAACGGGACCGGCTCGGCGCACCGTCCGCCCGTCGGCTACTTGTTGGCCGTGGCCACGGAGGCGACGGCCTCCTTCGCCGCCTTCAGCGCGTCCTTCGTCAGGTCCTCGGACGAGGGGTTCTTCGCGCCCGCGTAACCGGTGCCGTTGTAGGTGAGCGTCACCAGACCGTTCTCGGTACGCGCCACGACCACCGCGTACGTGAAGTTCTCACCGGTCTTCTTCAGCGTGTAGTTGATGGTGGTCGCCTCGTCGCCGATGCCGGGCGCCGGGCTGGACTTCACGTCCTTCGCGCCCTCGGTCGCCTGCGTCTTGGCGACCTCCTTCGCGTAGTTGTCCTTCGCGCGCTGCTCACCGCTGACGGCGAGCGTGGCGTCGGAGTCGTAACGCAGGAAGGAGACGTCCAGCCAGCGGTACTGCGAACCCTTCACACCGTTGTCGTCCAGGCCGTTCCAGGAGCAGCTGCCACGGCTTCCGGCGTCGGAGGACCGGCCGGCCGCACCGGACTTCGCGCCCGGCACCAGGTCCTTGACCGTCTTGCGGGCGATCGACTCGCACGGGTCGGGCAGCTTCGTGAACTTCGCGGGCGCGACCTCCGGCGTCTTCTTCGCCTGGGGGGTGGGGGAGGCGGACGCCGATCCCTCGGGCTTGCCGTCGCCGGATTCCGAGGAGCAGCCGGCGACGACGAGCATCACCGGAACGGCTGCGCAGGCGAGTATGCGGGTGAGTCGCGGGGCTGAACGGTGCATGGTTCCTTCACTCGGTCGTTCGGTCTGTCCGTCGGGCGTCGGGTCCGTCGGGCGTCGGGTCCGTCAGGCCGGTCACGGCCGTCACGGCCGTCAGGCCACCGTACGCGGCCGCGCGGCGGCGGGCGGCCCGGACGCCGGACCGGCAGCCGGCCGCCGCGGCCGGTCACTCGTCGAAGAGCTCCGCCAGCCGGCGGGCCACACTCTGCGCCTTTTCCTGCAGTTCCTTGCTGTCCGGGACCTCCGCCGCCGGTGCCGGCTGCTCGGCGTAGACGACCGTGACGATCACGTTCGATGTGCGGAACACCACGCTCACGGTGCGGCGCTGCGCGGTGGACCCGGCACGGTCGAGCACGTCGTCGATGAAGGCGGCGTCGCCGAGCCCCTCCAGCACGCGCGGCTCGAGCCCCGTGGTGGACCCGCCCGGGGACGGGCTGCCGCCGGCGCCCTCCGCGGAGCCGCCGGGGGAGGCGTCGCCCGACGGCTGTCCGGAGTTCGGCGGGTCCTCGGGAGCCTCGGACTCCTCGGACTCTCCCCCTGCCCTGCCTGTCTTTCCGGCCTGGACCTCCAGGTCCGGGGTCGCGCCCGGTCCGGTGCTCGCGCTCGCGCTCGTGGTGGGCGAGACGGTGGCTTCGGGGCCGGGGATGACGGGCACGGAGGTCGCGGACTGCTTCTTCGTGAACACCTCCTGCGCCCGGTTGTCGTCGCTGACGGCCGGGTCGTAGGAGACGACCCGCTCGAAGTCGACCCGCAGCTGGTGGGAGGAGTCCGGCGCCTGCCCCCTCCAACTGCAGGCGGCACGGCGGTCGGTGTCGTACGTCACGGCCGGCGTACCGCCGAGCACCTGCTGCTGCTGGTCCTGGGGGAGCGTGAGCACGCCGGGCAGCAGGTTCTTCAGGGTGTTCCGCTCGACGGAGCCGCAGGGCTCCAGCAACGTGCGGTATCTGCCGGGAGGTGCGGCCGAGGCCGGGGCGCCGTTGGCCTTGGCGTCGGGCGCCGAACCGTCGTCCCCACCGCCCGAGGTGCAGCCGGTGAGGCCGGTGACCAGCGCCGCGAGGAGCGCCGCCGCGCCGGGGACGTACGCCTTGCGTTGCACGTGCCTGGCTCCCTTCTCCATGGGTCCCTCTGTCCGGTCCGCGCCGTCGCGCCGGGGAAAAACGGTTGTCGGCCACTGAGGGCCGATGGACACAATGTCTATCGCACGCGCTGCCCCGGATGCCGGTCCGCCGAGCCTTACGCGGTCATTGGCCGGGCATTTGCGTTTCATGTCTTTCGGGGGAATTGGGGAGTTATGTCGTTTGTAGAGGTGCCGGGCGCGAAGGTCCCGATCCGGATGTGGACCGACCCCGCGACGGTCGAGGACGTGGCGATGCGGCAGTTGCAGAACGTCGCCACGCTGCCCTGGATCAAGGGCCTCGCCGTCATGCCGGACGTCCACTACGGCAAGGGCGCGACGGTCGGCTCGGTGATCGCGATGCACGGCGCGGTGTGCCCGGCGGCGGTCGGTGTGGACATCGGCTGCGGCATGTCGGCGGTGAGGACGTCCCTGACGGCGAACGACCTGCCCGGCGACCTCTCCCGCCTGCGCTCCAGGATCGAGCAGGCGATCCCCGTGGGCCGGGGCATGCACGACGAGATGGTGGACCCGACGCGGGTGTTCGGCTTCCCGGCGGGGGGCTGGGACGACTTCTGGGACCGTTTCGACGGGGTGGCGGACGCGGTCAAGTTCCGCCGGGAGCGGGCGACGAAGCAGATGGGGACGCTGGGAAGCGGAAACCACTTCTGCGAGGTGTGCCTCGACGACCAGGGATCGGTCTGGCTGATGCTGCACTCCGGCTCCCGGAACATCGGCAAGGAGCTGGCCGATCACCACATCGGCGAGGCGCAGAAGCTGCCGCACAACCAGGGCCTGGTCGACCGTGACCTCGCGGTGTTCGTCTCGGACACCCCGGAGATGCAGGCCTACCGGAACGACCTCTTCTGGGCGCAGGAGTACGCGAAGTACAACCGCGCGATCATGATGGGGCTCCTCCAGGAGGTCGTGCGCCGCGAGTTCCGCAAGGCGAAGGTGACGTTCGATCCGGTCATCTCCTGCCACCACAACTACGTGGCGGAGGAGCGGTACGAGGGCATGGACCTGCTGGTCACGCGCAAGGGCGCGATCCGGGCGGGCTCCGGCGACTACGGGATCATCCCGGGGTCGATGGGCACCGGCTCGTACATCGTGAAGGGCCTCGGGAACGAAGCCTCCTTCAACTCCGCTTCCCACGGGGCGGGCCGCAAGATGAGCCGCAACGCGGCGAAGCGGCGCTTCTCGACGCGGGACCTGGAGGAGCAGACGCGCGGGGTCGAGTGCCGCAAGGACTCGGGTGTGGTCGACGAGATCCCGGGCGCGTACAAGCCGATCGAGAAGGTGATCGACCAGCAGAGGGACCTGGTCGAGGTGGTGGCGAAGCTCAAGCAGGTCGTCTGCGTGAAGGGCTGAGACGGCCGCTGTGGGCCCCGGACCGGAAGCGGTCCGGGGCCTTCACGCGTGCCCGGTGCCCTTCACGCGTGCCCGGTGCCAGGCCGTGCGGTGGCTGCGGACGTCAGGTGGCGGGCACGCGGCTCGTCGCTCGGCGGGGCGGCGAGGTCCTCGGGGCGCACGCGGTCGCCCGCGACGTCACGCTTCCGCGCCGGCCTGTGCGCCCGTGAGCTCGGCGGTCTGTTCCGGGCCCTGCGGCGCCGGCTGGAGCGTCTTGTGGAAGAACGTCGTCGGGCGCAGGACGCCGGAGGGGTCGGCGGCGTAGTCGGGGACCGTGCCCAGCGGGGTCCAGCCCGCCGAGTGGTAGAGGCGCTCGGCCGTGCTGCCCGTCTGCGTGTCCAGCATGAGCAGGGTGCGTCCCGTCGAACGCGCGAACTCCTCGGCGGTGGTGAGCAGTCGGCGCGCGATGCCGCGTCCGCGGGCGGAGCGGTGCACGACCAGCTTGGCTATCTCGGCGCGGTGCCGTCCGTTGGGCGAGGTCTCGCACCTGAGCTGGACGGTGCCGACGAGCCGGTCGCCGTCGCGGGCGGTCCAGGCGGCGATCCGCTCGTCCGACAGGGCGGGGGCCAGATCCGACCACCAGGCGGCTGCCTTCTCGGGCGTGAGCGCGGAGGTGAAGCCGACCGACGCGCCGTCGTCGACCGCGTCGAGGAGGAGGGCGGCGAGTCCGGGGGCGGCGGCCGGCAGCTCGGCGGCGGCGAGGCGCGAGACGGCGATGCGGTCGTTCATCAGAGTTCCCTGTGAACCTTGGAGTTGGACGCCTGGGCGCGGGGGCGGACCACGAGCAGGTCGATGTTGACGTGGGACGGCCGGGTGACGGCCCAGGTGATGGTGTCGGCGACGTCGTCGGCGCTGAGCGGTTCGGCGACGCCCGCGTAGACCTTGGCGGCCTTCTCGGTGTCGCCGCGGAAGCGGGTCGTGGCGAACTCCTCCGTCCGGACCATGCCGGGCGCGATCTCGATGACGCGGACGGGGGTGCCGACGATCTCCAGGCGCAGGGTCTCGGCGAGGACGTGGGCGCCGTGCTTGGCGGCGACGTAACCGCCGCCGCCCTCGTAGGTGGCGAGGCCCGCGGTGGAGGAGAGGACGACGACGGTGCCGTCGCCGCTCGCGGTGAGCGCGGGCAGGAGCGCCTGGGTGAGGTTGAGCGTGCCGATCACGTTGACCTCGTACATGCGGCGCCAGTCGGCGGGATCGCCCGTGGCGACCGGGTCGGCGCCGAGCGCGCCGCCCGCGTTGTTGACGAGGACGTCACAACGGTCCAGGGACGCCGCGAAGGAGTCGACGGCCGGCCGGTCGGTGACGTCCAGCGGGTGGGCGGTGGCCTGGTGGCCGGCGGCGGTGATCTCGGCGGCGACGGCCTCGATGCGGTCCTTCCGGCGGGCGGTGAGGACGACGTGGAAGCCTGCGGCGGCCAACTGCCGTGCGGTGGCTGCGCCGATGCCGCTGCTGGCTCCGGTGACGACGGCGACGGGGGTCCGGGCGGTTGTCATGTCGTGGCTCCTCGCGCGTGTGATCGAACTGCGGCCAGGATAGGTCGGCAAGGTGACGCGCTGATCTCCGCACGGGGAGCGCAGCGGCCCCGCGGGGGTGAGGCCGTACAGTGGCCGGACTGCGGCGGGGGTGGGTGGGATGCGCCGGGCCGTGCGGCGCATGCCCCGGCCGGCTGGCTCGCCGGGGGCGGCCGGGACGCGCCGGAGTGACGGGCAATCAGGTGTGTAACGGAAGAATCGGTATCTTCGGTTCATGTGTGTGATGCGTAGGGTGCTGTCGGCCGGGGTCGCGGCGTTGGTGTTGGTGGTCGCCTCGGGTGCGGGCGCGCGTGCGGGCGGGGACTCGGGGCCGGGGGGCGTCGGAGCGGCCGGGGCCGCCGGGGCCTCGGGCATCGTGGCGCCGGAGGCGGACGTGGCCCACCACGGTCATGTCTCCTTGGCTGACGGGTGGCTCAGGATCTCCCTGATGACCAGCAACCACGGTCCCTCCAGCCTGGAGGACGCCACGGTGAGGCTGGCGTTCTCCCTGCGGCCGATCGGTGAACTGCGGCTGCCCAAGCGCTGCCTGTGGGCGGGCGAACGGGTGGTGCTGTGCGGCACGGGCCCGCTGGGCGCGGACGGGGTCGGCCACAAGACCTCCCTCCGGCTGGGGATCACGGGCGACCCGGCCGAGGCGGTGGTGAAGATCGACACGGTGTGGAACGGCGGGGCGACCGACCGGGATCCGGCGAACAACAACCACAAGGTGGTCGCGCCGGCCACCGGGGATCCGTACGCCTTCTGACCCGTACGCCTTGTGACCTGAGCGCCTTCTGGTCCCGTACGTCCTCTGGTCCGTACGCCTTCCGGTCCGTACCTTTCGATTCCGGCCGTCCGGCCGACCGGTGCCTCACCGGCCGGTCAGACGGCCGGCCCGCGTCCCGTCGCCCAGGCGATGTAGCCGTCGGGGCGGACGAGCAGCGCGGTGCGCCGGCCGGACGCCCAGTGCGCTCTTATGACACGGCCGGGTGCGGCCGGGGCAGCGGCGGTCTCGGGGGCGGCCTCGTCGGCGGGGCCGATCAGCACGAACTCGCCCTTGCGCAGCAGCTCGTAGAGCCTGCCCTCGGCGAGCCGCAGGTCCGGGGCGCGCCGGCCGGTGAGGGGGTGTGCGCCGCGCGGTGCGCGGTACGAGATGCCGATGCCGGAGACGACGCCCAGGGCCTTGCGTGCCGCAGGCCGGACGCTGCCCAGGATGCGGGCGGCGAGCGAACGCGCTGCGTGCTGGAGGGGAGTGTGGGCCATCGCGAGGCGCACGATCGCTCCACTGCTGCGCAGGACCATCCTGCCGACGGGGTGCCGCTCCGACTCATAACTGTCGAGCAGCGCCTCGGGGTCCGGGGCGAGGCCCTGGATCACCGAGGCGAGCTTCCAGGAGAGGTTGGCCGCGTCCTGCAGGCCGGTGTTCATGCCCTGGCCGCCGGCCGGGGAGTGCACGTGCGCGGCGTCGCCCGCGAGGAAGACCCGGCCGGCGCGGTAGGCCGGGGCCTGGCGCTCGTCGCTGTGGAAGCGGGAGATCCAGCGGGCGTCGTGCATGCCGAAGTCGCTGCCGAGGGCCCGGCGTGCGATCTCGCGCACTTCGTCGAGGGTGACGGGCTCGCTGTCGGGGACCTGCCGGGTGCGGTCCCACCCCATGACGCGGTACCAGCCGTCGCCGAAGGGGGCCATGAAGGCGAACGTGCCGCCCGCTCCGTTGACCGTGAGGAGGCCGGGGGGCTCCTCGGCGAGGCGGACGTCCGCGAGCACGATGGACCTGATGACGGACGCGCCGGGGAACGGCAGGCCGAGCGCTGTGCGCACGCCGCTGCGGATGCCGTCGGCGCCGACGAGGTAGCGGGCGCGCAGGGTGCTGCGGGTGCCGTCCGCGCCGCGGAGCTCGGCGGTGACCGACGCCGGGGTGTGGGCGGGGGACTGGTCGAGGCCGGTCAGCTCCGTCCCGTGGCGGAAGTCGACGCCCGCGGACCGGGCCCGGCGCTCGAGCAGCTTCTCCACCTCGTACTGCGGGGTGATCAGGAGGAACGGGAAGCGGGACGGGAGGGTGCCGAGGTCGAGGGAGAGCCGGCGGAACAGGCGCAGTCCGGTGATCGGCGTGCCCTTCGACACCAGCTCGTCGGCCAGGCCGCGGGCATCCAGCAGCTCCAGCGTGCGGGCGTGGACGCCGAAGGCGCGGGTGAGGTTGCTGGTCTCCTGGGGACGGCGCTCGACGAGGGTGACCGAGACGCCGGCGCAGGCGAGGTCGCCCGCCAGGAGCAGACCGGTCGGGCCGGCCCCGACGACGATCACGTCCGTGTCGAACGGGCCGGGTCCGTCGGCGTGCTCGGTCGGTGTGGTGCGGGCTGCGGTGCTGGGCTTGCCGGGCATGGCTGCCTCCGGTTGGTCGACGGCTGTAGGTCAACACCTGTTGGTCAACGCTTGTTGGCAAATGTAGAGCGGTCGCCTCTGGCGTGTCAACACCTGTTGGCCTACAGTCGTTGGCATGACGACGGAAGCACCCGGCACTCCCCGCCGCTCCGATGCCACCAAGGCCGCGATCCTCGAAGCCGCCCGCGAGCGCTTCGCGGCCGACGGGTACGAGCGGGCGACGATCCGGGCCATAGCGCGCGACGCGGGCATCGACCCGTCGATGGTCATGCGCTACTACGGCAACAAAGAGGGGCTGTTCGCCGCCGCCTCCGAATTCGACCTGCGCCTGCCGGAGTTGGGCGCGCTGCCCGGCAGGCATGCCGGCGCGGTGCTCGTCGCCCACTTCCTGGACCGGTGGGAGCACGACGACGTGCTCACGGCGCTGCTGCGGGCCGGTGTCACGAACGCCGCCGCAGCCGAGCGTGCCCGCTCGATCTTCCGTGAGCAACTGGGGCCGGTCGTCGCGAGCCTGTCACCGGACCCGGCCGACGCCCCGCGCCGCGCCGCGCTCGTCGCCTCTCAGATTCTCGGCATGGCCCTCACCCGGTATGTGCTGCGCTTCCCGCCCGCCGTCGAGATGACCAAAGAGGAGGTGGTGAGCTGGCTGGCCCCGACGGTGCAGCGCTATCTGACGGGTGAGCGCCCCTGATCTGCGGTGAGTGGTCGCCCGGCAGACGCACCCGCTCCCCGGGACGGCCCGGCCTCCGGGCAGCCCGCTCCGGCGGCCGAGGCTTCGGCGGCCCCGGCCTCTGCCGGTGAAGGCCATGGAGGACTGCTCCGTACACTTTCTGCATGACGCAGAAGAACTCGGACGGCGCCGCGCGGGGCCGGCTCATGGGGGAGCTGTCCACGGCATCGCGTCGCTACATGGCCTCGTACGCCCTGTTCAACCAGGCCCTCGCCGATCATCTGGGGCTGCATCCCACGGATCTCCAGTGCCTGAACCTGCTCGAGCTCGAAGGCGGCCCGGTCACGACCGGGCGGGTCGCGGAGCTGACCGGGCTCACCACCGGTTCGGCGACCCGGCTGGTCGACCGGCTGGAGCGCGCCGGATATGTGACGCGGGAGCGCGACACGCACGACCGGCGCCGGGTTCTCGTGGCGTGCGTGCCGGAGCGGATGGCCGAGTTCGGGGCGCTGTGGGCCCGGCTGGGCGGGGCCTGGGTGTCGATGATCGACGCATACGCGGACGAGGAGATCGCGCTGCTCACGGCCCATATGCAGCGGACGGTGGAGCTGAGCGCGACACAGGTGGAGCGGCTGCGCGTGGGCGACTTCGACGCGTAGGGGCGGCAGCCGGACGGAGCGGCGGGTCCGCCCTCACGCCCCCGCCGTGCGCAGGGCCGACGCGACGATCGCCTCCAGGCGGGCGTGGTGGGCGCCGCGCCAGTAGACGCGGTCGCAGACGGTGCACCGGGCGAACACGTCGTACGTGCGCTGTGTGCCCTGCTCCAGGTGCTCCTGCACCGAGTCCTTGTCGGCGTCCGTCAGGGGCCCGTTGCACGCCGTGCACCGCGTCCAGGGCGCGAGCTCCGGCGCGAACCGCTCCAGTACGTCCGTGAGTTGGTCGTCGGGCCGGTCGCTGTAGACGTACGCGCCCGCCCAGATCTCCCGGCGCCGCAGCAGGCCCCGGTCGCGCGAGAGCAGCACCCGCCGCTCCTTCGCGGACTGGGCGGCCAGGGCGGGATCGCCGATGTCCTCGTTCTCGTACGCCGCGTCCACGCCGAGGAGGCGAAGCCGCCGCGCCAGCGTGCCCAGATGGACGTCGAGCAGGAAGCGGAGCGGCGCGCCGGGGACACGCTGGGGCCGGTCGACGCCGCGTACCTCGACGTGTTCGCCTTCCTGCGGAATGTGCGAGACCGGCACCTGGCGGCCGTCGACCAGCAGGCGGCCCGCCTCCGTGAGCGGGACACCGAGCGACTCGACGACATGTCCGAGCGTCGACGAGCCGTCCGTGACGACGGCGGTGCGGCCCTGGCGGCGCTCCGGCGGGAGGAAGAGCCGCAGCTCAGGGGCGACGCTGAAGGTGATTTCCGGTCCGTTCACAGCGCCAGCATGTCACCGGCCGCACGGTGGCAGCCACCGGTTTGCTCAGCGTCCCGCGCTAGACGCGGAACGCGTCCGCGTGCTCCTCCGCCCACTCGGCGAACGTCCGCGCCGGGCGTCCGGTCAGTTCCTCGACGGTGCGGGTGAGCGGCGCGGGTGAACCGTCCGTCGACGCCCAGTAGTCGAGCAGGGCCCGCGCGAACGCGGCGGGCAGGTAGGCGGATACGGACTCCTGCCACTGCTCCGGCGTCACCGCGCGGATCTCGATGGGCGCCGCGCGGCCCGCCGCGCGTTCCAGGATCGCGATCTGCTCGGCGAAGGTGAGGGACTCGGGTCCGGTCAGGTGGTACGCGCGCCCCCTCGGCCCGGGATCTGTGAGCACGGCCAGAGCGGCCTCGGCCACGTCCCGCTCGTGGATCGGGTCGCCGTAACTGCCCGGGTAGGGAAGGTCGATGACGCCGGTGGTGCGCAGGGCGCGCGCCCACTGGAGCGCGTTTCCGGCGAACGCGCCGGGGCGCAGGACGGTCGTGGCCACCGGTCCGGCGGTGAGGGCCTCTTCGACAGCGAGGTGGTGGCCCGCGAGGGGGTCGGTGGCCGCGTCGGCGCCGAGGACCGAGCTGGACGACAGCAGGACGATGTGGGAGACGCCTGCGGTGTGCGCCGCGTCGACGAAGGCGTCGATGTGGGACGGCTCGGCGTACAGGAAGACGGAGTCGACGGCTTCGAGGGCCGCGGGGAAGGACGACGGGTCGTCGAGGGCCAGTCGTACGGGTTCGAGGCCGTCCGGGAGGGCGAGCTTGCCGGGGGCGGCGGATGCGGCCCGGACCGAGGCGCCGCGCTCGTGCAGCAGGGAGAGCAGGGCCGAGCCGACTTTGCCGCGACTGCCGGTGACGAGGGTGGTCATGGGAGCTCCTCGGACAAGAGAGTTTTCGTGACACATAATCTGCGTGACGCAGATAAATATCCGGGGAAAGGGCCCGCCTCGTCAAGCGGGCCCTCGTCGTGCTCCCGATCGCCCGCTACGGCACGACGCGGAAGTGGGTCGTGACACGGGCGCCGCCCTCGTCCAGGACGTGGAACGCGACGCCCGGCGGTGCGGTGCGGTCGGTCAGCGTCTCGCCGCTCTCCCACGGCAGGCGCAGCGTCGAGACGACCCCCGGGGCCACCAGCAGTGGCCGGCCCGCGAAGGTCGTCGCTCCGGCAGTGTGGGCGTGGCCGGTCAGGATCGCCGGGACGTTGTCCCGCCCGGCCAGCAGGTCCGCCAGGCGGTCGGCGTTCGTCAGGTTCGTCGCGTCCAGGTACGGGTGGTGGATCACGGCCGGCGGGTGGTGGAAGGCGGGAAGGGCGGGGGTGTCGCCCAGGTCGTCGAGCGTGTGCTCCAGCCACCGCAGCGTCTCGTCGTCGAAGCGCCCGGCGTCCTCGCCGGGGATCGTCGAGTCGCACAGCAGGAGGGCGTAACCGCCCACGCGGTGCAGCCGGTTGACGGGCGACTCCGGCGCGGCGGCGGACGTGTCGCCCAGCAGCACCTTGCGGTAGGCGGCGCGGTCGTCGTGGTTGCCGGGGCAGGTGACGTGCGGTGCGCTCAGGCCGGACAGCAGCTCCGCCGCCTGTGCGTACTCCTCGGGCGCCCCGTGGTCCGCGATGTCGCCGGTGACCAGGACGGTGTCGGGTCGGCGGCACAGGGAGTTGAGATAGGCGATGGTGCGCACGGCGCGGTCGGTGGCCCGCTCCGTGCCGTCGAGATGCAGATCGCTGATGTGGGCGAGCAGCATGGATCCCCCTCCGTCATGACACGCGACTAATGGTTGGGTGAGTCTATTCCGTTAGTCGGCTGCTCGTGAGGTCGAGGCGCCAGTCGTGGGAGCGCAGCACGTTCCCCGGCGGGTACTCGACCTCGCGCTCGCCGAGGAGCGTGAAACCGGCCTTGCGGCACACGGCGTTGGACGGGACGTTGCCCACGGAGGGGAACGCGTGCAGTGTGCGGTGCCGCCGCTCGGCGCGCGCCCGCTCGATCACCGCCAGCGTCGCGGCGGTCGCGATCCCGAAGCCCTGGAACGCGGGCAGCACGGCCCATCCTGTCTCGTAGATCTGCTCGCCGTCCCAGGTCTGCTCCCAGAAGCCGACGGAGCCGGCGGACAGGCCGGCGTCGTCCCCCTCGGCCAGGACGATGCGGAACACCGGCCGCGGCCGGTGCGGTCGGCGCTCAGCTCCACATAGCGCTGATGCCGCGTGATCAGCTGTTCCTCGGTCTCGGGACCGCCGAGGTGGTCCATCAGCTCCGGCGCGTTCACGGCGCACAGGAGCTCGAAGTCGTCCTCGGACCACGGCTCGATCCGTACCTTCACTGTGTCGATGCCCATGCCCGGCACTGTAGGGGCGGGGTGCGACGAGGGGCCCGTACGGCGGGACTCAGCGCGGGGGACGTGCGTACGCGGTCGGCGGGACGCCCACCGTCGCGGTGAAGTCCCGTACGAGGTGGGCCTGGTCGCTGTAGCCGAGTTCGGCGGCGAGCGCGGACCAGTCGAGCGCGGCCGTGTCCGTCCCGGCGCGCTCCAGCGCCTCGTGGATGCGGTAACGGAGGATGACCCACTTCGGGCCGACGCCGACGTACGCGGAGAAGAGCCGTTGCATCGAGCGCGTCGACACGCCCTCCGCGGCGGCGAGTTCGGCGACGCGCCGGATCGAGCGGTCGGAGCGGACCCGGTCGACCAGGGCCATGGCCTGCGACGCCTGCGGGTCCGGCGCGGGGGCGAGGCCCATGAGGAAGGCGTCCAGGGCGGCGACGCGGGCGTCCTCGTCGTCCGGGCCGACGACCCGGCGGACCTCCGCGGCGACGTGCGACGTCCCGGTCGCGACCGGCCCGACGCGTCCCTCCGATCCGTCCGGCTCGTCGGGGCCCCGTACCGGGCCCAGGTCCGCGTACGCCTGCGTCAGCGGGACCCGCCGGCCCGTCCAGTCCGACACCGGGCGGCCCGGTGCGAAGGGCCGGAACCCGCCCGGCCGGAACTGCACGCCGCACACCCGCCCCCGGCCCTCCAGCTTCTGCGTGAACAGACCCAGGCCGATGCCCGCGATCTCGGCCCACGGCTCCTCGTCGCCGTACTGCTGGAACACCAGGTTCACGGACGGGTGCGGCACGACGTGGGAGGCGTACGGCTCGGTCAGGTCCCAGTCGATGAGCCAGTAGTGCTCGAGGTAGGGGCGCAGCTCGGGGGCCGGCTCCCGGCGGCGGAAGTCGACGCGGGCGAGCAGCTCCCGGGCTTCGACGATGCCCCGGGTGTCGCGTCGCGGACCTGCCATGCGCCGATCCTAATCCGGGCGACTGTCGCGTTTCTTCAAGACGGGGGAGGCGGTGCTGCCTACGGTCGGACGTATGACGAACACCATCAGCGACCTGTTGCGAGCAGCCGCCGAACGCTCCGTGCCGGTGGTGCGCGGCATCACCGACGACCGGCTCGGCGATGCGACGCCGTGCGCCGAGTACGACGTGCGGCAGCTGGTCGATCACCTCTTCCAGGTGGTGGTCGACTTCCAGCTGCTGGCGGCCAAGAAGGACGCCGACTTCTCCGCGGGGCCGGACCGTGTCGGGCACGGCGACTGGCGCGAGCAGTTCGCGGCGGAGGCCGAGGCGCTCGTCGAGGCGTGGGCGGCGCCGGGAGCGGACCAGGGCACCACGGGCGCCATGAACATGTCCGCGGGCCTGGTCGGAAGGATGGCGCTCGGCGACCTCGCCGTGCACGCCTGGGATCTCGCGCGGGCCACGGGGCAGGAGTACACGCCGGATCCGGTGGTGGTCCGTGAGGTGCTGACCGCGTTCGGGGAGCTCGCGCCGACCGCCCGCGCGATGGGGGTCTTCGGCGAGGAGTACCCGCTGCCGGACGGGGGAGCGGGCGCCTCCGACCTCGACCGGCTGCTGGCGCTGACGGGACGCGACCCGGGATGGCGCCGGCCCCAGCGGGCACGCGGGGCGCGCTCCGGGCGCGAGCGGCGCGCATGAGGCGTGCGTCACCACCACAGGTGACCGGCGAGCCCGCCCTGTACCGTCCACCGCCGCCGGTCACGGGCGGGCGCGCCCCCTGCACGTCCACGGCCGTCGGCCACATGCACGCGCCCGTGCGCGTTCACCTCCGTACATCTGCCGGACGGACACCGTTAAGCTGCCGGGTCACGACCGGCAACAGATGGAGATGTGGACGTGTCCCGAGCGCGTGTGGGTGTGGCCGTACTGACGATGGGCTCCCGCCCTGCGGAACTGCGGGCCCTGCTCGACTCGGTGGCCGCTCAGGACCATCCCGCCACCCGCGTCGTCGTGGTCTCCAACGGCGCCCCGCTGTCCGAACTGCCGGCAGGCGTCACGGGTGTCGAGCTGCCCGAGAACCTCGGCGTGTCCGGCGGGCGCAACGTCGCCATGGAGCGGCTGCGGGAGTTCGGCGACGTCGATGTGCTCGTCGACCTGGACGACGACGGGCTGCTCATCGAGACGGACGTCTTCAGCCGTATCGCCGCGATGTACGACGCCGACCCCGCGCTCGGGATCGTCAGCTTCCGCATCGCCGACGAGACCGGCTTCACCCAGCGCCGACACGTGCCGCGCATCGGGAAGACCGATCCGCTGCGCGGCGGCCAGGTGACCACGTTCCTCGGCGGCGGGCACGCCCTGTCGATGCGGATGCTGGAGCGGGTCGGCGGCTGGCCGGACGACTTCTTCTTCACGCACGAGGAGACCGATCTCGCCTGGCGCGCCCTGGACGACGGCTGGAAGATCCTCTACGCCCCCGAGCTGGTGCTCCAGCACCCCCGTACGCCTCCCACCCGGCACGGCGTCTACTACCGGATGACCGCCCGCAACCGTGTCTGGCTGGCGAAGCGGAACCTCCCGGCCCTGCTCGTGCCCCTCTACCTGGGCTCGTGGACCGCGCTCACCCTGGCGCGCACCCGCTCGGCGCCGGGTCTGCGCGCCTGGTTCGGCGGATTCGCCGAGGGCGTCCGTACGCCGTGCGGAGAGCGCCGTCCGATGCGCTGGAGCACGGTGTGGCTCATGGCCCGGCTCGGCCGGCCGCCGGTCGTCTGACCCGGCGGACGAGGGGCGCGCGAGGTCAGGGCCACACCAGGCAGTACGGCTGGTGGCCCGCCTCGTGCAGACGATGGCTGAAATCCTGCCATTCGTGCAGCAATTGGTAGACGTTGAACGCGTCCCGGGGGCCGCCCCGGTCCGGGACCGTCGACCAGATGAAGGCCGCCGCGCCCACCGACTCCTCGCCGATGCCCCGCAGCGGGTCCACCACGGTCATCGGCAGCTTCACCACCGCGTAGTCGGGGTGCAGCACCACGAGCTCCAGCGGCGGCACCTTGTGCAGCGGCATGCCCTGGATACCGGTCAGCACCATCGCGGCTATGGTCTCCGGCTTGATCTTGGTGAACATGCCGCCCATGCCGAGCTCGTCGCCGCCCAGCTCCTCGGGGCGCATCGAGATCGGCACCCGTGCCGCCGTGGCGCCGTCGGGCGCACCGAAGTACTTGTACGTCACCCCCAACCGGCCGCTCCTGCCTCCCACGGGATCATCCGCTTCGCCTCGCCGGTGCTTTCCACGCCGGGCAGGCTCAGGACCCAGGTCGTCGGTCCCCTCGCCCAGTCCGCCACCGCGATGCATATCTCCACCCGACCACTCGCAGCCCCCGCCGCGCAACCAGATCATCGTGACAGTGACCTCCCCCACGAACGTGTGGTGAAACACCTGTCCGCAAGATCGCCCGGGCCTCTGAGACCATGGTTTCCGTGAGCTTTCCCTATGACGCCCCAGTTTCGCAGACACTTTTCGACCGCGCGTCCCTCGTGACGCCCGGCGGCGTGAACTCTCCCGTCCGTGCTTTCCGTGCCGTGGGCGGTACGCCCCGGTTCATGGTGTCCGGCACCGGCCCGTACCTGACCGATGCCGACGGCCGCGAGTACGTCGACCTCGTCTGCTCGTGGGGGCCGATGATCCTCGGGCACGCCCACCCCGAGGTCATCGAGGCGGTGCAGGCGGCGGTCGCCCGCGGCACCTCCTTCGGCACGCCGGGCGAGGGCGAGGTCGCCCTCGCCGAGGAGATCGTGGCTCGTGTCGAGCCCGTCGAGCAGGTACGGCTGGTCTCCAGCGGCACCGAGGCGACGATGTCGGCGATCCGGCTGGCCCGCGGCTTCACCGGCCGGTCCAAGGTCATCAAGTTCGCCGGCTGCTACCACGGGCACGTCGACGCGCTCCTCGCCGCGGCGGGCTCCGGGGTCGCGACGTTCGCCCTGCCGGACACGCCCGGCGTCACGGGGGCTCAGGCCGGTGACACGATCGTGCTGCCGTACAACGACCTGGAGGCCGTGCAGGCGGCCTTCCACAACCACCCGGGCGAGATCGCCTGTGTGATCACGGAGGCGTCGCCGGGCAACATGGGCGTGGTGCCGCCGCGGCCCGGCTTCAACCAGGGGCTCAAGGACGCCTGCGCGAAGAACGGCGCGCTGTACATCTCCGACGAGGTGATGACCGGCTTCCGCACCTCGAAGGCGGGCTGGTACGGCGTCGACGGCGTGGCGCCCGACCTGATGACGTTCGGCAAGGTCATGGGCGGCGGGTTCCCGGCCGCCGCGTTCGGCGGGCGCCGGGACGTCATGGCGCACCTCGCGCCGGCCGGTCCCGTCTACCAGGCGGGCACGCTCTCCGGTAACCCGGTGGCGACCGCCGCGGGCCTCGCGCAGCTGCGCCTGCTGGACGACGCCGCGTACGAGAAGGTGAACGCGGCCTCGAAGAACATCCAGGCCCTGGTGACGGACGCCCTGACCAAGGAGGGCGTGGCGCACCGCCTGCAGACGGCGTCCAACATGTTCTCCGTCTTCTTCATCCCGACCGAGGTCAGGGACTACGAGGACGCGAAGAAGCAGGAGGCGTTCCGCTTCAACGCGTTCTTCCACTCGATGCTCGCCGACGGCGTCTACCTGCCGCCGTCCGCGTTCGAGTCCTGGTTCGTCTCGACCGCGCACGACGAGCGGGCGATCGAGCGGATCGCGGCCGCGCTGCCCGCCGCCGCCCGAGCCGCAGCGGAGGCCACCGCATGAGCACCAGGGACATCACCGTCGTCCATCTCATGCGCCACGGCGAAGTGCACAACCCGGACGGCGTCCTCTACGGCCGCCGCAGCGGCTACCACCTCTCCGAGCTCGGCCGGCAGATGGCCGACCGGGTCGCGGAGCACCTGGCGGCCCGGGACATCACGCATGTCGTCGCCTCCCCGCTGGAGCGGGCCCAGGAGACCGCCCAGCCGATCGCCAAGTCGCACGGTCTGACCCTCGAGACCGACGAGCGGCTGATCGAGGCTGCCAACGTCTTCGAGGGCAAGACCTTCGGCGTCGGCGACGGCGCGCTGCGCCAGCCGGCCAACTGGAAGCACCTGACGAACCCGTTCCGGCCGTCCTGGGGCGAGCCGTACGTGGAGCAGGTCGTGCGGATGTCGGCCGCGCTGGAGGCGGCGCGGGACGCGGCGCGCGGCCACGAGGCCGTGTGCGTCAGCCACCAGCTGCCGATCTGGGTCGTGCGCAGTTTCGTCGAGAGGCGACGGCTGTGGCACGACCCGCGTCGCCGGCAGTGCACCCTCGCCTCGCTGACCTCGTTCACGTACGAGGGGGACAGGGTCGTGTCGGTCGGATACTCCGAGCCGGCCCGGGATCTCGTCCCGCCGCATCTTCTCGCCGGCGCCAAACCCGTGAAGGGCAAGTCCAAGGCATTCGGCGCCTAGCCCGCACGGGAAATGGCGTAGAAAAACCCGTCCCGCACATCAGGAACCCCCGCGTTCCCCACGGCATCTCTCCCTGTGCCGGTTTGGAAAAGCTCCCCCCGACCAGGGGAGCGCGGATGGGGACGATATGCGCGACATCACTCGACGGGGCCTGCTCGGAGCGGGACTTGGGGCCGCGGCCGCGGTCACCGTGGCGGGCTGCGGCTCCAGTGGCCCGGGCGGCGCCGGAGGTGGTGCGCCCGGCCGGGGCGGTGACCAGGGCAAGGGCGCGAAGCCCTCACCTTCGGCGACAGGGGGCCGGCCGATCGGCGACGGCTCCACGTCCGACACCGGGAAGCAGCCCCATCAGCCGGAGCGTCCCGTTCCGCTGGAGCCCGGGCAGACGCCGCCGCAATTCGTGATCTTTTCCTGGGACGGTGCGGGTGAGGTCGGCAACGGTCTCTTCCCGCGTTTTCTCGAACTCGCCAGGAACCACGGCGCGGCGATGACCTTCTTCCTCTCCGGTATCTATCTGCTGCCCGAGTCGAAGAAAACGCTCTACCGCCCGCCGAACAACTCGATCGGCGCCTCGGACATCGGTTATCTCACCGACGAGCACATCAAGGACACGCTGAAGCACATACGCCAGGCATGGCTCGACGGCCATGAGATAGGCACCCACTTCAACGGGCATTTCTGCACCGGTTCCGGATCGGTGGGCAACTGGTCGTCGGCGGACTGGCGCAGCGAGACCGACCAGGCTGTGAAGTTCGTCACCGAATGGCGCACCAACAGCGGCTGGCACGACATCGACCCCTTGCCTTTCGACTACCGCAAGGAACTCGTCGGCGGCCGCACCCCGTGTCTGCTCGGCCAGGACAAGCTCCTGCCCGTCGCGAAGCAGCTGGGCTGGCGGTACGACGCCTCCTCGCCCGGCGGCCGCCAGACGTGGCCCGACAAGCGGCTGGGCATCTGGGATCTGCCGCTCCAGCAGGTGCCGTTCCCCGGGCGCTCCTTCGAGGTGCTGTCCATGGACTACAACATGCTGGCCAACCAGTCCCACCAGGCGACGCAGGGCGTGCCCTCGCGCTTTCCGGGCTGGCGCAGGCAGGCGACGGAGGCGTATCTCGCGGGATTCACCCGCGCCTACGAGTCCAATCGCGCACCGTTCTTCATCGGCAACCACTTCGAGCAGTGGAACGGCGGCATCTACATGGACGCCGTGGAGGAAGCGCTCAAGGGCATGGCCGGCAAGAAGGACGTACGGCTGGTCTCCTTCCGGCAGTTCTGCGACTGGCTCGACGTCCAGGATCCGCAGGTGCTCGCGAAACTGCGCACCCTTCAGGTCGGCGAGTCCCCCGCGGGCGGTTGGAACGCATTCCTTAAGGCTTCTTGACAAGGGGCCTTATCGGGCACGCAGGGGGGTGCGGAAGATCGCCGCCAGGGCCATGCGAAACTTTTCACATGAGCCTCAGCCGTGCCCCCCGCGCCGCCCTGTCGACCGCCCTGGTCGCCGCAGGCGTGCTCACCCTGTCGGCCTGTGGCGAGGGCGGGAAGTCCGGAGGCGGCGGCGACACCAACTTCGTCACCGGCTCCGGCGGCATCGACACCGTCGCCAAGGGGGAGCGGCAGTCCCCGAACGAGCTCAAGGGCGAGACCCTGGAAGGCGAACCGCTCGACGTGGCCGGCCTCAAGGGCAAGATCGTCGTGATGAACGTGTGGGGATCATGGTGCCCGCCGTGCCGTTCCGAAGCCCCCTATTTCGCGAAGGTCGCCAAGGAGACCAAGGCGAAGGGCGTCGAGTTCGTCGGGATCAACACCCGGGACAGCAAGAAGGGCCCGGCGCTCGCTTTCGAGAAGGACTACGGAATCGAGTACCCGAGCCTGTACGACCCGATCGGCAAGCTGATCGTCAACGGCTTCCCCAAGGGCAGCCTCAATCCTCAGGCCATTCCCTCCACGATCGTGCTCGACCGGGACGGAAAGATCGCGGCCCGCTCGCTCAAGGCGCTCGACGACGAGGAACTGCACAAGATCATCGACCCGTTGATCGCGGAGAAGTGATCCTGTGACGTTCCTTGCCGCGGCACCGGACGTGTACGACACGGTCTTCGGCGGCGCCCTGCTTCTCGCTCTGCCCATCGCCCTGCTCGCCGGGCTGGTGTCCTTCTTCTCGCCGTGCGTGCTGCCGCTCGTCCCCGGCTACCTCTCGTACGTCACCGGGGTCACGGGCACCGACCTCGCCGAGGCGAAGCGCGGCCGGATGGTCGCCGGTGCCTCCCTGTTCGTCGTCGGCTTCACCGCCGTGTTCGTGTCCGGCGGGGCGCTCTTCGGCTACTTCGGTTCCACGCTCCAGGGGCACCGGGAGATCCTGTCCAAGGTCCTCGGCGCGCTGATGATCCTGCTGGGTGTCTTCTTCATGGGCCTGATGCCCTGGCTCACCCAGCGCGAGTTCCGCATCCACAGGCGGCCGGTGTCGGGCCTGCTGGGCGCGCCGCTGCTCGGCGCGCTGTTCGGGATCGGCTGGACGCCGTGCATCGGACCGACGCTGTCCGCCGTGACGGCGCTCGCCGCGAGCGAGGCCAGCGCCGGCCGCGGGGCGCTGCTGACCGTCGCGTACTGCCTCGGCCTCGGGCTGCCCTTCGTCCTCGCGGCGGTGGCGTTCCGCAAGGCGCTCGGTGCGTTCGCCTGGGTCAAGCAACACTACGCATGGGTGATGCGGATCGGCGGCGTGATGATGATCGCGACCGGTCTGCTGCTGCTCACAGGTGTCTGGGACACCATGGTCCAGTCGATGCAGAGCTGGTCCAACGGCTTCACGGTGGGGATCTGAACGTCCATGAGCACGTACGACACCGACGAACGCGAACTCGGCGAGGCTGGCGCACAGCTGTCCACCGCCCCCACCGACAACGCGACGGACCAGGCCGTCGGCGGCCCCACCCTCGGCGTGATCGGCTGGGCGCGCTGGTTCTGGCGGCAGCTGACCTCCATGCGGGTCGCGCTGATCCTGCTCTTCCTGCTCTCGCTCGGCGCCATCCCCGGCTCCCTCGTCCCGCAGAACAGCGTGGACGAGATGAAGGTGCAGGCGTTCAAGGACCGCCACGAGGTCCTCGGGCCCCTCTACGAGAAGCTGCAGTTCTTCGACGTCTACAGCTCGGTGTGGTTCTCGGCGATCTACATCCTGCTGTTCGTCTCCCTCATCGGCTGCATCGTGCCCCGCTCCTGGCAGTTCGTCGGCCAGCTGCGCGGGCGCCCGCCGGGCGCGCCGCGGCGGCTGAACCGGCTGCCCGCGTACACGACGTGGCGCACGGAGGCCGAGCCGGAGCAGGTGCGCCGGGCGGCGCTCGCTCTGCTGCGTGGGCGCCGTTTCCGCGCCCACGAGGCGGGCGACGCGGTCGCCGCCGAGAAGGGCTACCTGCGCGAGGCCGGCAACCTGGTCTTCCACGTGTCGCTGATCGTGATGCTCGTGGCGTTCGCGGCGGGCCAGCTGTTCAAGTCCGAGGGCGGCAAGCTGGTCGTCGAGGGCGGCGGCTTCTCCAACACGCTCACGCAGTACGACGACTTCAAGTCCGGTTCGCTGTTCGACACCGACGACCTGTCCCCGTTCAGCTTCACGCTGGACAGCTTCACCGGCACGTACGCGAAGAGCGGCCCGCAGCGCGGCACGCCGCGCACCTACGAGGCCGCCGTGACCTGGTCCGGGCCCGGCGGCACCGAGAAGAAGCAGGTCATCGAGGTCAACAAGCCGCTGGAGGTGGACGGCACCAAGGTCTTCCTCAACGGCCACGGGTACGCCCCCGTCGTCACCGTGCGGGACGGCAAGGGCGAGGTCGTCTTCCAGGACGCGGTGCCGCTGCTGCCCATCGACAACAACATCACCTCCACCGGTGCCATCAAGGTGATGGACGGCTACCGCGACAAGGACGGCCGCAAGGACCAGCTCGGCTTCCAGGCGTTCTTCGTGCCGACGTTCGCGGGAGACGGCAAGGGCGACATGTTCTCGCAGTTCCCGGGTCTCGAGTACCCCGTGCTCGCGCTCACCGGCTACCACGGCAGCCTGGGTGTCGATGCCGGTCTGCCGCAGAACGTGTACCAGCTCGACACCAGCAAGATGAAGCAGTTCACGAACGCCGACGGTGAGATCCTCAAGCAGCGGATGCGCCCCGGCGAGACCATGAAGCTGCCGGACGGCGCGGGCTCCATCACCTTCGAGGAGGAGGTCAAGGAGTGGGCGACCTTCCAGATCACGCGTCAGCCCGCCACCGGCTGGGCGCTGACCGGCGCGATCGCCGCCATCGCGGGCCTCGCCGCCTCGCTGTTCATCCAGCGCCGCCGCGTCTGGGTGCGGGCCGTGCGCGGTGACGACGGTACGACGGTCGTCGAGATGGCGGGCCTCGGCCGCAGCGAGTCGGCGAGGCTCCCGGAGGAACTGGCCGACCTGGCCGCGACCCTCCACTCAGAGGCGCCGACGGCGCCTGAACCTGTAGACGTTCCTGCCGAAGGGGCTGAGAAGTGACTCTCGCCGCCGCAACCGCCGCCGCAGCCAACGAGAACCTGGCGCAGATCAGCAACTACCTGATCTATTCGTCGATGGCCGTCTACACGCTGGCCTTCTTCGCGCACATCGCCGAGTGGCTCTTCGGCAGCCGCAGCAAGGTGGCCCGCACGGCCGCCGCGCTCACGGCCCCCGCGGAGGAGGCCGCCGCCCCGCCGGTCACGGTCACCAAGGCGGGCGCGACCGCGGTCCTCGAGAGGCCGAAGGTCGTCACCCGGGCCGCGAGCGGCACCCGGGACGTGCCCGACGGCCCCGGCGCGCACGGCGGCACCGAGCAGGGCGACCTGTACGGCCGCATCGCCGTGTCGCTCACCGTCCTCGCGTTCCTGCTGGAGGCGGCGGGCGTCGTCGCCCGTGCCCTGTCGGTGCAGCGGGCGCCGTGGGGCAACATGTACGAGTTCTCCACGACGTTCTCCACGGTCGCCGTCGGCGTGTACCTCGCCCTCCTGCTGGCCGGGAAGAACATCCGCTGGGCCGGCCTGCCGCTGGTCACCACCGTCCTGCTGGACCTCGGCTTCGCCGTGACGTACCTGTACACCGAGAGCGACCAGCTGGTGCCCGCCCTCGACTCGTACTGGCTGTGGATCCACGTCTCCACCGCGATCTTCTGCGGCGCGGTCTTCTACCTCGGCGCGGTCGGCGCGGTGCTCTACCTCTTCCGCGACGCCTACGAGCGCAAGCTCGCCAGCGGCGGGCAGCCCGGCAGGTTCGCCACGTCGGTCATGGAGCGGCTGCCCTCGGCCGCCTCGCTCGACAAGTTCTCCTACCGCGTCAACGCGGCCGTCTTCCCGCTGTGGACGTTCACGATCATCGCGGGCGCGATCTGGGCCGGCGACGCGTGGGGCCGCTACTGGGGCTGGGACGCCAAGGAGGTCTGGTCGTTCATCACCTGGGTCGCCTACGCCGCCTACCTGCACGCCCGCGCCACGGCCGGCTGGAAGGGCCGCAAGGCCGCGTACATCGCGCTGGTCGCGTTCCTGTGCTTCCTGTGGAACTACTACGGCGTGAACATGTTCGTGAACAGCCTGCACTCGTACGCGGGCGTCTGAGGCCGCCCGTGAGGTAGCGCCCGCGCCGACCCCGCGGGACGCTGGAGGCATGAGTGACGTGATCCCCCAGGGCACCGTCGAGACCCGGGACGACGGCACTCACCTGCTGCGGTACGAGCTGCACCTGCCGCATCCGGTGATCCGGGTATGGGACGCCGTCGCCACTCCCGAGGGTCTGCCGACCTGGCTCTGCGCCGCCGACCTGCTCGAACCGAGAATCGGCGGCGCGGTGAGGTTGCGCTGGCTCAACACCGACGCGGAGGGGCGCCACACCTTCGCGGAGGGCCATGTCACGGCGTGGGACGTGGAGCGGGTCGCCGAGTACACGGTCACCGTGCACGGCCGCGTCCGCTTCCACCTGGAGCCGCACGGCGACGAGAGCACGGTGCTCCGCTTCACCAACGAACTGCGCTGCGACGACGAGGTGCTGCTCGACTGCCTGGCCGGCTGGCACAACCACTTCGAACTGCTGGTCGCCGCGCTGGAGGGCAGGCCGACCACCGACTGGTCGGCCTGGACCGCCGAGCGCTGGCAGCAGCTGCGCGACGCCTACGCGGCCGCCTGACCGCGGAACCGCTCAGTCCTTCCTGACGATGCAGTCCACCGGCGGCGGCTTCTGGTCCGGCCAGGAGAACTCCTCGAACCGCAGCGTCCCGTCGGCGGCGAGCCGCACGATCGGCACCGCCTTGTTCCGCGGGTTGCCGTAGTTGTCCAGGCAGATCCAGCCGCTCGCACCGTTCACCCGGAGCGAGCCCGTCAGGTGCGGCCACTGGGCCGTCACATCGGTCAGCGCGGGAGCCTTCGCCGAGCCGCCGGTCGCGGGCAACGTCCGCCCGGGTGTCTCGACCCAGGCGTCCGGGTGGGCGAGCGCCGCGTACTTCAGCGTCACCCGCGGCTTCTTCTCGCCCGGCCGCAACGCCAGCGCCTGCCGGTCCAGTTTGTCGTCCGAGCCCAGGTAGGACGCCTCGTCGCCGGTCAGAACGGTGAAACCGCGGCGCGCGCAGCCCGCCCTGCCGAGCTCGGAGAGGAAGATCCGCAGCGGGGTGTGGCGGCCCGCGAAGAACACCGTGTGGGCGTCGGTGTCGCAGATGTAGTGGGCGATGCTGTTGAAGACGTTGCCGAGATTGCCCGGGTTGTCCGGCTCCTTGCTGGACGTGAACTGCGTCGGCTCGTAGACCTGGTCCGGCAGTTGCTCGTTGAACGCCTCGCGCAGTGTCTGCGCGTAGCGGTCGTCCGGATTCGTGTCGTACACGAGCAGCGCGCTGCGGTCGACGGACTTGGCGTGCGACACCAGCGCCCGGGCCTCGTCCCTGTTGGTCGGGGACACCCGCGCGAGACCGGGGATGTTGGTGATGTCGTCGGCGGTGATCGTCGAGCCCACCATCGGAATGTGATGACGGGCCAGCAGGGCGACGGCCTGCTTGTTCGCGGTGTTGCTCGTCGCGATGCCCGTCACCGCGCGCAGCTGCTCGGGACCGTCCGCCATCGTGACCAGCTGGTTCGCCACGGTCTCCCAGTGGTGGCCGAGGTCGCCGGTGTTGGCCAGCAGGACACGGATCTTCGGCGGCCTGCCCTCGGCACGGTTGGCGAGCTTCTGCTGGATGTACACCCCCTGGAGCTCGTGGCGCATCTTCGTCAGCTGCTCCGGCGCCCTGGAGGTGAACGGCATCATCACCGCCACCGAGACCGTCAGCTGCTCGGAGTCCTCCGCGCTCCGGTTCTCGACGGCGATGGCGCGCGCGACCTCCCGTATCTCCTTCACCCCGAAGTCGTAGCCGGTGGCCGAGACACCGATGCACTCGTCGCTGTCCTCGGGTTTCACCACGCCCTTCGCGCACGAGCGGGTCTGATCGAGGACGCCCGGCCCGAACAGCACGCCCAGCACGACCGCGGTCACGACCCCGACACCGATGAGGATCTTCGTCAGGTTGTTCATCAGTCCATCCCCCCACTCGCCCGGCCCCGCCGGGAGCAGTCGCACTCCCGCAGCGGACGGCCCGACCGGATGCTCTCCGCCCAGTGCGTGGCGGCGTCGGTGAGTACGGAGCTGTCGGCGACGTCGTCCCGCAGGGCGTGCAGCGCCCCGTGGACCGCCGCCTCCAGCCGCGCCTCGGGCAGCTCCAGCCAGTCCTGCGCCAGCCAGGCGGCGTTCAGCAGCCGCTCGACGCGCCGCTGCGGCTCACGGTGCCCGCCCGTGAACGCCAGCCTCCGCCGCTCCGACAGCCCCTCGAAGCCGGGCGCGGACGCGATGTGCAGCAGCTCGTCCAGCCAGGCGGCCGTGTCCGCGCGGCCGAGCGAGCCGGTGAGATACGCGACCGCGCCGCCGGTCCGGCCGATCGCCAGCTCGTGTTGGTACGCCTGCCAGGAGTCGGGGCCCGCCGCCGCGTAGTGCATCACGAGCCGCGAGTGCATACCGAGCCACGACGAGTGGTCGGCGTCCAGGTGGTAGAGCCGGTACAGCAGCAGGGTGCGCAGGCAGTGGTCGGCCACGAAGTGCCGGTCGCAGCGCGGCCATCCGTCGGAGTCGAGCGCGTGGCGCAGCTCCGGCGTCGTCATGCCGGCCGCCGCCGGGAGCAGCAGCTCGGCGGAGCGCGCGTCGGCAGCAGGGGAGACCCGGGTGAGCAGGTCGCCCAGCTCCCCGGGGGCCAGCTCCTCCCGCAGCGCCTCGGCGACCGTCGGCCCGGTGGCCGCCTGCCGCGGTGTCGCCGGCCGGTGCCGCAGCAGCGAACGCAGCGTCAGCGTCGCGAGGGCGGTCGGCGCGGGCGGGCCCGCCGGGCCGGGCGGCACGGCGGCGCCGTCCGCCGTCCGCAGCTCCTCGATCGCGTCCGTCATCCGGGTCATGGCCAGCGGCCGTCCGCCCGTGAACCGGTAGAGCGCGCGCGGCAGTCCGGGCGGCAGCATCGCGTCCGGATCGACGTGGCTCAGCAGCCCGTCGGAGGTCTCGGGACCGGCCGGAGGCAGCGGCGGATACGGCACCACGACCATCGGGTGCACGCACAGCCCGTCGCCCCGGCCGCCCGCGAGGCCCACCGCGGAGCTGAGCGACGCCAGCCGGTGCGCGCCCTGCAGGACCGGCGGATCGCCGCGCCGGAACGCCGCGTACACCACCACCCGGTCCGGATGGCCGGTCGACCGGTGGGTGAGGCAGTCGCGCACCAGCTGCTCGCCCAGCTCGTCGTGGGCGTTGTCGAGCAGCATCAGCGGGCGGCCGGTGCGCAGCAGCCAGCCGGCGGTCGTCCGGTACGCCTCCTCCAGGTCGGCCCGCAGCGCCTGACCGAGGAAGTACTCGGCCCGCCGCCGCTGGTCACCGCCGAGCCGCAAGTGGCTGCCCAGCAGGGTCAGCCCCCAGCGGGCGCTGCCCTGCGCGCCCGGATAGGCCCCGTACCAGCCGACGGCCTTGCGGCTGCCGCGCTGGAACAGCTCCTGGAGCAGCACCTCCACCGACACCTCGATGAACTTCTGCACCGGCGGCAGCGGCATGGGCAGCGCCGCGTACGCCGCCATCAGCTTGGCCACCCAGCTCTGGACGACCGCTGCCCAGTTGCCCCGGGACGGCGAGATCAGCTCCAGGCGGCGCAGTTCGGCGGCGATGCGATCGTCCTGGTCGGCGTTCCACGTGCCGGAGGCGACGGCGACGAGCCCCGCGAACAGCCGGGTCATGTGCAGCGTCGGCACCCGTGGGGGCCCGGCGCTGGTGAAGCCGATGCCGAGCAGCCGCAGCGCCTCCGTCACCAGCGAACGCGACTCCGGCGACTCGGCCGCGCCGGTTCGCAGCGTGTCGTCGGCGCAGTCCAGGTACGCGGTGGGCGTGACCGGTCCGCAGACGTCCCGCAGCCAGGCGAAGTCGTACGACTTGCCCATGCCGCGGCCGCCGACGACGGCGACGACGGGAGGCGGCAGGGCCTTGCAGGAGGGGCGGGACTTCCAGCCGGCGACCTCGGTGCCGGTGAGATGGGACGTGAGCTGCGCGAGCAGTTCGCTCCTCGCGGCGAGTTGATCCCTCAAAAAACAACTCCCGAGCGGTCAAGTGGCGCCGGGGAACAGGTAGTTGATGACGATGATATGGCCCGCGAGGCAGGTGGGGGAGGGGATTGACCCGCTTTCGTGTTCAGTCCGTCACGCGCCGTCGCGGGGCTCCGGCGGGGCCGGGTCATGCGTCGCCGATGTCCTCGTTCCACAGCGCCGGATGACCTTCGACGAAGTCCCGCATCATCGCCGCGCACCCGGGATCGTCCAGCAGCACGATCTCCACGCCGTGCTCCGCCAGCCAGTCGTGCCCGCCGCTGAAGGTCCGCGCCTCGCCGATCACGACCCGGGAGATCCCGAACTGCCGCACCAGCCCGGAGCAGTACCAGCACGGCGAGAGCGTCGTCACCATGGTGGTGCCCCGGTACGACCGCTGCCTCCCGGCCGCCCGGAACGCCGACGTCTCGGCGTGCATCGACGGATCGCCGTCCTGCACGCGCCGGTTGCGGCCGCGCCCCAGCAGCGAGCCGTCGGCCCCGTACAGCGCGGCCCCGATCGGGATGCCGCCCTCGGCGAGCCCCGCACGGGCCTCGGCGACGGCGGTGGCGAGCCACCTGCGGGCCTGAGCATCGTCCATGCCCGGACTCTTCCCCCGGCGGGCCCCGGCGCCACCAACAGGTCCACGCCGAGCGAGGACTCCAGGGACCGGATCTGGCTCGTCACGCTGGACTGGGCGTACCTCAGCTCGGCGGCCGCCCGGGTGAAGCCGAGGACGGTGGCGACCTTCTCGAAGGTCACCAGGAGCCGCAGCTCCATCAGCTGTCCTTGTCCTCGCCCTGCTCGCGGCGCTTGAGCTCCTCCTCACGGCGGCGCAGGTCGGCCTCCCAGTCCTTGAGGAGCGACTCGTCCTTCTTGTTCTCGTCCTTGATGGACTTCAGGAACTCGGGGTTGTCGTCGGGAGCGACCCACTCCATGCGGTGGTTGCGGTGCCACTCGGAGGGGGTGCGGCCACCCGCCGGGGCGTGCCGCATCTTCCCGGCGGCGAACCAGACGATCGGCCCGACGATCCAGAACAGCAGGATGATGAAGATCCAGGCGATCTTGGGCAGATGCTTCGCCTCGTCCTCGGGCGTGTTCAGGCAGTCGATGAACGCGTAGATCGTCAGCGCCAGCGGCAGGATGTACATCAGCGCCCTGAGCATGTGGGACAGCCCCCTGGAGATGTGGGCGGAGCCGTGTTCCCCGGCCCCGGTGACGGGCCCAGGGTAGCCCGTGGCCGATACTTGGCCCATGGCTTACGACGATCTTCGCTCCTTGCTCCGGGCGCTGGAGCGCGAGGGCGACCTCAAGCGCATCAAGGCCGAAGTCGACCCGTATCTGGAGGTCGGGGAGATCGTCGACCGGGTGAACAAGGCCGGCGGCCCCGCCCTGCTCTTCGAGAACGTGCGCGGCTCGGCGATGCCGCTGGCGATGAACGTGTTCGGCACCGACCGCCGGCTGCTCAAGGCGCTCGGCCTGACGTCCTACGACGAGATCAGCGACAAGATCGGCGGACTGCTCAAGCCCGAGCTGCCGCACGGGTTCGTCGGGGTGCGCGAGGCGTTCGGCAAGCTGGGCTCGATGGTGCACGTGCCGCCGAAGAAGGTGAAGGACGCGCCCGTGCAGGAGGTCGTCCTCACCGGCGACGACGTCGACCTGGACGCCCTGCCCGCGCTGTTCACCTGGCCCGAGGACGGCGGCTCCTTCTTCAACCTGGGACTCACGCACACCAAGGACCCCGAGTCCGGTGTGCGCAACCTCGGTCTGTACCGCCTCCAGCGCCACGACCGGCGCACCATCGGCATGCACTGGCAGATCCACAAGGACAGCCGCAACCACTACCAGGTCGCCGCCAGGCGGGGCGAGCGGCTGCCGGTCGCGATCGCCTTCGGCTGCCCGCCGGCCGTCACGTACGCGTCGACGGCGCCGCTGCCCGGCGACATCGACGAGTACCTGTTCGCGGGGTTCGTCGCGGGCAAGCGGATCGAGATGGTCGACTGCAAGACCGTGCCGCTCCAGGTCCCGGCGAACGCGGAGGTCGTGCTGGAGGGCTGGCTGGAGCCGGGGAAGACGCTTCCCGAGGGCCCGTTCGGCGACCACACCGGCTTCTACACGCCGCAGGAGCCGTTCCCGGCGCTGACGATCGACTGCGTGACGATGCGCAAGCGGCCGCTGCTCCAGTCGATCGTGGTGGGCCGGCCGCCGACGGAGGACGGCCCTCTGGGCCGTGCCACCGAGCGCTTCTTCCTCCCGCTCCTCAAGATCATCGTGCCGGACATCGTGGACTACCACCTGCCGGAGTCGGGCGGTTTCCACAACTGCGCGATCGTCTCGATCGACAAGAAGTACCCGAAGCACGCGCAGAAGGTCATGCACGCGATCTGGGGCGCGCACATGATGTCGCTGACCAAGCTGATCGTGGTCGTCGACGCCGACTGCGACGTCCACGACCTGCACGAGGTCTCCTGGCGTGCGCTCGGCAACACGGACTACGCCCGTGACCTCACGGTCGTCGAGGGCCCGGTCGACCATCTCGACCACGCCTCCTACCAGCAGTTCTGGGGCGGCAAGGCGGGCATCGACGCGACGCGGAAGCTCCCCGAGGAGGGCTACACCCGCGACGGCGGCTGGCCCGAGATGGTCGTGTCGGACCCGGAGACGGCGGCGAAGGTCGACCGCCGCTGGAAGGAGTACGGCCTGTGACCTCCGCTGCCGCGGCCGTCCCGCAGCCCGGACGCACCAGGGCGTTCCTGCGTCTGGTGATGATCGAGCACTCGGTCTTCGCGCTGCCGTTCGCCTACATCGCCTCGCTCACCGCGATGTTCCGGCACGACCGCACCGTCCACTGGGGCGAACTGCTGCTCGTCACGGTCGCGATGGTCGGCCTGCGGACGTTCGCGATGGCGTGCAACCGGATCATCGACCGGGAGATCGACGCCCGTAACCCGCGTACCGCCTCGCGCGAGCTGGTGACCGGCGCGGTGTCCGTCCGCTCGGCGTGGACGGGCGCGCTCGTCGCGGTCGTCGTTTTCCTCGGTGCCGCGGCCCTGCTCAACCCGCTGTGCCTGGCGCTCGCGCCCGTCGCCGTGGTGCCGATGGTGGTCTATCCGTACGGCAAGCGGTTCACGAACTTCCCGCACGCCATCCTGGGGCTCGCCCAGGCCATGGGGCCGGTCGGCGCGTGGATCGCGGTCACCGGCGCGTGGTCGTGGGAGGCGGTAATCCTCGGTCTCGCGGTGGGCGTGTGGATCGGCGGCTTCGACCTGATCTTCGCGTGCCAGGACGTCCAGGCCGACCGGGCCCACGGCGTGAAGTCGGTCCCCGCGCGCTTCGGAATCCCGGCGGCGCTGTACGGGGCGCGCGGCTGCCACGTCGTGACGATGGCGCTGTTCGCCTGGTACGCGCTGGCCACGGACGCGGGGGTGTTCCTGTGGCTGGGGCTGGTGATCGTGGCGGCGGCGTTCCTCTACGAGCACACGATCGTGCGCCCGCACGACCTGTCGCGTCTGAACCGGGCGTTCTTCACGGTGAACGGTTTCATCGGGATGGCGTTGTTCGTCTGCGCGCTGCTGGACCTGGTGGTGCGTGGCCTCACCGTCTGACCGGCCCGGGGCCCGGGGCCGGATAGGCTCACCCATGTGGAGCCGCAGGAGATGAACAGTCGTCGGCCGTGGGTCGTGGGGGTGTCGGGTGCCTCCGGCACGCCGTACGCCGCCGCCGTGCTGCGGGCGCTGCTCGCCGCCGGCGAGAGCGTGGACCTCGTCGTCAGCCGGGCCTCACGGCTGACCCTGCTCGACGAGACGGGGATCGCCTTCCGGGACGCGCACTGGCGGGACGACCTGCGTCAGTGGCTGGCCCGAGGGGCGGACGGCAAGCCCGACACGTTCGACGTCGACGTGGCCGGGGTGCGCCACTGGGCCGCGGGGGACCTGGCCGCCGGTCCGTCATCGGGGTCGTACCCGGTCAAGGGGATGCTGATCGTGCCCGCGTCCACCGCCTGTGTGGCGGGTGTGGCGCTGGGACTGTCGAAGGACCTTCTCCAGCGGGCCGCGAGCGTGACGCTCAAGGAGCGGCGCCGGCTGGTGGTCGCCGTGCGGGAGACCCCGCTGAACGGGCAGACCCTCAAGCATCTGGTGACGCTGGACGAGGCGGGCGCCGTGGTGCTGCCCGCCTCTCCGGCGTTCTACGCGGGGGCGACGCACATCCAGGATCTGGTGGACTTCGTCGCGGGGCGGGTGCTGGACGCGGCCGGGGTGCCGCATCGGCTGTACCGCCGTTGGGAGGGGGAGCTCGGTGGTGGCTCCGCGGCCGATTAGCTCTTCCTGCCGCGGCGCGGTGCGCGGGTCCGGTCGGCCCGGCGGGCGGCGGAGGGCTGGTGGGCACGCGAGCGGTTGGCCAGCTCCTGCAGCTGTCGCATGTGGGCGTAGGCCATCTCGATCGTGTACACGGTGAGTGTCATCTCCTGTATGGATCCGGATCCTTGTGGGATCAGCTGTGATCGTTTGAGTAAATCGCAGGGTGTCGACCCTGCATGCCTTAGATTCTACACGTAAACTCGCGGTACCGCTGAATAATGGAAGGCTTGAGTCTATGGACGCCGTGGATAGGCAGCTCATCCAGGCCCTGCGCGAGAACGGCAGGGCCTCGTACGCCGAGCTCGGCCGGCTCGTCGGGCTCTCCGGCCCCTCCGTGACCGACCGCATCAACCGCCTGGAGGCGGCGGGGGTCATCACCGGTTACCGCGCCACCGTGGACGCGGCCTCGCTCGGCCTCGGCGTCACGGCCCTCATCGGCATCTCGCTCTCGGACGCCGCCGACCACGAGGACGTCGCCCGCCGGCTGCGGGACCTCGCCGAGATCGAGGACTGCTGGTTCATCGCCGGCGACGACTCGTACATGCTCAAGGTGCGCGCCAGCGACGTCGACGGCCTGGAGAAGACCATCCGCAGGCTCTCCGGCACCCGCGGCGTCTCGCGCACCCGCACCACGATCGTCCTCTCCACCAAGTGGGAGAACCGCGTCGGAGACCTTCCCGACGAGGCGTGAGTCACCCGCCGCCCGCCGTACCGCCCCGCCCGTGAAGGGACGCCAGGGCGGGGGAGTACGGTGGGCGGAGCCTGTTTTACGTGGAGATATGGGAGGCGGCCAGGTGGACGCTGGACTCAAGCGCGAGCTGGAGGAGAAGGTCCGGGCCGGTGAGCGGCTGACCCGTGAGGACGGCATCGCGCTCTACGCGTCGGACGACCTGGCCTGGCTCGGCGGTCTCGCCCACGAGGTCCGCACGCGCAAGAACGGCGACGTGGTCCACTTCAACGTCAACCGCCACCTCAACATGACCAACGTGTGCACCGCGTCGTGCGCCTACTGCTCGTTCCAGCGCAAGCCGGGCGAGAAGGACGCGTACACCATGCGCATCGAGGAGGCCGTCCGCCTCGCCAAGGCGATGGAGAACGAGAACCTCACCGAGCTGCACATCGTCAACGGCCTCCACCCCAACCTGCCGTGGCGGTACTACCCGCGTTCCCTGAGCGAGCTGAAGAAGGCTTTGCCGAACGTCTCGCTGAAGGCCTTCACCGCCACCGAGATCCACCACTTCGAGACCATCTCGGGGCTGTCCGCCTCCGAGATCCTCGACGAGCTGATCGAGGCCGGCCTCGAATCGCTGACCGGCGGCGGCGCGGAGATCTTCGACTGGGAGGTCCGCCAGCACATCGTCGACCACCGCACCCACTGGGAGGACTGGTCGCGCATCCACCGCCTGGCGCACGAGAAGGGCCTCAAGACCCCGTGCACGATGCTGTACGGGCACATCGAGGAGCCGCGCCACCGCGTCGACCACGTCCTGCGGCTGCGTGAACTCCAGGACGAGACCGGCGGCTTCCAGGTCTTCATCCCCCTGCGCTACCAGCACGACTTCGTCGACATGCAGGACGGCAAGGTGCGCAACAAGCTGCAGGCGCGCACGACCATGGCGACGGGCGCGGAGGCGCTGAAGACCTTCGCGGTCTCCCGCCTGCTGTTCGACAACGTCCAGCACGTCAAGGTCTTCTGGGTGATGCACGGCGTGCAGACCGCCCAACTCGCCCTCCAGCACGGCGCGGACGACATGGACGGCTCGGTCGTCGAGTACAAGATCACGCACGACGCCGACAACTACGGCACGCCGAACAAGCTCACCCGCGACGACCTGCTCGACCTGATCCGCGACGCCGGCTTCCGCCCGGTCGAGCGCAACACGCGCTACGAGATCATCCGCGAGTACCCCGGCCCGGACGCCTCCCGCCGTGAGTCCCCGCAGCCGATGCGCGTCTGACGTCCAGTGACTCCGCCCCCGAGGCCCCCGGCCCGGGGGCGGAGCGCCGCGTCCGTCTCGGACCCCGGAATTCTGTGTGCCCGCCGCCGGGCTTTTCCTACGCTGGGGCGCATGGCTCTCACCTTCGAACTCGATCCGCCCGGCGGGCCGGCTCTGCGTGACGGCGTGCTGGAGCTGTGGGCCGACGTCAGCAATGCCGGCGGGGCCGTCGGCTTCGTGCCGCCCGTCACGGCCGACGACATACGTCCCGAGTGGGTCAAGCACCTGACGGCCATGGCAGAGGGCCGGATGCGGCTGCTCGTCGGGCGCGACGAGGACGGCGAGATCGCGGCCACGGCGTTCCTCGCGCTCAACACGCACCGCCTGATGACCCACTGGATCTGGCTCTACACCGTCATGGTCCACCCCCGTTACCAGGGCAAGGGCTACGGCCGCGAGCTGATGGCCGCCGCCGCGGAGGCCGCCCGGGGGCTCGATGGCATCGAGGCGATACGCCTCACCTGCCGAGGGGGCACCGGCGCCGACCGGTTCTACACCGCCTGCGGGTACAAGGAGGTCGGCCGCGTACCGGGCGCCATCCGCGTCGCGGACGGCGACGACCGCGATGACGTCATCATGCTCCTGCCGCTGAACTGATCCGCCCTCCCTCCCCCGGCTACCGCTGGGAGGTGCACCCACCGACCACCACCCCTCATCGAGGCCCTGCGGGACGCCCCTTTTGTCGGGCGTGCTTCACTGGACGGGCACCTCTGTCGTCAAGGAAGAAGGCCCGCCGTGTCCGCAGGAAAGTCGAGCGCCGCGATCCGGTACACCGCGCTGCGGCTCGCGATCTTCGTCGGCTGCTTCGTCGTCGTCGCCGGTCTCGTCCAGGTCGGCGCCCTGCCCAAGGGCCTCGGCGACGCCAACTTCGCGTGGGTGGTCCTGCTCGCCCTCGTGCTCTCCGCACCGCTGAGCTTCGTGCTCCTGCGCAAGCAGCGCGACGCCATGTCCGAGCAGATCGTCACCAAGGTCGACCGGGCCAAGGCGCGCCTCGAGGCCAACCGCTCGCAGGAGGACGGCGTCACGCGGTAGGGACGGTCGCCTTGGGCCGACGGGGCCCGAAGGGGATCCTCCCCAAAGGGGAGCTTTGAGGTTCTCAAAGTTCAAGTGTTAACGTGTTCGGCATGAAGACAGCAGTGCGCCATCACACCGCCACGAGCGTCCCGCTCGTGGCGCGCCTGCATGTCGATCTGTGCCGCTGTATGTCCGCGGTCTGTTGCCGCCAGTTCTGACCCGGCATCACAGCGGCGCAGCGCATCCGCGCACGGGCGCCGCATCCCTGTTCCCCGTCTGTCCCCGCTACGCCCCTGTGGAGTGTGCCCGTGTCCGCGACCACTGTGTCCGCGTCCGGTAACCGCATACCGAAGATCCCCTTCTGGGCCCAGATCGTCGCCGGTCTGGTGCTCGGCGTCCTGCTCGGCTGGTTCGCCCGCAGCCAGGACGTCGCCTGGCTGAAGGACACGCTCGACCAGGTCGGCTCGATCTTCGTCCAGCTGCTGAAGCTGGCGGTCGCGCCGCTCGTCTTCTTCGCGATCCTGGTATCGATCACCAATCTGCGGAAGGTCAACAACGCCGCCCGGCTGGCCACCCGCACCCTGCTCTGGTTCATGATCACGTCGCTGATCGCGGTCGCGATCGGCCTCGCCATCGGCCTGGTGACCAACCCCGGCGCCGGTACCGGCCTCACCCCGAAGGACGGCCAGAAGCCCGAGAACGCCGGCTCCTGGATCGACTTCCTCACCGGCATCGTGCCGACCGACGTCATAACGCCCTTCACCGAGCTGAACGTCCTCCAGATCGTCTTCATGGCCGCCGTCGCCGGCGTCGCCGCGCTGGGGCTCGGCGACCGCGCCAAGCCGATCCTCGCCCTGAGCGAGTCCGTGCTGGAGCTGCTCCAGAAGGCCCTGTGGTGGGTCATCCGCCTCGCGCCGATCGGCACCGTCGGCCTCATCGGCTTCGCCATCGCCGACTACGGCTGGGACCTGATCGGCAAGTACGCCACCTTCACCGCCGACGTCTACATCGGCTGCGCCCTGGTCCTGTTCGGCGTCTACCCGCTGCTGCTGGCGACCGTGGCCAAGGTCAATCCCGTCCAGTTCTTCAAGGGCGCCTGGCCCGCGATCCAGCTGGCGTTCGTCTCCCGCTCCTCGGTCGGCACCATGCCGGTCACGGTCAAGGTCACCGAGCGCCTCGGTGTGCCGAAGGAGTACACCTCCTTCGCCGTCCCGTTCGGCGCGACGACCAAGATGGACGGCTGCGCCGCGATCTACCCGGCGCTCGCCGCGATCTTCATCGCGCAGATCTTCGACGTGCAGCTGGGCATCAAGGAGTACGTGCTGATCGCGTTCGTCTCGGTCGTCGGATCGGCCGCCACGGCGGGGCTGACCGGCGCGACCGTGATGCTGACGCTGACCCTGTCCACGCTCGGCCTCCCGCTGGAGGGCGTGGGTCTGCTGATGGCGATCGACCCGGTCCTCGACATGATGCGGACCGCGACGAACGTGGCCGGCCAGGCGCTGGTCCCGGTCCTGGTCGCCGCCCGCGAGAACATCCTCGACCGCGACGCGTACAACGCGGCCACCTCCTCCCCGATCGACGAGGCCGAGGTGCAGGGCGCCGAGCGCGAGGTCGCGGTCCCGGCCGCCGCGTAACGGCCCGTCCACAGGCGAAGCGCCCCGGATCCGGCGGATCCGGGGCGCTCGTGCGTTCGCGGGGCGGGCGGCGCCGGGGAGCGGAACCGATCACATCCGGACGATCTTTCTCCTGGCCGTTCTCCGCTGTTCGGCCCGTCCTTCCCCCGGGTCGTAGTCTTACCGCTGGGTAAGGGCACGGGGCGGGAGGAACGTTCGACAATGGGTGCTGTGAAAGGCGTGAGGGCCAAGCGGATGCCGCGGGCCGTGCGCGAGCAGCAGATGATGGACGCCGCCGTCCACACCTTCGGGCAGCGCGGCTACCGGGCCGCGTCGATGGACGAGATCGCCGAGCTGGCGGGGGTCTCCAAGCCGCTCGTCTATCTGTATCTGAACTCCAAGGAAGAGCTCTTCACGGCGTGCATCCGGCGGGAGGCCACGGCCCTGACGGAGGCCGTGCAGGCGGCCGTCGAGCCGGGTCTGTCGGCCGACCGGCAGATGTGGGCCGGCCTGGAGGCGTTCTTCCGGCACACCGCCGAGAACCCCGACGGCTGGGCCGTGCTGCACCACCAGGCGCGTACGCACGGCGAGCCGTTCGCCGCCGAGGTGGCGAGGATGCGCGAGTACATCGCCGCCTTCGTGACCGGCCTGATCGCGGCCGCGGCCCGGCAGGGCGTGCCGCCGGCGGGGCACCGCGACGCCGAGCTGGCCGAGCGGGACGTGGCCGGCCTCGCCCAGGCGCTGGTGGGCGCCGCCGAGTCGCTCGCCGGCTGGGCGAACGAGGCCGGTGGGGTCTCGGCGAAGGAGGCGGCGGGCCTGCTGATGAACTTCGCCTGGACGGGGCTCGATCGGCTCATGCGCGGGGAGCGCTGGAGCCCGCGGTGACGTCCCCGGGCCCCGGCTCGCCGTCGCTCCGTCCGGTCGGCGTTCCCCGGCGTCAGGACGGCGGCGGGCTCTCCACCATGACCACCTCGAACTCCTCCAGCGACCGCAGGGTCGCCCGCGCCTTGCTCGTGGCCTCGCCCCGCAGCGCGGCGACGGGACTGCGCGAGGCCGCGAGGCTGTCCTGGTCGGCGTAGAGCGTGCCCACCGCGCCGCGCCCGGCGGCGCGGTCGACGAGGAGCGATCCGCCGAGGAAGCCGCGCATGGTCCGCAGCCGTGGCAGGACGCCGTTCTCGAAGGCGTCGACCAGGCTGTCCGCGTCGGAGGGGGCGAAATCCAGCCGGGCCAGCCGGAAGCGGGCGCCCTCGGGGACCGACTCCGCGCGGGCTGCGACCGCGGCCTCCCAGTTGTCGACCGTCACGGTCGTCGCGAACGACGACAGCACCTGGGCGCGCACCTTCCCCATGCGGTCGGCGCTCGCCCGCATGGCCGCTTCGTCCTCCCACCACGTCCCGGTCACCAGCTTGCCGAGCTCGCGGTCCGCGAACATGCCCGCGCCGCGGAAGCCGGGTTCCGCGACGAGTTGCTGCCTGCCTTCCGTGGTCAGTGCCTGCACGGCCTGGTCGAGCGTGGCCGGATCACCTGTCGCATACGTCGTACGAACGAACATGACTCCATGCGACGTCCGGTCCGCACGGCAGGCAAGGCGGTCCGTGCGTTCGGGTGACGAGTCCGCGGGGGAACCCGGACAGCCGGGCGAAGCCGCCGGCCAGGCGGCAGCGCCCGCTCCGGAAAGGGCAGGAGCCCCGTTCCGCAGGGAACGGGGCTCCTTGGTACTGCTAAGTCGTGCGCGATCGCCGACCCGTGCCGATCAGGCCGGGGTGACGTTCTCCGCCTGCGGGCCCTTGGGGCCCTGGGTGACGTCGAAGTTCACGACCTGGTTCTCCTCGAGGGAGCGGAAGCCGGTCGCGTTGATCGCGGAGTAGTGGACGAAGACATCCGGGCCGCCGCCGTCCTGGGCGATGAAGCCGAAGCCCTTTTCAGCGTTGAACCACTTGACGGTTCCGGTAGCCATAAGCCCTCCTATGGGCCAAAGGGTTGCCCTGCTCCAGAACCTGCAAGAAGTCTGAAAACTACAAAAGCCTGCGGGTTACATGCTCCGCAGGCTCTGTACTGCAAGGGAAACCAAACTGCAACTTGCGTCGAGCCTAGCACGCAGCGTGCGCACAGCGGTAGAGGGAAAGATCACGTCACCCGGACGTTTGATTCAGGGCCCGGGGCGCTGACGAAGCGCAGTTCGGACGGGCCGCACGGAGGTCACCGCGCGGCCCCGGCGCCTGCCGCGGCAGGGCACGGGTCTAGCCTCACGATGTGGACAGTCACGGTGAAAGCACAGCAACCGACATCCGTCGCAGCCGGCCGCGCGTCGGTCACATCCAGTTCCTGAACTGTCTCCCTCTTTACTGGGGGCTTGCCAGAACGGGAACTCTTCTCGACCTGGAACTGACGAAGGACACTCCCGAGAAGCTCAGTGAGCGTCTGGTGCGCGGCGAACTCGACATCGCGCCGATCACCCTCGTGGAATTCCTGCGTAATGCCGACGACCTGGTCGCATTCCCCGACCTCGCCGTCGGCTGCGACGGCCCCGTGATGTCCTGCGTGATCGTCTCCCAGCTGCCGCTGGAGCAGCTGGACGGGGCGCGCGTCGCGCTCGGGTCCACCTCCCGCACGTCCGTGCGCCTCGCACAGCTGCTGCTCGCCGAGCAGTACCGGGTGGCGCCCGACTACTTCACCTGCCCGCCGGACCTCGGCGTGATGATGCAGGAGGCGGACGCCGCCGTCCTCATCGGGGACGCCGCGCTGCGCGCCTCCCTGCACGACGCGCCCCGCCTCGGCCTGCGGGTCCACGACCTCGGGCAGATGTGGAAGGACTGGACCGGGCTGCCCTTCGTCTTCGCCGTCTGGGCCGCGCGCAAGGACTACCTGGCCCGCGAGCCGGTCGTCGTGCACCAGGTGCACGAGGCGTTCCTCGCCTCGCGCGACCTGTCCCTGGAGGAGGTCGGCAAGGTCGCCGAGCAGGCGGCGCGCTGGGAGAGCTTCGACGCCGAGCTGCTGGAGCGCTACTTCACGACGCTGGACTTCCGCTTCGGGCCCGAGCAGCTCGCGGGCGTACGGGAGTTCGCGCGCAGGACGGGGCCGACCACCGGCTTCCCCGCCGATGTGGACGTGCGGCTGCTCGACGGCCGCCGCTGACACCCCACCCCCTAGTCTGTTGGCAGTCTGTTGACCGGACGGTCTGTGCCAGGGCCTTGCTGCCAGGGCTGACGGGGGAGTTGAGATGCAGCCGCTGGATCCGGGTGAGCCGCGCGTCATCGGTGCGTACCGGCTGCTCGGCAGGCTCGGCGCGGGCGGGATGGGCCGCGTCTATCTGGGCCGCAGCGCGGGCGGGCGTACGGTCGCGGTGAAGGTCGTCCATCCGCATTTCGCGCTCGACGACGAGTTCCGGGCGCGGTTCCGGCGCGAGGTCGAGGCCGCGCGCCGGGTCGGCGGGGCGTGGACCGCCCCCGTACTGGACGCCGACCCCGACGCGTCCGTGCCCTGGGTCGCCACCGGTTACGTCGCCGGCCCCGCCCTGTCCCGGGCGATCGCCGGTCACGGCCCGCTGCCGACGCCCTCGGTGCGCGTGCTGGGCGCCGGGCTCGCCAGGGCGCTGGTCGCGGTGCACGCCCTCGACCTGGTGCACCGGGACGTGAAGCCGTCGAACGTGCTGCTCACCCTGGAGGGCCCGCGGCTGATCGACTTCGGGATCGCGCGCGCCACCGAGGGCACGGCGTCGCTCACCTCCACCGGCGTCTCGGTCGGCTCGCCGGGCTACATGTCCCCCGAGCAGATCCTCGGCAAGGGCGTGACGGGCGCGGCCGACGTGTTCTCGCTGGGCGCGGTCCTCGTGTACGCGGCGACCGGTGAGGCCCCTTTTCCCGGCGACTCCTCGGCCGCGCTGCTCTACAAGGTGGTGCACGAGGAGCCCGAACTCGGCGCACTGGACGGCGGGATACGGGATCTGGCGAGTGCCTGCCTGGCCAAGGACCCGGCGGCGCGGCCGACGCCCGCCGAGGTCGCGGAAGAACTCGGTGACGGCGCCGAAGCGGGCTGGCTGCCGGGCCCGTTGGTGGAGGAGATCAGCCGCGCAGCGGTGGACCTGCTGCACCTGGAGTCCTTCCCCGCCGAGCCGGTCGCACCCGCGGCCTTGGACCCGGCGGCGGACCCGGCCGCCTCGGGCCCGGTCGCGTTCTCCAGCCCGGCCCTCGGCGTCTTCGGCCCGCCGGTCGAGCCGGACGGGGTCGCCGCACCGTGGGGCAGGCCGGCGCCGGCCGTCGGTCACGAGGCCGCCACGGCCTCCGGCACGTCCCGCCCGGCCGACGGCAGCGGCATCTCCCTCTCGGCGAGCGGCGGCGGCAAGGGCCGCAGGGTCAGCTGCACGCTCGCCCTCACGGTGGCCGGCGCCCTCGCGGCCGTCACCCTCGGCAGCGGCTTCCTCCTCGACCTGTGGCCGGGCCGCGGCGGCGACGGCAAGCAGGGTGCGAACGAAGCGGCCGAGCCGCCGCCCGCCGCGGACGCGTCCCCCTCCCCGAGCAAGGGCGACGAAGTCCCGGCGGCGTTCCTGGGCACCTGGTCGGGGCCCGCCACCGAACGGTCCGGCCTGCCGCACGGCACCGTGACCGTCACGTTCAACAAGGGCACGAAGGGTCAGGACGTCGTCCGCAGCACCAACGCGATCTCGGTCCTGGGAGTGAGCGTCGAGTGCTACGGCGTCGGCAGGCTCACCTCGGCCACCTCCCGGATGGTGCGCATCGAGGAGCGCACCGACCCCGAGCGCGAGGGCACGGCCGGCAAGTGCACCGGCGGGAAGGCGGCGCTGGTGTTCACGCTCGCCGACGACGGCACCCTGCGCTACCGGTCCCACGAGGAGGCCGCGGGCACCCCGACCGCGACGCTCACGAAGGTGCGGCGCTGAGCGGGCGTCGCGGGACGGGGAGGCCCGCGGCCGGGCGCCGGGGCCGTGGCGTAGCCTGGATCGGTCCGTAGATCCACAGAAAACCGCCGAAGGGTGACGCCCGGTGACCGAGAAGGCCGACCTTCAGTCCGTCCTGGACCGTGCCGCCGCAGGCGGGCGGATCACAGCCGAGGAAGCGCTCGACCTCTACCGCTCCGCGCCGCTGCACGCGCTGGGCGCAGCGGCGGACGCCGTGCGCCGGCGCCGGTACGCCGGTACGGAGCACATCGCGACGTACATCATCGAACGCAACATCAACTACACCAACGTCTGCGTCACGGCCTGCAAGTTCTGCGCCTTCTACGCCCCGCCGAAGGACACCGCCAAGGGCTGGACCCGCGACCTCGACGACATCCTGCGCCGCTGCGCGGAGACCGTCGAACTCGGCGGCACGCAGATCATGTTCCAGGGCGGCCACCACCCCGACTACGGCGTCGAGTACTACGAGAAGCACTTCGCGGCCATCAAGAAGGAGTTCCCGCAGCTGGTGATCCACTCGCTCGGCGCGTCCGAGGTGGAGCACATGGCGCGGATCTCCGGCGTCACCGTCGAGGAGGCGATCACCCGCATCCACGCGGCCGGCCTCGACTCCTTCGCGGGCGCCGGCGCCGAGTTGCTGCCGGAGCGCCCCCGCAAGGCGATCGCGCCGCTCAAGGAGTCCGGTGAGCGGTGGCTGGAGATCATGGAGATCGCGCACGGCCTCGGTGTCGAGTCGACCTCCACGATGCTGATGGGCACGGGCGAGACCAACGCCGAGCGGATCGAGCACCTGCGGATGATCCGCGACGCGCAGGACCGCACGGGCGGCTTCCGCGCCTTCATCCCGTACACGTACCAGCCCGAGAACAACCACCTCAAGGGCCGTACGCAGGCGACGCTGTTCGAGTACCTGCGCATGATCGCGATCGCGCGTCTGTTCCTCGACAACGTCGCGCACATCCAGGGCTCCTGGCTCACCACGGGCAAGGAGGTCGGCCAGCTGTCGCTGCACTACGGCGCGGACGACCTCGGCTCGATCATGCTGGAGGAGAACGTCGTCTCCTCGGCCGGCGCCAAGCACCGCTCCAACCGCATGGAGATCATCGACCTGATCCGCAAGGCGGGCCGCGTGCCGGCGCAGCGGACGACGACGTACGAGCACATCGTCGTGCACGAGGACCCGGCGGACGACCCGGTCGACGAGCGCGTGGTCTCGCACATCTCGTCCACGGCGATCGAGGGCGGGACGGCGCACCCGGAGCTGAAGCTGCTCAGCGCCAACTGAGGCCGCTTTGCTGACCATTCACGTCGCGGACCGGGCGGCCTTCACCGGCCGCACGGACGCCGACGCCGTGGCCGTGGACGGCGGGCTGATCGTCGCGGTCGGCCCGTACGAACGGCTGGCCGGTGAGCGCCCGCAGGCGCGGGTGCGCCGCTGGTCCGGGCTGCTGCTGCCCGGGCTGCGCCATCCGCAGGCCGTGCCACTGCTGGAGGGTGCGTACCACCCCGATCCGCGCGAGGCGGACGAACTCGGCACGGAGCCGCTGACGGGCGATGCCCTGGAGGCGCTCGCGATGGACGACACGCGCTGGGGCGCGAGCGCCAGGCGCGGTCTCCAGCGGCTGCTGGCGCACGGAGTCACCGCCCTCGCCGGACCCTTCACCGTGCCGGCCGTGCGGACGGCGGTCGCGCGGTCCGGGCTGAGGGTGCGCGACGCGCGGCGCGGCCGGTACGAGGGGGACGCCCTCGCGCTCGATCCCGTCGTGCACTTCCCCCTCAACGCGCTGCTCGACGGCGACTTGAGCGCCGGCGGCGCCGCCGACTTCGCGGTGTTCGACGTCCCCGTCGGCGAGCAGCCGGCCCGCGCGCTGCGCCGGGGCGGTGCGGCCACGTGCGTCGCGACCGTCCTCGGAGGCCGACTGGTGTACCGGCGGAGGTGAGCCGGGCGCGACGGCGCGCGCCGGGCGCGCCCCGAGACCTGCACACCGCGTCGGGCACGGCGATCCGCGACCTCGCCATCGACCACGCGCGGCCGGCCGGACCGGCTCCACGGACGCGCCGCCGGGCCGCCTCACGGGGGACGCCACCTGGGAGGCGCCGCGCCCGCGGGCAGTCACGGGGCGTCCGCCGGGCCGCTCGACGGGGCGGGCTGCTTGAATGGGACCGTGACCCGAGCAACCTTGGCCAAGCAGCCGCACGAAGTCGCCTCGATGTTCGACGACGTGGCGGCGAACTACGACCTCACCAACGACGTGCTCTCGCTCGGCCAGGACCGGCGCTGGCGCAAGGAGGTCGCCAAGGCCGTGGACGCGCGCCCCGCGCAGAAGGTCCTCGACCTCGCGGCCGGCACCGGCACCTCCTCGCTGCCGTTCACCGCGACCGGCGCGTACGTCGTCCCGTGCGACTTCTCCCTCGGCATGCTCCGCGAGGGCAAGAAGCGCCACCCGTGGCTGCCGCTGACCGCGGGCGACGCGACGAAGCTGCCGTTCGCCGACGACGTCTTCGACGCCGTGACGATCTCCTTCGGGCTGCGCAACGTGCAGGACACCGACCAGGCGCTGCGCGAGCTGTACCGGGTCACCAAGCCGGGCGGCCGTGTGGTCATCTGCGAGTTCTCGCACGCGACATGGGCGCCGTTCCGCACCGTGTACGAGGAGTACCTGATGCGGGCCCTGCCGCCCATCGCCCGCGCGGTGTCCTCCAACCCGGACGCGTACGTCTACCTCGCCGAGTCGATCCAGAGCTGGCCCGACCAGCCCGCACTCGCCCGCAGGCTCCAGCAGGCCGGCTGGACGAAGGTCGCCTGGCGCAACCTGTCCGGTGGCATCGTCGCGCTGCACCGCGGCACCAAGCCCCAGCAGTAGGCAGCAGGCGTGGAACACCAGTCCATCGCCGTGGACTATCAGGCGGTCCTGGAGCAGATCGCGCAGGACGTCGCCCCGCTGGTCGGCAGCGGCAGGCCCGCCGAGTACATCCCGGCCCTCGCCGGGGTCGACCCGCAACGCTTCGGCATGGCCGTCGCCGACCTGCAGGGCAACGTGTACGGGGTGGGGGACTGGCGCCACCCGTTCTCCGCACAGTCGATCACCAAGGTCTTCACGCTCGCACTGGCGCTGGCCGCGGGCGGCGACGGCCTGTGGGAACGGGTGGGCCGCGAGCCCTCGGGCAACCCCTTCAACTCGCTGGTGCAGCTGGAGTACGAGAACGGCATCCCGCGCAACCCGTTCATCAACGCGGGCGCCCTCGTCGTCACCGACGCGCTGCAGACCCTCACCGGCGACGCCAGCAGCGAACTGCTCGAATTCCTGCGGGAGGAGAGCGGGAACAAGGACCTCGCCTTCGACCCCGAGGTCGCCGAGTCGGAGTCCGCGCACGGCGACCGCAACGCGGCGCTCGCCCACTTCATGGCCTCGTACGGCAACATCACCAACCCCGTCCCGGCCCTCCTCGACCACTACTTCTGGCAGTGCTCGATCGAGATGAGCTGCGCCGACCTGACGCGCGCCGCCCGCTTCCTGGCCCGGCACGGGCTGCGCGCGGACGGCTCGCGGCTGCTGACCCGCAGCGAGGCCAAGCAGATCAACGCGGTGATGCTCACCTGCGGCACGTACGACGCGGCCGGTGACTTCGCCTACCGCGTCGGTCTGCCCGGCAAGAGCGGGGTCGGCGGCGGCATCGTGGCCGTCGTGCCGGGCCGCTGCACGCTGTGCGTGTGGAGCCCGGGTCTCGACGCCCGCGGCAACTCGGTGGCCGGGGTGGCGGCGCTGGACAGGTTCACGACGCTGACGGGGCTGTCCGTGTTCTGAGGCGGGAACCGGCGGGTGGCAGGATGAGTCAGTTGCTTACGTGCTCCTCATGGAGCGTCAACTTCCGTCCCCACCCGTTGCGTTCGGAGTCTCCCCATGGCGTCGTACTGCGGCCACTGCGGTGCCCCATCCCCGGATGAGGCCCGCTTCTGCATGACATGCGGCAAGGAGCGGCCGGCCGAGACCGCCCCGCCGGCGCCCGTTCCCGTCCCGGCGCACGTTCCCGTCCCGGCGCAGACCCCGGCGCCCGTGCCGCCCCCGCCCGCGTACGGACCCGGTCCCGCCGCTCCCTCGCCCGTGGCGGCCTTCTTCCGGCGGGCGCTGCGCGGCGACTGGGCGGCATCGGTGCGGGCCGCGCTCTGGCCGACCGGTCTGCTGCTCCTGCTCGCGACCGCGCTGGCGATCCCGTCGTACGGACAACAGGACGAGGTCGTCGTCGGCTGGAGCGACCGGCTGCGGATCGCCCTCGCGCTGCTGATGCAGGGATTCGGCGGCGGGTTCAAGCTGAAGGCCGCCGACGGGACCGGGTTCGGCACCGGAGACTCCTCGGACGGCGGCCGTTTCGGCTGGGGGGACTCCTCGGGTGGTTACGGCGACGGTTCCGGCGGCTCGGGCTTCTCCGACTCCGGCATGGAGGCCGTGACACAGGGCACCGCGTCGCTCTCGCTCGTCCCGCTGACCGTCACCGTGCTGTGGATCGCCGCACTGTGGACGGGAGCGCGGATGCTCCGTGCGCGCGGCGCGGGGCTCGAAGCGGCCGTGCGCGTCTCGCTCGTGGTCACCGCCGCCGTCCTCGTGCTCGGCCTGTTCGCCCAGCCCGGGATCGCGGGCATCGAGGTCTCGGCGTCACCGCTGCTCGCGGCGCTCGGCGCGCTGGTGCTCTCGGCGGTCGTGACGGCCGGGGTGCTCCAGCGCGACGACCTCGCCGCGTGGCTGGCGCAGCGCCCCGCCGCCCGGTCCGCGGTCCGCGCCTTCGGCACGGCGGTCCGCGCGCTCGCCGTCGTCGTCGCGCTGTGCTCGCTGACCGGCTTCGCCGTCTACGCGGCCAACGACGACGTGGACGGTACGGCGCTGCTGATGGCGCTGCCGCTCCTGCCGAACATCGGCCTCACCGTGCTCGGTCTGGGCTGGGGCGTGCCGGTGACGTACGACGTCCGGGGCGACGCCGTCTTCTTCGGCTGGGGCTCCGAGCACGGCAGCTTCGGCCTGGGCGAGATCTCCGACGTGTGGGGCCGCGGGGCGGTGGCGGGAGCGGTGGCGCTCGGCGCCGTCTCGGCGCTGATCATCGGCGTCTGGGCGGCGCGGCGTTCGGCCGACCGGCGCGAGCAGCTGCTGGCGGCAGCGTTCGTCCTGGGGCTGGTGCTGCTGTTCACCGGGGTCTGCGGTGTCTCCGCCGAAATGGCGGGCGGGCTGGCCGGCTTCGGCGGCCAGGGCTTCGCCGAGATCGCGCCGAGCGTGCCGGACGCGCTGCTGTTCGGGCTGATGTGGGTGGGCGGCGCGACGTTCGTCGGTTCGCTCCTGCCCGGGCGGCCTGGACAGTGGCCGGCGGCGCAGGCGACGCCGTACACCCCGCCGCCGGTGCCGTACGGGTCCGGGGCGGCGCCCGCACCGGCGCCGTACGCACCGGGACCGCCCGCGCCCGGGGCTCCCGCGCCCGGCCAGCAGGCGGGCGGTCCGGAAGCCCCGGCGGCCGGTGCCGCAGGCGGCGGTCCGCACGACCCGTACACCGTGCACCTCGGCGCCCCGGCGATGTCCGGCACCGCGCCGCCGGCCGCCGGACCGGGCGGGGGAGCGACCGGGGACCGCAGGCGCAAGGTCCTGCTGTGGACGGCGACGCTCACCGCCGCGTTCGTCATCGGCGGCGGGGCGACGGCCGGGCTGCTGATCTGGCAGGACCAGCAGGACACGGACCACGCACCCACGACGCAGGACCGGCGGTCCGCGCCGCCGGCGCAGACGCCGGACGCCAAGCCGCAGGCGACGCCGTCGCCCGCCGCCTCGCCCTCCTCCTCGGCGTCGCCCTCGCCGCCCGCCTCCCCCGGCGGCACCCTCCCCGCCGGCTTCGTGGTGCGCGAGGACCCCGCCGGGTTCAGTGTGGCGGTCATGGAGGGCTGGACCCGCCGGCAGGCGGGCAGCCAGGTCTTCTACGAGGCGCCCACCGGAGGCGAGTACCTGCAGATCGGCGTCATCCGGAACACCCCGATGAGCTCGTACGAGAACTTCACCGGCCTGGAGAAGAAGCACCTGGCGAACGCCGCGAGCGACTACCGGCGCCTGCGGCTGGAGCAGAACACCTACCAGGGCCGCCCGGGAGCGCTCTGGGAGTTCACGCACATCCCCGAGCCCGACGAGGGCGGCCTGGTCCGCCACGTCATCGACCAGGCCTTCGTCGCCGCCGACGGCACCGAGTACGCGATCCTCGCCGCCGGTCGCGCCGACCGCTGGGACCCGGACAAGGACGTGGTGTTCTCCACGGCGGTCGCCACGTTCACGGCCGGCTGAGGCCGTCCGCCAGCTCCAGCCGGAAGCAGTAGCCGGTCTGCTGCGACGCCGGGGTCGTGAACGTCTCGGCGAGCTCCATTCCGAGCCGCCGGACCACGGCGATGGACCGCTCGTTGCGGGAGTGCACCATCGCCACCACGCGCTCCACACCCGCCGCTCGTACCCGCTCCAGCGTGGTGCGGGCGGCGGCCGTGGCGTAGCCCCTGCCCCAGGCGGAGCGGGCGAGCCGCCAGCCGATCTCGATCTCGCCGACCGGCCCGAAGTTCTCGTGCGGCCACGGCTGCGCGCCCGTGAAGCCGACGACCTCTCCGTGCTCGTCGAGGATCGTCCAGAAACAGAAGCCGCGCTCGGCGTCGTGCTTGCGCTGCCGGGCGGTGAGCTCCTCGTACACCGACAGCTCGGCCGGCCTGCCCCCGTGGAACTCCATGACCTCGGGGTCGGCGAAGACCCGGTGCCAGGCCAGGGCGTCCTCGTCGGTGGGGACGCGCAGCTGTATGTCGGGGAGCGGCCTGCTGCTCATGTACGGAGCCCTTCGGTCGGCGGAACTGATCGCCCCCATAGACTGCCCATGTCCTGTGCCGTTCGGTACGCAATATCGAACCGAATCGAATCGAATCTTCGGGAGAATCCGCCGTGACCGAAGCCCTTACCGAGCACACTGCCGATGTGATCGTCGTCGGGGCAGGCCCGGCCGGCTCCACGACCGCGTACTACCTGGCCAAGGCCGGGCTCGACGTCCTCCTCCTGGAGAAGACGGCGTTCCCGCGAGAGAAGGTCTGCGGCGACGGTCTCACCCCCCGCGCCACCAAGCAGCTGGTCGCGATGGGCATCGACATCTCGGAAGAGGCCGGCTGGCTGCGCAACAAGGGCCTGCGGATCATCGGGGGCGGCGTGCGCCTCCAGCTGGACTGGCCGGACCTCGCCTCGTACCCGGACTACGGACTCGTCCGCAAGCGCGACGACTTCGACGAGCAGCTGGCGCGGCAGGCGCAGAAGGCGGGCGCGCGGCTGTACGAGCGCTGCAACGTGGGTGCGCCGATCGTCGACGACCGCACCGGCCGCATCACGGGCGTGCACGCCAAGCTCGGCGAGGACAAGACGCCGGTCACCTTCCACGCGCCGCTCGTCGTCGCCGCGGACGGCAACTCCTCGCGCATCTCCCTCGCGATGGGCCTGCACCGCCGTGAGGACCGCCCGATGGGCGTCGCGGTGCGTACGTACTTCACCTCCCCGCGCCACGACGACGACTACCTGGAGTCCTGGCTGGAGCTGTGGGACCGGCGCGGCCCGGGCGAGGACCGGCTGCTGCCCGGCTACGGCTGGATCTTCGGCATGGGCGACGGCACGTCCAACGTGGGCCTGGGCGTCCTCAACACCTCCGCGTCCTTCAAGGAGTTGGACTGGCGCGAGGTGCTCAAGGCGTGGTGCGCCTCGATGCCGGAGGACTGGGGCTACACCGAGGAGAACATGACGGGCCCGATCCGCGGCGCGGCCCTCCCCATGGCGTTCAACCGCCAGCCCCACTACACGAAGGGCCTGCTGCTGGTCGGCGACGCGGGCGGCCTGGTCAACCCGTTCAACGGAGAGGGCATCGCCTACGCGATGGAGTCCGGCCAGATCGCGGCCGACGTCATCGTCCAGGCCCACGCCCGGCAGACCCCCGCCCAGCGCGAACTGGCCCTGCACGGCTACCCGAAGGTCCTCAAGGACACCTATGGCGGCTACTACACGCTGGGCCGCGCGTTCGTGAAGCTGATCGGCAACCCGAAGGTCATGAAGGTCGCCACCCAGCGCGGCCTGACGCACCCGCTGCTGATGAAGTTCACGCTGAAGATGCTGGCGAACCTGACGGACCCGACGGGCGGCGACGCGATGGACCGCATCATCAACGGCCTGTCGAAGGTGGCTCCGCGTTCGTGATCATTCAAGCCGGATGGCTTGGGCCAGTTGTGGCCTACGGGGCACGCCCGTTCTCACCCCGACGTACGGCATCGACGGCGACCAGAGTCGTACCTGTACCCGCCGTCGTCCGCAGCCTGGCGGAGACCGGCGTGCTTGAACTGGTGCGCCCTGTTCATGGAGTCCACGGCGTCTTCGCCATCCCGGACGAGCCACTGAAGGTGAGCGACGTACTCGACCATCAGGCGCCGGTTGGGAGCGGCTTCGTGGCCAAGTCCCTTGCCGTGCAGAGTGACCACTGCGGCGGCCTGCCGATGCAGGGCGGCCACCAACCCCCAGCCGACCTGAAACGGTCGACGGTTCTCGGGGGCGGGAGCATGGTCGGCGGCACCGCTGACCAGCAGCTTGGTCAGAGCCTCCAGGCCAGGCACTGCCAGCCTGTTGAACTCTCCGGTATCTACGGTCATACGCAAATCGTCCCGCACGTGGTGTCCCGTGCGCACCACAGTTTCCGATCTGACACAGAACCGTCCGGTGCACCCATGAAAGGCCCTCTATGGAAACAGCACACTCTCGCGATGGGCAGCCCACTCCCGGGCGGCGGCGGTGAGGGCGGCACGGTGCGGCAGTGGCCGAGTCCGTTCCCAGAATTCCCACGCGCGGAAGACGGTGTGCGCGAACGTGGTGACTGTGGCAGGGGCGGCGGCGCTGTACGCGGGGACCTGCCGGGCGATTGCTTCGGCCTGCTCCGCAGTGTGGCCGGCGGAGATGAGCCGAGGGATGGTCAACGCGGTGTCTGCCCATGTGGGGGCGGGGCAGGCCAGAGCCCAGTCAAGTAGCAGCAGCTTGCCGACGGGGGTTACCAGCATGTTGTGCGGCGACATGTCTGTGTGAGCGAGTCCTCGACCCTGCAGCCCGGCTGGAACATCCTCGGGAAGGAAGTCGGCCCACCGTGTGTGAAGCGGCTTCTTACGCAGCGCCTCAGGCCATGGCACCTCGGACACGACGGTGAGCGTCCGCACAAGGGGGGCGAGATCGTCGGACCCCGGTGTCAGGTCCGGGTAGCGTCCATCGACGTACTCGTACCCGTACAGCAGCCACCCGCCGGCATCGACGTCCCAGAGGACGTGGGGCGCGCGAGGCGCGTTCCGGGTGACTTGCGCCTCATGGCGGTACACCCAAGCCTGTGGGTCGTCACGGCGGGTGCCCTTAACGAACATTCGGCCCGCTCGTGTGTCGACGGTGCAGGCGAGTCGAGACATGACGCCGTGCGGTGCGGTCGCGGCCTCCTCGACCGGGCCCGTGTGGTGCTCGACGGCGGTCCGGGTTGCAGCTGGTAGGTCATGCCATTCGATGCGGTCCACCGCCGGTCTCCCTGCGTTGGTCGAACAAAAGGGGCCGGCCCCCGGCCTGGCCACAGCGTGGCACAGACCAGAGGCCGGCGGGGGCACCGTCAGGGATGGAACGGGCTGTCCGAGCAGTTCGCGTGGCACTGCGAGCACTCGGCGAGATCCAGCTCGGGCCAGAACTCCATGTCGATCTCGTACCCGGCGAGTGTGATCGCGTCGACCGTCCGGGCACGGAGGGCCCTGCCGCCCCCGTGCTCCTCCGGGTCGAGGTATCCGGGCTGGTGGTCCAGGAATCGACCGAACTTTTCCTCGCAGAACTCCCGATACGCCTTGGTGTGGAGCAGGAAGGCGTGCCAGAAGTCGTCCACGAGGGGCGAGGGGCTGAGCGGCCTCTCGCTGTAGTCGCACGCGGCGAGGAAGGCGAGCATCTGCCCGACGCCGAGGTCTGCCTTCTCCTCGGTCAGCTGTGGGAACTTGGCGCGCATGTTGTCGACCAGGGTCTCGCGTAGTTCCGTGCTGATCAGCGTCCGCGCGTCGGTCGCCGTGCGCTTCTGTGTGGTGGTCACGTTCCGTGCCTCCTTGTGTTGGACGGTGCTTCGGACGTGGTGGTGCGCACCGCGGCGGGCCCCGGTTGGCGGCCTCGGCCGCGGTGGAACCCCGCCCGCCCAGGGGGAGCAGGAAGCATCCGGGCGGGCGGGGGCCTTATGCCGCTTCCGGGGCCGCGTCGGGGATGGTCAGTGCCGGGCCGTCGGCTCGCGGGCTGTCGAGGCCGGCGCCTACGAGCATCCCGAGACAGGTGAAACCGGTAGCCGTGCCGATGGCCCAGAGGACGTTGAGGAAGAACCCGACAGGATCGGAGAGGCGCCGTAAGCGGGCGGAGGCGTGGCGGGCGCTCACAGCTTGCCCCCGTGTGCCGCGTCGCGCAGTTCGAGGATGCGCCCAACCTGGTAGGCGTACAGCTCCAGCTGCGCGGGGTCGAGCACGAGCAGGGATTCGCTCGTCCCGCCGTCCTCGTAGTGGACGGTGACAGGTAGCCCGCCCTGCTCAGCGCGCTGGTCGTACATCACGTCTCGCTTCTGCGGCCTGATGCGTGTGACCTGAGCGGGGACAGGGCGCAGGGTTGTTCCGTCGTAGGGGGCGGACCACTCGTCGCCGCCTCCGGGCGGCACCAGGCCATAAGTCCGTCTGCCGTCGCCCGGCAGCGCCACGACGACGCCGATCTCGCCCTTGGCGGTATCCCGAGCGAGGTCGCCGAGTCGGGGATAGAACGGTACGGCGGTCCCTAACTCGCCGCCCTGGGAAGGGAGATGGGGGTTTCCTCGTCCAGTCATGCCCCTGACGCTAAGAGTGCGCCAGGGGCCCAATATGAATCAGAGGAATACGACCCTCATCCGTCGAGGTGGAACCGGTCCGACATGCGGCGCAGCTTCTCGCGCGTCGCGGAGCGTTCGGCGTAGACGATGCTCCGCAGCGTCGAACGGGCCATGGGGTGGTTGCGCACCAGCTGTGGGGCGATGCGCTCGGCGGTCTCAAGTTCGGCGAGTGCCTTGTCGCGGTTTCCGTCCCACAGCCAGGCCCGGGCGAGGTCCATGTGATGGTGCCCCTGCCGGGAGTTGGGCAGGGCGGCGACCAGCTCGGGACTCGTACGACGGTTTATCGCGAGTGCTCGGGTCTGGTCGCCGGATTCCAACGCGACGCTGATCGCGTGAATCTGCACGTTGCCCGGTGAGAACGTCACTGAATGCCGGTCGTAGACCGGCGGGCCCTGGTGGTTGGTGATGCGTTCGGCTGCGGCGCTGGCGTGCGCGATGCGGTCCTCGGACTCCGACGGGCGGCCCGCGCGGGCGGCCGACACAGCGGCGCGCAGGTGCAGAGATCCCCACATACGGACGGCGAGAGGGTCGCCGCGGTCGTAGTCGTCCTGGATGCTGCCGAGAGCCTTGTCGGACAGTGACAAGGAGTCGTCCCAATCGGCGGTCGCCCACATGTCCCATACGCGCATCCAGTCGGCGAGTGCGGGCATGACGGGGTCACTGGACAGGCGGGCAGACCATGCCGCACGCTCTGCGGCCATGGTGATCAGTTCCGCGTGTCCGAGGGCATGGGCGGCCGTGTGGGCGAACTTGCAGGCGACGGCGTAAATGGCGTACGCCTCTTCGCGTTCGTGGCCGTTGGAAACCTCGGCGAGCGCACGCGCCTCACGCAGGAGGTCCGGCAGCACACGCAGGATGGCCACGTTGGCGGCGGCGTCTCGTAGGCGATGCAGCCTGGTCATGTCGTGCCATAGTTCGCTGGATGGCCGGGGGTTGCCCTCGAATACCGGCGTGAGGTCGTAGCGGCGTAGTTCACGCAAGATGGACGCGGCGGCGACCTGCCACTGATTGTCAGCCGGGCTGCTGGTGTATGGGCGCCCGATCAGATCGTTGGGATGAACGTGCAGCTCTGCCGCGATGGCGTTGAGCAGGCCAACACGGTCGATCTCGATTTGTCCGCGTTCCATCTTGGACACCCACCCCTGAGACTTCCCCAGGGCGGCGGCGAGGTCCGCCTGTGGCATGCCCAGGCGCAGGCGCGCGCGGCGAACACGGCGGCCGATCTCCTCGGCTTCTTCCAGCATGCGCGGGGCTCCATCCGTTCGGGCTCTCTCAGAACGGTACCCATGAGCCGCGGTGGGCGTCTTGCGTGGCGCTGGAACGACAGCACGCCCCGGTCGTCTGCGCAAGCCGGACCTGCGCGGCAGCCACAAGGAGCTCAATACGGCTCTGCACGAGCTGCACAAGGGGCCGGGCGGCACGTCGTTGACGCCCTGGTGGAAGCCCTCGCCACACGACACCACGAACAACGCCTGACGCACTCGAAGATCGCCGATGGCCCCTGCCGAGCATCGGCGCCCTGGTCGGCCTCGTCGGCCTCATCCTCGCCGCGCAGTGAACAGGGGCTCGGCGAAGGCGCCGTCGAGCTGCTGCTCGGGGGTGGTGTCCTCGTCGAGCACGCGTCCATCGATCCACACGCACGCGAAGTGCAGACCGTGCGCCCTGCTGCCGTGCGCGTGCCGGATGTCGGCGGCGTCCGGGTCGGCGAACTCCCAACGCCGCGGGTCGTGCTGCGCCCCTGCTCGCCGTACTGGACGGTGGCGGCGAGGGTGTCGGCGAGACCGAAGATCATCCGCTCGACGGCGAGGCCGGTGTCGAGGGCGTCAAGGTTGGCCGGTGGGCCACACATCGGCGGGCGGGGTCTCGACGACGAGCAGCAGCTCGCCTCACTGCTCACGGATCGTGCGCAGTGCCGCGACGGTCTTGTGAGCGGCGACTGCTCGGTTCATCGGCTGCTCTCCTCGTCGTCGCCCGTGCACGCGCGCCGGATGTCCTCGACGAGCTGCTGCTCGCTGTCCCCCACGATCGCGGCGAGCTTGTCGGCGAGCTGCTCCACGCGGGCGAGGCGTGCGGCGTGCCGGTCGCGGTCGCCCTCGGTCTCGACGAGGCACTCGTCGGCGGTGGCGAGGGTGCGGTGCAGCCGCATCGCGGCGACCGGGTCAGCGGTCGCTCTCGCTCCGGTCGGCTGATGCGGAGCCATTGGGGAGCCGCCGGGGGGTGATGTTCGGTACGCAGTCGGGACAGGCGCAGACGGTCCGGCCCCGCTCGGCGGCTCGGCGCACGGGACGGCGTTGACATCGCCGGTGCGGGCGGGGAATTCGACGAAAGCCCGATGGCCGGTCGAGGCGACGGCATACGCTTGCCCCACGGAGGACAGCGGGGGAGCAACTGCCGAGGCGGGGGATGTCTGGCAACCAGAGCGCGAGCGGCGAGCGACGGCCCGAGGAGTCCCATTCCGCCGTCAGCATGCAGGGGAGAGCGCAGACATCGGGCTCCGTGCACCAGGCTGGGGGCGGACAACTCAACCTCACCAACAGCAGCAACAACAACGTCTTCTACCTCCCCCCGCCCGGCCACCCCGGTGCCGCGGCACCCGCCGACGGCGCTGCCGCCGACCGGTCCCGGGCCCACGGCAAGAGACGCATCGTGCTGGCAGCGGCCATCGCCGCGGTCGTCGGCGCGGCGGCCGCGTACGCGATGACCGATGGCCGGATCTCGAATGGCACCAGCCGTCAGCCCGACTCCTCACCCGACGGCACGCCGGGCGGCGGCCCGCAGACGGGTGGCGACCGACCGCGGGTGACCGGTCCCAGCGCCGCACCGGAGGAGGAGACCGGCACTACGAGCCCGTCCTCCCCGCGCCCCGAGCCCTCAGTCCAATGGAGCGGCGTCATGGTGCTCGGCCTGGAGGGCAAGGAACTGGACGACGGCCAGCCCACCAAGCCGTCGCAGTTCTCCTACGGCGATCTCGTTATCGGGTCGGGCGCCGACGGCGGTTTCGATGTATACCCCGGCAGCCAGGGGGCCGTGTCGCTGTGGCGGACCGACGGAGACCTGCCGGACCACGAGGCCTGCGCCGGCACGGTCGAAGCCGCCGCCGCTCCCTCCGTCCCCGTGCGACCGGGCACCGTCCTGTGCGTGAAAACCGACGGCGGCCGGGTCGCCCGCCTCCGGGTGACGCGGATCCCGGAAGGGGTCATCCCCGCCGTGGAGTTCGACGCGGTCGTCTGGGGTTCTCCACCCGGCGCGCCCGCGGACCGATGAACAGGCCGGACACGGTGACGCCCGCGTACCACGCCTCTCCACATGAGCCCGATTGACGACCATGCAGAACTGTCATTCCCGGAGGTTGACATGGATCCACTGGCAGCGGCCGCCGCGACCGCGCTGGTCGGTGCGATGGCCACCGACGCCTGGCAGCAGGCGCGCACCTCCGCCGTGGAGTTGTGGCGGCGCGTCCACCCGGAGCGGGTTCCGGCCGTCGAGGCCGAGCTGGCGGAGGTACGTGCCGAGGTGCTGGAGGCACGACAGAGCAACGACCCCGAAACCGAAGGCCACCTCGCTTCGGACTGGCAGCGCAGGCTCCAGCGGCTGCTGCGGGAGGATCCCGACCTGGCACGGGAACTTCGCCGTGTGCTCGACGAGGAGCTGACCCCGCTCCTGCCGACGGCGGAGGACCGGTCACACCACGGCACGCTGGTACAAGAGGCAAGGGCCTCGGGCGGCAGCCACATCTACCAGGCAGGCGGCGACCAGACGAACATCCACCGCTGAGCCGTCGAGCAGGCGGAGCAGGCCGCGCTCGCGGCCCGGGTCACCTCCGGGAGCCGCGGGATCCACCACGCCGAAACCCCCCGGGAGCGGCCCTGCTTCCCGGGCTGCGGGGCCTGCGAAGGTCTCCATGCTCATGCGAACGCCTGCGACCGAGTACCTCTGACCCGGACTTGCCAAAGTGACCCCGAAGGCGTGACCGCCCGGCGGGCACAGGGGGACGGCTGGAGGAACGGGCGGCCGAGCGGTCGTGGGTGGTTCGAGCGTCGCCCGCGTGCCGGGTCACGAAGGGGCGGACTCAGCGGTCCGCGGCCGAGACGTAGACCCGCAGGCCCGTCAGGCTGCCCAGGTCGGGCAACGGATGGGCGGGCCACGCGCGGGCGTACGCCGGGGGGCGTCCCCCGTCCGCGACCACGACGGCGACCGGCCGGTGGTGCGCCGCGGCCGCGAGTTCCTCCGGCGTGATGCTCTCGTCGTGGCCCCAGGGCTGGCGGGAGGCGCAGCCGGCGCGGAACGCGATGCGGATCGCCTCCGTACCGCTGACCACGCACGGCGGGCGCACACCCAGGGCACGCAGTTCGGCGGCGATGCGCCCGAGATCGGCGGTGCTGCGCCGCACCCGGTCCGCGGCGCTGTCGGCTACCCGGAACTGGATCGCCAGATGCACCGCCACGAACACCGCGACGATCGCGACGGCGATCCACCGCCCGCGCGGCCGGGGCCGGCACGCCCGGACGAGGCCGTACGCGACGGGCAGGGCGAGCAGGGCGTAGGCGGGCAGCAGGAAGCGCGGCGCCGCGTAGCCGACGGTGAACAGGTAGGGCGCGGCCAGCGCGGCACCGACGACGGTCGCGACCACCAGCGGCGTGCGGTGGCGGCGGGTGCGGGCGGCGGCCCACACGCCCGCGGCCACGAACAGCGGCAGGACGAAGAACCACAGGGCGGCCGCGGGGTGCCGCCAGGCCACGTCGCAGGGGCGGCACAGCAGGCGTCCGTCGAGGGCGCGTACGTGATCGTCGACGGAGAAGTACCAGCCCAGCCGGCCCTGGATCTCGCTGGCCCGCTCCAGCCGGGCGGAGAGCCCCCCGTACGAGACGTACGCCTCGACGATCCATGGGGCACAGCCGGCGACTACGCCCGCGGCGAGCAGGACCAGCAGCAGCGGCCACCGCCAGGCCCGCGTCACCACGGCCGCGACCGCGAGCGGCAGTGCGAGCCACACCGCGTCCGCGGGCCGCATCAGCGCGGCGAACGCCACCCCCGCCGCCATGCCGGCCGGCGCCCACCGGTCGCCCGGGCTCCGCGCGGCCCGCAGGAAGCAGCCGACCGCGGCGAGCGCCCCGTAGGCGACCCACAGGTTCGGCATCGCCTGCGAGGCGTAGAACATCGTGATCCACAGACTGGCGAACAGCCCGCCCGCGACGCCGAGGACGGGAGCGGGCAGCAGTCGGCGCCACACCCACAGCGCGAGGAACAGGCCACAGCCCGCCAGCACGGCCATGAAGACGCGCAGCGCCATGACGGAGGTGGTCAGTGCCGTGACGGGGGCGACGAGGAAGGTGATGCCCCGGGCGCGCGGCGCGCTGAAGAACGCCGCCGGCGCCTGCGGGCTCACCTGACTGACGTACACCGACTCGTCCCAGCCGAGCCCGAGACCCGGGGCGATCAGCGCGAGGTGGACGAGTGCGAAGGCGGCGGAGACGGCCGCGAGCCAGGGCAGAGCGTTCCCGGCGGCCGTCCCGGCGCGCGGCCCCCGCAGCACCTCGCCCGCCGCACCGGTCAGTGCCTCGTTGATCACGCCTGTTTCCCGCATGGCAGCCAAGATGCCGCTGGGTGCGGCCGGGCGCCCGGGCCGGCGCGGCAGTCGGACCAACGCGCGTTCCGAACGAGTGAGCCCGTGCCGGTCGTCTCGTCCGCTGGTTAGCATCCGGAAAGGGGCAGCCCACGGATGGCACGGAGGCCGTCATGCAGCAAGGACGCACATCCCGCCTGTCGGTGAACCGCTCACGGCTCGGCCACAAGGTGCGGTACGCAATGCGCCATCCCCGCCGCGTGGTGCCCCATCTGCGCCGGGCGGGCCGGGACGCGTGGCTGCGGCTGCGCCACCGCGGCGGCCACGTCGCGTACTACCGGGCGGTGATGGCGTCCGACACCGCGAGGAGCCCGGAGGCGGCGGTCGGCGGCGGGCCCTCGCACGACCGCTGGCTCGCCATCGGGCAGATGCAGTTCGACTACCTGCGTGAGCACGGGCTGCGGCCGCAGGACCGGCTGCTGGAGATCGGCTGCGGCAACCTGCGGGCCGGCCGGCTGTTGATCGACCATCTGGAGCCCGGCCACTACTACGGGATCGACATCTCGCCCGACATCCTCATCGAGGCGAAGAAGACCCTCGTCCGCTACGGGCTCCAGGACAAGCTGCCGTACCTGACACCCGTCGACAATCTGACCCTGGACTTCCTTCCCGACGCCGCGTTCACGGTCGTGCACGCGCACAGCGTCTTCTCCCACTCGCCGCTGGAGATCATCGACGAATGCCTCGCGCACGTGGGACGGATCCTCGCGCCCGGCGGCTTCTTCGACTTCACCTACGACCGCACCGAGACGCATGAGCACCAGGTGCTGGGCGAGGACTTCTACTACCGTACGGAGACTCTGGTACGGCTGGCCGCGCGCCACGGCCTCGCCGCCCGCTTCATGGACGACTGGGAGCGCCTGCCGCACGGCCAGTCGAAGCTCCGCGTCACCCACGCGGGGTGACGGGCGAAGGGAGGACCCATGCGGGTCGCGGTAGCGGGCGGCACGGGCCTGGCCGGGCGGCACGTCGTCGGGGAACTGCGGGCGGCGGGTCACGAGCCCGTGGTGCTGGCGCGGTCGACCGGCGCCGACGTCACCACGGGCCGGGGGCTGGACGCCGCGCTCGCCGGCGCCGAGGCGGTGATCGACGTGACCAACGCGGCGACGATCAGCCGCCGCAAGGCCGTCGCCTTCTTCGAGTCGGCGTCGCGCCATCTGCTCATGGCGGAGGAACGGGCGGGCGTGCGCCATCACGTGGCGCTGTCGATCGTGGGCGCCGACCGGGTCGGCCACGGCTACTACCAGGGGAAGATCCGGCAGGAGGAGGTCGTGGCGGCCGGTCCGGTCCCGTGGACGGTGCTGCGCGCCACCCAGTTCCACGAGTTCGCCGACGAGCTCCTCGACCGCATGCGAGGGCCGTTGGCGCCGATCCCGCCGATGCGCGTGCAGCCGGTCGCCGTCCGGGAGGCGGCCCGCGCGCTCGTCGGGCTGGCGCTGGGCCCGGCCGTGGGAATGGCCCCGGAACTGGCGGGCCCCCGCGAGGAGCTGCTGATCGACATGGTCCGCCGTGTGCTGCCGGCCCGGCACGAGCGGCGCTTGGTGGTGCCGGCCAGGTTCCCGGGCGCGGCGGGCCGCGCGATGGCGGCCGGCGGCCTGCTGCCGACGGGGCCCGGCCCGCGCGGCACGCAGACGTTCGACGAGTGGCTGACGCAACGGCGGGCGGCACGGGGCGGCCGGGCCTGAACCGCCGGGGCGCGGGCGCGCCCGGGGGGCCGGGTACGACGAAGGCCGCCGCTCCCGTTCCGGAGCGGCGGCCCGTCGAAGACGTCGACAGCCCTCAGAGCACGCGGACCGCGCCGCTCGCCGGGTAGCCGGACAGGTCCTGGATGACGACGCCCTTGCTCGGGTTCGCGGCGTCCAGGTACTGGCCGTTCCCGATGTAGACGCCCGTGTGGTACGCGGAGCCGGCGCCGCCCCAGTAGAGGATGTCGCCGACCTGGAGGTTGGAGGTGCCGACCTGGGTGCCGGCGACCGACTGGTCCTGCGAGACGCGCGGCAGCTCGATGCCGACCTGGCGGTACGCGGCCTGGACCAGGCTGGAGCAGTCCCACGCGTTGGGACCGGTGGCGCCCATGATGTACGCGTCGCCGAGCTGCGCCTTGAGGAAGGCGACGACGGTGGCGGCGGAGCCGCTCGCGGGGGCGGTGGAGGCGGACAGCGTGGTGCGCTCGGCGTTGCGCGAGGCGCGCGCCTCGGCCTCCGCCTCGGCGCGGGCCTTCGCTTCCGCCTTGGCCTTGGCCTCGGCCTCGCGCTCCGCCTCGGCCTTCGCCTTCTTGGCCTTCTTGGCCGCCTCCTCGGCGGCGGCGTCCTCCTGCGCCTGCAGTTCGAGGTCGAGCGCGACCTGCTGCGTGGCCTCGGCCGACTGCGCGACCGCGGCGGAGAGGTCGGTGGACGTGAGGACGGGCATCTCGATGGTCTGGGTCACCGGCTCGGCATTCGCCGGCCCGGCGGCTCCGGCCACCGCGATGGTGCTGAGGAAGCCACCGGCAACTCCGGTCCGGATCGCGACTTTCGACGCTCCGCGGCGGGGCTTCCGGTGGCTGGGTATGTGAGCGGTGTGGGACATGAGTACAACCGCTATCAGGGCCCGACGGTTCCCTTCAAGAAACGTGGGTTGCGCCACAGTTACGAACGGAACCTGTGAATCCGCTGCGGATGGACCTTTATTGACGCCGTAACGGGCAAACCGGGCATGCGTGATCACGGCTGTGATCATGGGCTTTCCGTAAAAGGTCCGAATTGCCGTCGGCCTATCACCCTCTCGCCCGGATGGCCAAGGCCGCTTTTGTTGAACTCTTGAGCGAGTGGCGCAGGTCACAGAACGGCCAACGTTCGGACCCTCGGAGGCTCGTGAACGCGCGCACGCGTCCACCGTTGTCCGCCCCGTCCCACGGTCGAGTGAGCGGATGTCCTCTATCACCCATTGCGGTCCATTGCCAATTTGCCTGCATGGGCCACCACTTGATAGAGCGCCACGCCTTTGACCAGCGGTAACCGCACCAGATGTCACGTCTGGTGATCACTCGGGAGCTTCACGTATGAAGATCACTGCTCATCCTCGTTCATGATCGTTCGTCGGGTGGTGGAGATCACAAACGCGATGCCCGACCCCGTGTCGCAGATCACAGACCGACAGGCATAGGATGCGGAGCAGTCGGGCTTGTGAACTGCCTCACATGTACACGATCTTCGCGAGGCGGCGAGGCGATGGCCCGGTGCGGTCCAACGGTCAAGGACGACTGGAAGGAGCGGGGAGGGTGAATGCTTACGCGCCCATCCTTGTGCTCGGCGCCCTCGGGGCAGGGTTTGCGATCTTCTCCGTGGTCATGGCCACGCTTATCGGCCCAAAGCGGTACAACCGGGCGAAGCTTGAAGCGTACGAGTGCGGCATCGAGCCCACGCCGACGCCGGCCGGTGGCGGCCGCTTTCCGATCAAGTACTACCTGACGGCGATGCTCTTCATCATTTTCGATATCGAGATCGTCTTCCTCTATCCCTGGGCCGTCACCTTCGACGCGCTGGGGATCTTCGGGCTCGTGGAGATGCTGCTCTTCGTGCTCACCGTCTTCGTCGCCTACGCGTACGTGTGGCGGCGCGGCGGCCTGGAATGGGACTGAGGGGCGAAGGAGCACTCCTATGGGACTCGAAGAGAAGCTGCCGAGCGGCTTTCTGCTGACCACCGTCGAACAGGCCGCGGGCTGGGTGCGCAAGTCGTCCGTGTTCCCGGCGACCTTCGGCCTGGCGTGCTGCGCCATCGAGATGATGACGACGGGCGCCGGGCGGTACGACCTGGCCCGGTTCGGCATGGAGGTCTTCCGCGGCTCGCCGCGCCAGGCCGACCTGATGATCGTGGCCGGGCGGGTGAGCCAGAAGATGGCGCCCGTCCTGCGCCAGGTCTACGACCAGATGCCCAGCCCCAAGTGGGTGATCTCCATGGGTGTTTGTGCCTCATCGGGCGGAATGTTCAACAATTACGCGATTGTGCAGGGTGTTGATCACATTGTCCCCGTCGACATCTATTTGCCCGGCTGCCCGCCGCGCCCCGAGATGCTGATGGACGCGATCCTCAAGCTCCACCAGAAGATCCAGAGCTCCAAGCTCGGCGTGAACGCGGAGGAAGCGGCCCGCGAGGCGGAGGAAGCGGCCCTGAAGGCGCTCCCGACGATCGAGATGAAGGGGCTGCTCCGGTGAGCGACGCGCGCGCGGCCGCCGGGCCGCAGACGAACACGAAAGCCGCACCTCTGCGCCGCGTGGGCGGAGATGGGGGCACCACCCAGGCGTCAGCTCTGGGGGACACCAAGGGGATGCAGTGATGACGGACCAGCCGAATCCGGAGAAGGAGCTCTCCGGGCAGAACCTTCCCGGGCAGCGCGGTGAGCACGGCGAGGAGATCCGCGTCCAGCGCGGCATGTTCGGCGCCAACAACGGAGGGGATACGTCCGGTTACGGTGGGCTCGTACGCTCCGTACGGCTCCCGGGACCGGCCACCCGCCCCTACGGCGGATACTTCGACGAGGTCGCCGACGAGCTCGAAGGCGCCCTGGAGGAGCAGGGCCTCCTCCCGGAGAACGCCATCGAGAAGACGGTCGTCGACCGCGGCGAACTCACCTTCCACATCACGCGCGAACACCTGGTCCAGGTGGCGAGGACCCTGCGCGACGACCCGGCGCTGCGCTTCGAGCTGTGCACCGGCGTGAGCGGGGTGCACTACCTCCATGACAAGGGCCGCGAACTGCACGCCGTCTACCACCTGCGTTCGCTCACCCACGGCCGGCTGATCCGGCTGGAGGTCACCGCGCCGGACAGCGACCCGCACGTCCCGTCGCTGGTGTCGGTCTATCCGACCAACGACTGGCACGAGCGCGAGACGTACGACTTCTTCGGGCTCGTCTTCGACGGCCACCCCGCCCTCACCCGGATCATGATGCCGGACGACTGGCAGGGCTTCCCGCAGCGCAAGGACTATCCGCTCGGCGGCATCCCCGTCGAGTACAAGGGCGCCCAGATCCCGGCTCCGGACCAGCGGAGGTCGTACTCGTGAGCGCCCACCGCCCCTCATCGACTCCCTCCGGGAGGCTCCAATGACCACCGCTTCCCCCCGCGAGACCACCGAGGGGACCGTGTACACGGTCACCGGCGGCGACTGGGACGAGGTCGTCCAGTCCGCGGCCAAGGCCGACGACCAGCGCATCGTGGTCAACATGGGTCCGCAGCACCCCTCCACGCACGGCGTGCTGCGCCTGATCCTGGAGATCGACGGCGAGACCGTCACCGAGGCCCGCTGCGGCATCGGCTACCTGCACACCGGTATCGAGAAGAACCTCGAGTACCGGACGTGGACGCAGGGCACCACGTTCGTCACGCGCATGGATTACCTGACGCCGTTCTTCAACGAGACGGCGTACTGCCTGGGCGTGGAGCGGCTGCTCGGCATCGACGACCGGATCCCCGACCGGGCGACGATCATCCGCGTGCTGCTGATGGAGCTCAACCGGCTCTCCTCGCACCTGGTCGCCATCGCCACCGGCGGTATGGAACTCGGCGCCACGACGATCATGATCTACGGCTTCCGTGACCGTGAACTGATCCTCGACATCTACGAGCTGATCACCGGCCTGCGCATGAACCACGCGTACATCAGGCCCGGCGGGCTGGCCCAGGACCTGCCGCCCGGCGCGGTGGACCAGACGCGCGAGTTCGTGAAGACGATGAGGAAGAACCTGCCGGAGTACGACAAGCTCGCCACCGGCAACCCGATCTTCAAGGCCCGTATGCAGGACATCGGGTACCTCGATCTCACGGGCTGCATGGCGCTCGGCGCCACAGGACCGATCCTGCGCGCCGCGGGCCTCGCCCACGACCTGCGCAAGACCGACCCGTACTGCGGCTACGAGACGTACGACTTCGACGTGCCGACCGCCGACACCTGTGACGCCTACGGCCGCTTCCTCATCCGCCTCGAGGAGATGCGCCAGTCGCTGCGGATCGTCGAGCAGTGCCTGGACCGCCTCGAGCCCGGGCCGGTCATGGTCGCCGACAAGAAGATCGCCTGGCCCGCGCAGCTCGCCCTGGGCCCGGACGGTCTCGGCAACTCCCTCGACCACATCAAGAACATCATGGGCACTTCCATGGAGGCTCTGATCCACCACTTCAAGCTGGTGACCGAGGGCTTCCGCGTCCCGGCCGGGCAGGCGTACGCCGCCGTCGAGTCGCCCAAGGGTGAACTGGGCGTCCATGTCGTCTCCGACGGAGGCACCCGTCCCTTCCGGGTCCACTTCCGCGACCCGTCCTTCACCAACCTGCAGGCCATGGCGGCCATGTGCGAAGGCGGCCAGGTCGCCGACGTCATCGTCGCCGTCGCGTCCATCGACCCCGTGATGGGAGGCGTCGACCGATGACGGACGTATCGCTGGGCATGCCGCAACTGCCCGCGCCCGACTACCCGGCCGATGTGCGCGCCCGGCTCGAGGCGGACGCGAAAGAGGTCATCGCCCGCTACCCGGACTCGCGCTCCGCGCTGCTCCCGCTGCTGCACCTCGTGCAGTCGGAGGAGGGCCATGTGACCCGTACGGGCATGCGGTTCTGCGCGGACGTGCTCGGCCTCACCACCGCGGAGGTCACCGCGGTCGCCACCTTCTACACCATGTACCGGCGCAAGCCGTCGGGCGACTACCAGGTGGGCGTCTGCACCAACACCCTGTGCGCGGTGATGGGCGGCGACGCGATCTTCGAGGAGCTCAAGGAGCACCTCGGCGTCGGCAACAACGAGACGACCGAGGACGGCAAGGTCACCCTCGAGCACATCGAGTGCAACGCGGCCTGCGACTTCGCGCCCGTCGTGATGGTCAACTGGGAGTTCTTCGACAACCAGACGCCCGAGTCGGCGAAGCGGCTCGTCGACGACCTGCGGGCGGGTCGGCAGGTCACGCCCACCCGCGGCGCGCCCCTGTGCACCTACAAGGAGACCGCCCGCATCCTGGCCGGCTTCCCCGACGAGCGTCCCGGCGCGGTCGAGGCGAGCGGCGGCGCCGGACCCGCGTCCCTGATCGGGCTCCGCCTGGCCAGGGGCGAGGCAGCCCCGGCGACGCGCGTGGTCCACCCGCGAGGCGAGGCGCCCCAGGAGCCGCCGCAGCCCGGCTCCGAGCACCTCAGCTCTCATGACGCACCGCAGCAGACATCGGCATCCGACCCGGAGCACCCGGCCGGACCTGTCGGCGAGGAGGGGGAGTGATGACCGTGTCCACCGAATACGGGGGCAGCTCCCGGCCGGAGACCGGCGGCGAGGCGAGCCCGGAGAAGCTGCTGGCCCCGGTGCTCTCCGCCTTCTGGGACGAGCCGGAGTCCTGGACCCTGGAGACCTACCGCAGGCACGAGGGATACGAGGGCCTGCGCAAGGCACTGGCGATGTCGCCCGACGACCTCATCGCCTACGTCAAGGACTCGGGCCTGCGCGGCCGCGGCGGCGCAGGCTTCCCCACCGGAATGAAGTGGCAGTTCATCCCGCAGGGCGACGGAAAGCCCCACTACCTCGTGGTCAACGCCGACGAGTCGGAGCCGGGCACCTGCAAGGACATCCCGCTCCTCTTCGCCAACCCGCACTCCCTGATCGAGGGCATCGTGATCGCCTGCTACGCGATCCGGTCCAACCACGCCTTCATCTACCTGCGCGGCGAAGTCGTCCCCGTGCTGCGGCGGCTGCACGAGGCCGTCCGCGAGGCGTACGAAGCGGGCTTCCTCGGCAAGGACATCCTGGGCAGCGGACTCGACCTCGAGGTCACCGTGCACGCGGGCGCCGGTGCGTACATCTGCGGTGAGGAGACGGCGCTGCTGGACTCCCTGGAAGGCCGCCGCGGCCAGCCCCGGCTCAGGCCCCCCTTCCCCGCGGTCGCCGGTCTGTACGCGTGCCCCACTGTGGTGAACAACGTCGAGTCCATCGCGTCCGTTCCCGCGATCCTCAACAAGGGCAAGGACTGGTTCAAGTCGATGGGCAGCGAGAAGTCCCCGGGCTTCACGCTGTACTCGCTCAGCGGCCATGTCGCGAGCCCCGGCCAGTACGAGGCCCCGCTCGGCATCACGCTGCGCCAGCTGCTCGACATGAGCGGCGGCATGCGGGCGGGCCACAGGCTCAAGTTCTGGACGCCGGGCGGATCCTCGACCCCGATGTTCACCGACGAACACCTCGACGTCCCGCTGGACTACGAGGGTGTGGGCGCCGCCGGGTCGATGCTCGGCACCAAGGCGCTCCAGTGCTTCGACGAGACCACCTGCGTCGTGCGGGCCGTGACGCGGTGGACCGAGTTCTACGCCCACGAGTCGTGCGGCAAGTGCACACCGTGCCGCGAAGGCACCTACTGGCTCGTCCAGTTGCTCCGGGACATCGAGAACGGGGCCGGCACCCTTGCCGATCTCGACAAGCTGAACGACATCGCCGACAACATCAACGGCAAGTCGTTCTGCGCGCTCGGCGACGGCGCCGCGTCCCCGATCTTCTCCTCGCTCAAGTACTTCCGCGACGAGTACGAGCAGCACATCACGGGCCGGGGCTGCCCCTTCGACCCGGCCAAGTCCACGGCCTGGGCCGACCGACACATCACGGAGGTGTCCGCATGAGTCCGGCGCACGCGCCCGGCACCGGCCGCGGCTTCGACTCGTCCCACCCGGAGGTGGACGCATGACCGTCACCACGTCCTCCGCCTCCGCCGGCGGAGCGGCGGCCCAGCCGCCGGAGGACCTCGTCTCGCTGACCATCGACGGCGTCGAGCTCTCCGTCCCCAAGGGGACGCTGGTGATCCGCGCCGCCGAACTCCTCGGCATCGAGATCCCCCGCTTCTGTGACCACCCGCTCCTCGACCCCGCCGGCGCCTGCCGCCAGTGCATCGTCGAGGTCGAGGGCCAGCGCAAGCCGATGGCCTCCTGCACCATCACCTGCACCGACGGCATGGTCGTCAGGACGCAGCTCACCTCGCCCGTCGCCGAGAAGGCGCAGAAGGGCGTGATGGAGCTGCTGCTGATCAACCACCCGCTGGACTGCCCGGTCTGCGACAAGGGCGGCGAGTGCCCCCTGCAGAACCAGGCGGTCTCGCACGGGCAGGCCGAGTCCCGCTTCGAGGGGAGGAAGCGCACCTACGAGAAGCCGGTGCCCATCTCGGCGCAGGTGCTCCTCGACCGTGAGCGCTGCGTGCTGTGCGCACGCTGCACCCGTTTCTCCAACCAGGTCGCGGGCGACCCGATGATCGAGCTCATCGAGCGGGGCGCGCTCCAGCAGGTCGGCACCGGCGAGGGCGACCCGTTCGAGTCGTACTTCTCCGGCAACACGATCCAGATCTGCCCGGTGGGGGCGCTGACCTCGGCCGCGTACCGCTTCCGCTCCCGCCCCTTCGACCTGGTCTCCTCGCCGAGCGTGTGCGAGCACTGTGCGGGCGGCTGCGCCACCCGCACCGACCACCGGCGCGGCAAGGTCATGCGCCGCCTGGCCGCCGATGATCCGGAGGTCAACGAGGAGTGGCTGTGCGACAAGGGGCGGTTCGCCTTCCGCTACGCCCAGCAGCGCGACCGCCTCACCACCCCGCTGGTGCGCAGCAAGGACACCGGTGAGCTGGAGCCGGCGAGCTGGCCCGAGGCGCTGGAGGCGGCGGCGGAGGGCCTGCGGGCCGCACGAGGCCGGGCCGGCGTGCTCACCGGAGGCCGGCTGACCGTCGAGGACTCCTACGCGTACGCCAAGTTCGCGCGGGTCGCCCTGGACACCAACGACATCGACTTCCGCGCGCGGGTCCACTCCGCCGAGGAGGCCGACTTCCTGGCGGCAGCGGTCGCCGGGCAGGGCCGGGACCTGTCCGGCACCGGAGTCACCTACACCTCGCTGGAGAAGGCGCCGGCGGTCCTGCTCGCCGGGTTCGAGTCGGAGGAGGAGGCGCCCGGCGTCTTCCTGCGGCTGCGCAAGGCCCACCGCAAGCACGGCCAGCGCACCTTCTCCCTGGCCACGCACGCCACGCGGGGCCTGGCCAAGGCGGGCGGCACGCTGCTGCCGGCCGCGCCCGGCACCGAGACCGAGTGGCTGGACGCCCTCGCCTCCGGCACGGGGCTGGACGGGGACGGCGCGAAGGCGGCCGAGGCGCTGCGCGCCGAGGGCGCGGTGATCGTGGTGGGCGAGCGGTTCGCGGCCGTGCCCGGCGGCCTCACCGCCGCCCTGCGCACGGCGACCGCCACCGGCGCCCGCCTGGTATGGATCCCGCGCCGGGCCGGTGACCGCGGCGCGATCGAGGCGGGCGCACTGCCGTCGCTGCTGCCGGGCGGCCGCCCGGCCACCGACCCGCGGGCCCGCGAGGAGACCGCCGAGGTCTGGCGCGTACGCGAACTCCCGCACCGCTACGGCCGGGACACCGGCCAGATCGTCGAGGCCGCGGCCACGGGCGAACTGGCCGCGCTGGTCGTCGCCGGTGTCGAGGTCGCCGACCTGCCCGACGTGGCCCGCGCGCGGGAGGCGCTCGACGCCGTCGGCTTCCTCGTCTCGCTGGAGCTGCGGCCCAGCGAGGTCACCGACCGGGCGGACGTCGTCTTCCCGGTCGCGGCTGTCGCGGAGAAGCCCGGCACCTTCCTCAACTGGGAGGGCAGGGTGCGGATGTTCGAGGCCGCCCTCAAGCCCGAGCAGATGACCCGGCCCCTCCCGCCGACCGACGCGCGGGTGCTGCACATGCTCGCGGACGCGCTCGACATCCCCTTCGGCCTCCCGGACCTGACGTCCGTACGCGCCGAGATGGACCGGCTCGGCCGCTGGGACGGTCCCCGCGCCGGCGAACCCGCCGAGTCGGCGAGGCCGCTGCCGCGGCCGGGCGCGGGCGAGGCGGTCCTCGCCGGTCACCGGCTCCTGCTCGACCAGGGCCTGCTCCAGCAGGGCGACGAGGCGCTGGCCGCGACCCGGCACGCCGCCGTGGCCCGGCTGTCGGCGGCGACCGCGGCCGAGACCGGCGTCAACGACGGCGACGAACTGCAGGTCTCCGGTCCGGCCGGATCGGTGCGGCTGCCGCTCCTGGTGAGCGAGATGCCCGACCGCGTCGTGTGGCTTCCCATGAACTCGGCCGGCGGCGGCGTGACGGCGGACACCGGTGCCCGTCCGGGCGAACTGGTCCGTATCGCGGCCGTGACGGGTGCCGCCGAGGCGACACCGGAGGTGCAGTCATGACCGCTCGAGTCACCCGCCGGCCGGCGGCCGCGCGCCTGCGCGACGCCGTGCGGCCGTCCAGGTCCTCGACCCTCGTCGGCCTGCCGGGCGCAGTCCCGGCCACCCCCGCAACGGAGGTGCACGCATGACCACGCTGGCTCATGTCGCCGAAGCACAGCGCAGCGTCCTGGCTCTCGAGGACCTGTCGATGTTCGGGCGCGACCCCTGGTGGCTCGTCGTCATCAAAGCCGTGTTCTGCTTCGCCTTCCTGATGGTGACGGTGCTCTTCTCCATCGTGTGGGAGCGCAAGGTCGTCGCCTGGATGCAGCTGCGCATCGGCCCCAACCGGCACGGCCCCTGGGGTCTGCTCCAGTCGCTCGCCGACGGCGTCAAGCTGATGCTCAAGGAAGACGTGATCGTCAAGCGCGCGGACAAGGTGGTCTACATCCTTGCCCCGATCGTCGCCGCGATCCCGGCCTTCATGGCGATCGCCGTGATCCCGTTCGGCCCCGCCGGCAACGAGATCTCGATCCTCGGCCACCGCACCACGATGCAGCTGACCGACCTGCCGATCGCGATGCTCTACATCCTCGCGGTCGCCTCGGTCGGCATCTACGGCATCGTGCTCGCGGGCTGGTCGTCCGGCTCGACGTACCCGCTGCTCGGCGGTCTGCGCTCGTGCGCGCAGATGATCTCGTACGAGATCGCGATGGGCGCGGCGTTCGCCTCCGTCTTCCTCTACTCCGGGTCGATGTCGACGTCGGCGATCGTGGAGGCGCAGGCGGACCGCTGGTACATCCTGCTGCTGCCGGTCTCCTTCATCATCTACGTCGTCACGATGGTCGGTGAGACCAACCGGGCGCCGTTCGACATGCCGGAGTCCGAGGGCGACCTCGTCGGCGGCTTCAACACCGAGTACAGCTCCATCAAGTTCGCGATGTTCATGCTGGCCGAGTACGTCAACATGGTCACCGTCGCGGCCGTGTCGGTCACCCTGTTCCTGGGCGGCTGGCGGGCGCCGTACCCGATCTCCGCCTTCTGGGAGGGCGCGAACCACGGCTGGTGGCCGATGCTCTGGTTCGTCCTCAAGGTCCAGCTCCTGCTGTTCTTCTTCATCTGGCTGCGCGGCACGCTGCCCCGCGTGCGCTACGACCAGCTGATGAAGCTCGGCTGGAAGGTGCTGATCCCGGTCTCCGTCGTCTGGCTGATGCTGGTCGCGACCGTGCGGGCGCTGCGGAACGAGAACTACGACTTCCAGCAGATCGTGCTGTACGTCGCCGGGGCCGTGATCGCCGTCCTGCTCCTGTCCTTCGTCGCCGACGTCTTCCGCGGCAAGAAGGAGAAGGAGGCCGAGGCCGCGAAGCCCGAACCGGGCCCCTTCGACCCGATGGCGGGCGGATTCCCCGTACCGCCGCTGCCCGGCCAGGAGTTGCCGCCGGTGCCGCGCAGGCGCCCGCGCCGCGACCGCGAACTGATCGCCAGCGGCGGATCGCAAACCGACAGTGATGGTCCTCGGGACGGAAAGGAGGCTGACGGTGTCTGAGGAATCCGAGAGCACGTTCCAGAATCCGGTCGCCGGCTTCGGCGTGACCTTCAAGGCCATGTTCAAGAAGCGGCTGACCGAGCAGTATCCGGAGCAGCAGAAGGTCACGGCGCCGCGCTTCCACGGCAGGCACCAGCTCAACCGCCATCCGGACGGGCTGGAGAAGTGCGTCGGGTGCGAGCTGTGCGCCTGGGCCTGTCCGGCCGACGCCATCTACGTGGAGGGCGCGGACAACACCGACGAGGAGCGCTACTCCCCGGGCGAGCGGTACGGCCGCGCCTACCAGATCAACTACGCCCGGTGCATTTTCTGCGGACTGTGCATCGAGGCCTGCCCCACCCGCGCGCTGACGATGACCAACGAGTTCGAGCTGGCCGACAGCAGCCGGGCGAACCTCATCTTCACCAAGGAGCAGCTGCTCGCCGGTCTGGAGGAGGGCATGGTCGACAGCCCGCACGTCATCTACCCCGGCATGGACGAACAGGACTACTACCGGGGGCTGGTCACGGAGGCCGCGCCCGGCACGGTCCAGCAGGTGGCCCACTCCAAGGGCGAGACCGTCCAGGAGGCCGAGTCGACGTTCGGCGAGGGCGAACCGGCCTCGAAGAAGGTGATCGGGGCATGAACCTGCTCGCCGCCTCCGTCACCTCCACGGGCGAGGCCGTCCAGTTCTGGGTGCTCGGCACCATCGCGGTCGTCGGGGCGCTCGGCACGATCCTGATGAAGCGGGCCGTGCACAGCGCGCTCAGCCTCGCCGGGACCATGATCGTCCTGGCGGTCTTCTACCTCGCCAACGGCGCGTACTTCCTCGGCGTCGTGCAGATCATCGTCTACACCGGCGCGATCATGATGCTGTTCCTCTTCGTCGTCATGCTGGTCGGCGTCACCGCAGCCGACTCGCTGAAGGAGACGCTGAAGGGGCAGCGCTGGCTGGCCGCCGCCTGTGGGCTCGGCTTCGGCATTCTGCTGATCGCCGGTATCGGCAACGCCTCGCTGAAGAACTTCAACGGGCTGGGCGTCGCCAACACCGCGAACGGCGGCAACGTCGAGGGCCTCGCCCGGCTGCTCTTCACCAAGTACGTCTTCGCCTTCGAGATCACCGGCGCCCTGCTGATCACGGCCGCGGTCGGCGCGATGGTGCTCACGCACCGGGAGCGCACCGAGCGGGCCAGGACCCAGCGGGAGCTGTCCGAGCAGCGCGTACGCGAAGGCAAGCACCTGCCGCCGCTCCCCGCGCCCGGTGTCTACGCCCGGCACAACGCCGTGGACATCGCCGGACTGCTGCCGGACGGCACCCCGTCCGAGCTCACCGTCAACCGGACCCTGCGGGACCGGGGCCAGATCCGCGATGTGTCGGCCGACGCGCTGGAGGATCTCAAGGCGATCGAGAAGCGCTCCGAGGAGCGCCTGGGACGCGGCCGGGACGAGCACGACCGGGACGGACAGGAGGCCAAGCGGTGAATCCGGTCAACTACCTGTATCTCGCTGCCCTGTTGTTCACCATCGGTGCGGCCGGTGTGCTGATCCGGCGGAACGCGATCGTGGTGTTCATGTGCGTGGAGCTGATGCTCAACGCGTGCAACCTCGCGCTCGTCGCGTTCTCCCGGATGCACGGCAATCTCGACGGCCAGATCATCGCGTTCTTCACGATGGTGGTCGCCGCCGCGGAGGTCGTGGTCGGACTCGCGATCATCGTGTCGCTGTTCCGTTCCCGCCACTCGGCCTCGGTCGACGACGCCAGCCTGATGAAGCTGTAAGGGGACGGACGAATCGTGGAGAACCTGATTGCGCTGCTCGTCGCGGCGCCCCTGCTCGGAGCGGCGGTGCTGCTCTGCGGCGGCCGCCGGCTCGACCGCACCGGCCACTGGCTGGGCACCCTGCTCGCCGCCGCGTCCTTCGTCATCGGCGCCGTGCTCTTCGCCGACATGCTCGGCAAGGGCGCGGAGGAACGCGCCCTGCACAGCACGCTGTTCAGCTGGATCCCCGTCGAGGGGTTCCAGGCGGACATCGCCTTCCGGCTCGACCAGCTGTCGATGACGTTCGTCCTGCTGATCACGGGCGTCGGCACGCTGATCCACCTCTACTCCGTCGGGTACATGGAGCACGACGAGCGGCGCCGCCGCTTCTTCGGCTACCTGAACCTCTTCCTCGCAGCCATGCTGCTGCTGGTGCTCGCCGACAACTACCTGCTGCTGTACGTTGGCTGGGAGGGCGTCGGTCTCGCCTCGTACCTGCTCATCGGCTTCTGGCAGCACAAGCCCAGCGCGGCCACCGCGGCGAAGAAGGCCTTCCTGGTCAACCGCGTCGGCGACATGGGCCTGTCGATCGCGATCATGCTGATGTTCACCACCTTCGGGACCTTCGCCTTCGGGCCGGTGCTGGAGTCCACGGGTGAGACCAGTGAGGGCATGCTGACGGCCATCGGCCTGATGCTGCTGCTCGCCGCGTGCGGCAAGTCGGCCCAGGTGCCGCTGCAGTCCTGGCTCGGGGACGCGATGGAGGGCCCGACCCCGGTCTCGGCCCTGATCCACGCGGCCACGATGGTCACCGCCGGCGTTTACCTGATCGTCCGCTCCGGCGCGATCTTCAACGCCGCGCCGGACGCCCAATTGGCGGTCGTCGTCGTCGGCGCGGTCACGCTCCTCTTCGGTGCGATCGTCGGTTGCGCCAAGGACGACATCAAGAAGGCGCTGGCCGGCTCGACCATGTCGCAGATCGGCTACATGATCCTGGCGGCCGGTCTCGGTCCCATCGGATACGCCTTCGCGATCATGCACCTGGTGACGCACGGCTTCTTCAAGGCGGGGCTGTTCCTCGGCGCGGGCTCGGTCATGCACGGCATGAACGACGAGGTCGACATGCGCAAGTACGGCGGCCTGCGCACGTACATGCCGGTCACCTTCGTCACCTTCGGCCTCGGCTACCTGGCGATCATCGGCTTCCCTGGCCTGTCCGGCTTCTGGTCCAAGGACAAGATCATTGAGGCGGCCTTCGCGTACGACGACGGCATCCGCGGCTGGATCTTCGGCGGCGTGGCCCTGCTGGGCGCCGGCATCACCGCGTTCTACATGACCCGCGTGATGATCATGACGTTCTTCGGCGAGAAGCGCTGGCAGCCCGCGCCCGACCCGGACACGGCGCCCAGCGTCGAGCCCGGTATCGAGGTGCACCCGGGTGAGATGCCGCACCCGCACGAGTCGCCCAAGTCGATGACGATCCCGATGATCGTGCTCGCCTTCGGGTCGGTCTTCGCGGGCGGTCTGTTCAGCCTGAACGAGTCCTTCGTCCACTGGCTGGAGCCGGTCACGCAGTTCGAGCACCCGCACCCCGTCATCGGCGTCCCGGCGATCACGACCTCGACGGTCGTCGTGCTGCTGCTCGGCGCGGGGCTCGCGTACCTGATGTACGGGCGCCGCCCGGTGCCCGTCACGGCGCCGCGCGGCTCGCTGCTCACCCGCGCCGCCCGCCGCGATCTGCTCCAGGACGACTTCAACCACGTGGTCCTGGTCCGCGGCGGCGAGCACCTCACGCGCTCGCTGGTATACGTCGACCACACCCTGGTCGACGGAGTGGTCAACGGCACGGCGGCCACGTTCGGCGGGCTCTCCGGCCGGCTGCGCAAGCTGCAGAACGGCTACGCCCGCAGCTACGCGGTCTCGATGTTCGGCGGTACGGCGATCCTGATCGCCGCGACCCTGCTGATGAGGGCGGTCTGATCGGTATGTCCGAAGTAGTGAACGCAGGCTTTCCTCTGCTGACGGCAACGGCCGTGCTCCCGGCGCTCGGCGCGATCGCCACCGCGGCCGTGCCCGCCGTGCGCCGGACGGTCGCCAAGTGGCTGGCCCTGCTGGTCTCGCTCGCGACACTCGTGCTCGCCGCGATCGTGCTCGTACGGTTCGAGCCCGGCGGCGACCGCTACCAGCACGTCGAATCGCACGCCTGGATCAAGGACTTCGGGGTGCGGTACGAGCTGGGCGTGGACGGCATCGGGGTCGCGCTCATCGCGCTGACCGCGCTGCTGATCCCGTTCGTGATCCTCGCCGGCTGGAACGACGCCGATCCGCAGGAGACCGGCAGCAAGCGGTGGCGGCCCACCCAGGGCTTCTTCGCGCTGATCCTGATGGTCGAGGCGATGGTGATCCTCTCCTTCGAGGCCACCGACGTCTTCCTCTTCTACATCCTGTTCGAAGCCATGCTCATCCCGATGTACTTCCTCATCGGCGGCTTCGGCGACCGCGCCCACGCGGGCACGGACGAGAACGCGGCGGCCCAGCGGTCGTACGCGGCCGTGAAGTTCCTGCTGTACAACCTGGTCGGCGGACTGATCATGCTGGCCGCCGTCATCGGCCTGTACGTCGTCGCGGGCAGCTTCTCGCTCTCCGAGATCGCCGAGGCCAGGGCGAGCGGTCAACTGGAGATGGCGACCACCACCGAGCGGCTGCTGTTCCTCGGCTTCTTCTTCGCCTTCGCGGTGAAGGCCCCGCTGTGGCCGCTGCACACCTGGCTGCCGAACGCGATGGGCGAGGCGACCGCCCCGGTCGCCGTGCTGATCACGGCGGTCGTCGACAAGGTCGGCACCTTCGCGATGCTGCGCTTCTGCCTCCAGCTCTTCCCGGAGGCGTCGAAGTGGGCGACGCCGGTCGTCATCACGCTGGCGCTGATCAGCATCGTCTACGGCGCCCTGCTCGCGGTGGGCCAGCGGGACATCAAGCGCCTGGTCGCGTACGCCTCGATCTCGCACTTCGGCTTCATCATCCTGGGCATCTTCGCGATGACCAGCCAGGGCCAGTCGGGCGCGACGCTGTACATGGTCAACCACGGCATCTCGACCGCCGCGCTGATGCTGGTGGCCGGCTTCCTGATCTCGCGGCGCGGCTCGCGGCTCATCGCCGACTACGGCGGTGTGCAGAAGGTCGCCCCGGTGCTCGCGGGCACGTTCCTGATCGGCGGCCTCGCCACCCTGTCACTGCCCGGACTCGCGCCGTTCGTCAGCGAGTTCCTGGTCCTGGTCGGCACGTTCGCCGCCTATCCGGTGGCCGGCATCATCGCGACCTCCGGCATCGTGCTCGCCGCGCTCTACATCCTCGTGCTCTACCAGCGCACGATGACCGGCCCGGTGAAGGCGGAGGTCAGCGCGATGCCCGACCTCAAGGCACGTGAACTGGCGGTCGTCGCACCGCTGATCGCGCTGCTGCTCTTCCTCGGCGTGTTCCCGAAGCCGCTGACGGACATCGTCAACCCGGCCGTGGAGCACACGATGTCCGACGTACAGAAGCAGGACCCCCGGCCCGATGTGGAGGCGGCCAAGTGAGCGCTACAGCTGTCCACAGCCTGTGGACGACGGCTGCGGAGGTCGAGCCGCTCGGCAAGATCCCCGCGCCCCACATCGAGTACGCCCAGCTGGCACCCGTGCTGATCGTCGTCGGCGCGGCCGTGCTGGGGGTGCTCGTGGAGGCCCTCGTCCCGCGCAAGGCCCGGTACCACACCCAGGTGTTCCTGACCGTCGTCGCGCTCGCGGCCTCCTTCGCCGCGGTCGTCGGGCTCGCCGCCGGTGGATACGGAACCACCAAGGCGCACATCGCCGCCATGGGCGCGATCGCGGTCGACGGGCCGGCGCTCTTCCTGCAGGGCACGATCCTGCTGGCGTCGCTGGTCGCCGTGTTCACGTTCGCCGAGCGCCGCCTCGACCCTGCCGCGCACGGCAAGCGCGTCGACTCGTTCGCCGCCGAGGGCGCAGCGGTCCCGGGCAGCGACCACGAGAAGGCCGCGGTGAAGGCCGGGTTCACCACCACCGAGGTGTTCCCGATCGTCCTGTTCGCGATCACCGGCATGCTGGTCTTCCCGGCCGCCAACGACCTGCTGACGCTGTTCATCGCCCTGGAGGTCTTCTCCCTCCCGCTGTACCTCCTGTGCGCGCTGGCCCGCCGCAAGCGGCTCATGTCGCAGGAAGCGGCCGTGAAGTACTTCCTGCTGGGCGCGTTCTCCTCGGCGTTCCTGCTCTTCGGCATCGCGCTCCTCTACGGCTACGCGGGCTCGGTGTCCTACGCCCGTATCGCCGAGGTCGTCGACGGCAGCATCCGCACCATCGACCCGGCGCTCGCCGACACGATGGGCAACGACGCGCTGCTGCTGATCGGCGGCGCGATGATCCTCATGGGCCTGCTGTTCAAGGTCGGCGCGGTGCCGTTCCACATGTGGACGCCCGACGTCTACCAGGGCGCACCGACCCCGGTGACCGGCTTCATGGCCGCGGCCACCAAGGTCGCCGCCTTCGGCGCGCTCCTGCGGCTGCTGTACGTGGTGCTGCCGGGCCTGACCTGGGACTGGCGTCCGGTCATGTGGGCGGTCGCCATCGTCACGATGCTCGGCGGCGCGATCGTCGCGATCACCCAGACCGACATCAAGCGGCTCCTGGCGTACTCGTCGATCGCCCACGCCGGCTTCATCCTCGCCGGTGTGATCGCCACGACGCCCGAGGGCATCTCGTCCGTCCTGTTCTACCTGCTCGCGTACTCCTTCGTGACGATCGGCGCGTTCGCGGTCGTCACGCTGGTCCGCGACGCGGGCGGCGAGGCGACGCACCTGTCCAAGTGGGCCGGTCTCGGGCGGCGTTCGCCGCTCGTGGCGGCGGTCTTCGCGGTGTTCCTCCTCGCCTTCGCCGGCATCCCGCTGACGTCCGGGTTCTCCGGCAAGTTCGCGGTGTTCAAGGCAGCGGCGGAGGGCGGCGCGGGAGCGCTGGTCGTGGTGGGTGTGATCTCGTCGGCGATCGCGGCGTTCTTCTACATCCGGGTCATCGTGCTCATGTTCTTCAGCGAGCCGAAGCCGGAGGGCCCGACGGTCGCTGTGCCGTCCCCGCTGACGATCACGACGATCGGCGTCGGCGTGGCGGTCACGCTGGCGCTGGGCCTCGCGCCGCAGTACTTCCTGGATCTGGCCGGCCAGGCGAGCGTGTTCGTGCGCTAGCCGCGGCACGCCCGAGGGCCCGGCCTCTCCCCGAGGAGAGACCGGGCCCTCTGCCGTGTCCGCGTACCGCCCGGGCAACCCGGCGGTGCTGCGGGTCGTCCTACCGGGGGCGGGACGAACGGCCGACGACCACGGGGGAGACATGACCCAGCAGCAGATCCGGCACCGAGCGGCGGAGGAGTCCGGCGGTGACCACATGTGGCCACTGGGGTTCCTGGGGCCCGCCCTGCTCCTGCTGCGCCTGCTCGAGGAGCACCCCTGGGCCTACTGGACCGCTGCCGTCATGGGCGCCCTGGGCTTGATCGGCGCGGTCTTCGCGATCGCGGGCGCGGGCCGGGACCTGGTGCGCCGGCGCCGCCCGTGGAAGGCGGCGTTCGCGCTGTTCATGCTGGCCTGCGGCTCGTTCATGGTCGTGGTCAGGCTCGTGGAGTTCTGACGGGCGGGCCCTCGGCCGCCCAGGATCCCGCCGCCGATGAGCGGCGGCGGGACCCGTGCGGGCCGGTCAGGCGGAGGGCACGACGCGGCCCGTGACCTCGCCGAGGCCGACGCGGACGCCGTCGGGGCCGGGGGCCCAGGCGGTGAGCGTCACCTCGTCGCCGTCCTCCAGGAACGTGCGCTTGCCGTCGGGCAGTTCGATGGCGTCGCGGCCGTTCCAGGTGAGTTCGAGGAGGGAGCCGCGCTGGTTCACCTCGGGACCGCTGACCGTGCCCGAGCCGAACAGGTCGCCCGTGCGCAGCGATGCGCCGTTGACCGTCATGTGCGCGAGCTGCTGCGCGGCCGTCCAGTACATCGTGGCGAACGGCGGCTCGGCCACCACATGACCGTTGAGCGCGACCGAGATGCGCAGGTCGAAGCCGCCGGGCTCCTCCTCGTCCGTGTCGTCGAGATACGGCTGCAGGGGGAAGTCCCGTGCGGGCGGCGCGGTCCGGGCGGCCTCCAGCGCCTCCAGCGGGGTGACCCAGGCCGCCACCGAGGTGGCGAAGGACTTGCCGAGGAACGGGCCGAGCGGCACGTACTCCCAGGCCTGGATGTCGCGCGCCGACCAGTCGTTGAGCAGGAAGAGCCCGAAGACGTGCTCGCGGAAGTCCGCGAGAGGGACGGGCCTGCCCCGCTCGGACGGGGTGCCGACGAGGAAGCCGACCTCGGCCTCGATGTCGAGCTTCACGGACGGGCCGAAGACGGGGGCCGGGTCGGCGGGCGCCTTCCGCTGCCCGGACGGCCGGACGACGTCCGTACCGGACACGACGACCGTGCCCGAGCGGCCGTGGTAACCGATCGGCAGGTGCTTCCAGTTGGGGGTGAGCGCGTCGCCGTCGGGCCGGAAGATCTTTCCGACGTTGGTGGCGTGGTGCTCGCTCGCGTAGAAGTCGACGTAGTCCGCGACCTCGTAGGGCAGGTGCATCGTCACCGCGTCGAGCGGGTGCAGCAGCGGCTCCACGTCGGGCCGGTGCGCGGGCACCGTGACCCAGGCGGTCAGGGCGCGCCGTACGTCGCGCCAGGCCGTGCGCCCGGCGGCGAGCAGCGGGTTGAGGCTGGGCTGTGCCAGCACCCCGGCGTACGGGGAACCGAGCGCGAGGGCGGCGGCTCCGACGTCGAGCACATGGCCGCCGATCCGGACGCCGAGCCTGCGGCGCTCCGGCTCGTCGGCCGTGGTGAAGACGCCGTACGGAAGGTTGTGCGGGCCGAAGGGGTCGCCCTCGGCCAGATCGAGCGGGCTCTGCTCGGACATCGGTGCCTGCCTCGCTTTCCACGGGTGTGGGTGACACGTTACGTGCCTGCCCGCCTGCCGCGGCAGGGCCCGATGGATCACACGGAGAGTGCTCCGGCGGGGGCCGTCGTCCCGTCAGTGCGCCGTGCGGGGCAGGCGCTTCTCCCAGGTGCGGTGGAACACGATCTCGTCGCCGTCGCGGCACACCATCTCGTCCGAGGCGAGGAAGCCGGCCGCGTCGCAGGTGAGGGCGGAGCGGGTCTCGACGCGGACGTCCCAGCCGAGTTCCGGCCGGTGGAGGCGGATCGTCCAGGCGGTGCGGGCCTGTGCGGAGAGCGGATCGTCCTGCCGGATCGCGTACGTCTCGCGGGCCTCCTCGGTGTGCTCCAGGCCGTCCGGGTGGACATGCGTGCCCCCTCGGTGGGGCGTCACGTCCAGGGTCCACAGGCCGTCCGCCACGTCACGCGTCAGCAGCAGGCGGGGGCGGTCCCCGTCGAGGGTCTGGGGGACCGCGACGGCCGGCGGCTCGGAGTGCTCGGGCTCGGCGAACGCGCCGCCGGGCCCGGCCGGTTCGCGGACCGGCAGGTCCAGCCGCGAGCCCGCCGGGTCCAGGCTGAAGCCCGCCGCGTCCGGATGCGGCCAGAGCCAGGGCCAGTACGCGGAGGAGACGGCGAGCCGGACGCGGTGGCCCGGCGCGAAGGTGTGCCCGGCCAGGGACAGGTCGAACGACACGTCCTCCGTCGTGCCCGGCGTCCAGGCGAGGGCCCGCTCCCGGCCCGCACGCGCGGCGAGGTCGAGGGCGCCGCGCGTGACGAGCGTGGAGGCGCCGTCCGGTGCGACGTCGCAGAGCCGGGCCACCGCCTGTCCGTGCGGCGCGTCCAGGCGCAGCCGCAGGGTTACCCGGGGCCGTCCCAGGACGACGACCGGCGCCGTGCCGACGGGGAACTCGAAGCAGAACGACCGCGCGTCCTCCTCCCGCTGGTCCGGCGGCAGATCGGCGGAGTGGCCCACGGGGCGCGTCCGGCCCGCGTCCGTCCCGGTGTGCTGCGGGGAAGAGACGGGTACGGGGGCGCCCGGGGCGGCGCCGAGCGCGTAGGGGACGACGGTGACGTGCGGCGACGGCCAGACGTCCTCGCCGGTCCAGCGGCCGGGCCCGGGCGCGGACGGTCCGAGCCGGCAGCGCAGCAGCGGCTCGGACAGCACGCCCGTGTCCCGGTCCTTCAGCCACTGGTCCCACCAGCGCAGCGTCTCCTGGAGGAAGCCGATCCCCCGTTCGGGGTCGCGGTCCGGGTACTGGCGCGGCCACGGCCCGATCAGTCCGCGCACCCGGTCCGCCGGCAGCCGCTCCACGAGCCGCAGCACGGCGTCACGGGCGGGGTCGTGCAGGCCGCTCACCGCGAGGACGGCCGCCCGCACCGCGTCCGTGTCGTCGCTGATCCCGGCGCTCCGCCAGAACTCGTCGCGCAGCGGGTGCGCCAGCCACCCGGGCACGCTGGGCTCGACGGCTTCCAGCCGCCGCAGCCACATCGCGCGCCACGCGTCCCCCGTGTGCAGCGGGTCCGGCGGCCGGGCGGCATGCGCGAGCCGGGCGGCGGCCCGGGAGTGCAGCGACTCGCCGGTGACCGATCCGCCGAGATAGGGCCCGTCGGTGTCGTACGGGTCGTCGCTCGCGCCCACCGCGACCACGGCCCGCAGGGGCCGCGGCGCGAGCGCCGCGATCTGCAGCGCGCTCCGGCCGGCCGCGCCGATGCCGATCATGCCGACCCGGCCGGTGCTCCACGGCTGCCGTGCCAGCCACTCGATCACCGCGACGCCGTCCGCGAGCTCGGCCGCACCGCCCTCCGGGCCGGGCACACCCTCGCTGTTGCCGTGCCCGCGCACGTCGACGCGGACGCAGGCGTAGCCGTGGCCCGCGTACCAGGGGTGGCGCTCCCCGTCGCGCACCGCCGTCGCGTCGGCGAGCCGGTCCGGCGCGTACTCGAGCAGGGCGGGCACGGGCTCGTCCGTCACCGGCCGCCACAGGCGCGCGTACAGGGCGATGCCGTCGGGCAGGCGGACGCGCAGGTCCTCGTGAGCCGTCTCGTACGGAAAGTCTCTGCGGATACGCATGGCTGTACCTCGGCGGCAGGGCCCCGCCGAGGGGCGGCGGGGGCCATCACAGGTAGGGGCAAAAGCCCCTGTTCCAGGTCATTGCGGCTGATCACGAACATACCGGGGGTGGCGGGAAGGCGCTCATGGTGATCGAAAGGCGACCGGATACGCTGACTTGAGTGAATCCAGCGACACATCGACAATCCGTGTGATCGTCAGCAGACAGGAGACCCCCTCGTGACCGTCGTCGGGCCGTTCGGGCTGAGCGTGCGGGACCAGGCTCTTGAGGCCGATGTCCAGACCGGATTGTCGGCTGTCGAGGCGGGCCTGCTCGACGCCACCAAGAGCGAGGTCCCGTTCATCACGGAGGCCGCACAGCACCTCGTCCGGGCAGGTGGGAAGCGTTTCCGCCCGCTGCTCGTGATGCTGGCCGCCCAGTTCGGCGACCCGCACGCGCCGGGCGTCGTGCCCTCGGCCGTCGTCGTCGAGCTCACCCATCTCGCGACGCTGTACCACGACGACGTGATGGACGAGGCGGACGTGCGGCGCGGCGTGCCCAGCGCGAACACCCGCTGGGGCAACTCCGTGGCCGTCCTCACCGGCGACTTCCTGTTCGCCCGCGCCTCGCACATCCTGGCCGACCTCGGCCCGGAGGCCGTACGCATCCAGGCGGAGGCGTTCGAGCGTCTGGTCACCGGACAGATCCTGGAGACGGCGGGCCCGCGCGACGGCCGCGACCCGGTGGAGCACTACCTCGACGTGCTGGCCGGCAAGACGGGTTCGCTGGTCGCCGTGTCCTGCCGCTTCGGCGCGATGATGTCCGGCGCCGACGAGCGGGTCGTCGACGTCCTCACGCAGTACGGGGAGCGGCTCGGCGTCGCCTTCCAGCTCGCCGACGACGTCCTCGACATCGCCTCCGACGCGCACGAGTCCGGCAAGTCGCCGGGCACCGACCTGCGCGAGGGCATCCCGACGCTGCCGGTGCTGCACCTGCGCGCCGCGGCCGAGGCGCACGGGCGCCCCGAGGACCTGGAGCTCGTCGCCCTGCTCGACGGCGACCTCAGCGACGACGAGCGGCACGCCGAGGCGCTGCGCCGGCTGCGCGAGCACCCGGCGCTGGAGCAGGCCCGGCGGGACTCCGTCCGCTACGCGGAGGAGGCGCGGGCGATGCTCGCCCCGCTGCCCGACTGCTTCGCGAAGGCGGCGCTGGAGGAGCTGTGCGACGCGGTGGTCCACCGCGCGGGCTGAGCCCCGGGACCTGCTCGCCCCCTACGGGGCGGGGGACTTGAGGGTGGCCGGTGTCATCCCAGAGGGGTACGCGGGTTTGCGCCCGCGGGCTGACGCTTCCCCGCGGCCGTTTTGGTCAGATGGTGAACACCACCCCTGACCAACCACGGAGGTAGGGCACACCATGGCACCGAACGACAGCGCACACTCCACCGAGGCGGCCGACGGCCTCGCGGCGGGGCGCCGCAAGGCCTCCCGCTATCTCGTCCCCCTCGCGGTGGCCGGGGTCGCGGCGGGGACGATCGGGCTCGTCCCGGCGCTCGCCGCCTCCGGTGACCCCGATCTGCCGAAGATCACCGCCCAGCAGCTGATCGAGAAGATCGCCGCGTCCGACACCGAGCAGCTCTCCGGCACCGTCAAGATCACCACCGACCTGGGACTGCCCGCGCTCGACGGTCTGGCCGGCTCGCTCGCGGGGGCGGGCGGCGAGGGCGCCGAGGGCTCCTCCGCCGACCCGCAGGCGCAGTTGACCGAGCTCGCCTCGGGCACGCACACGCTGCGGATCGCGGCCGACGGGCCCGACCGCCAGAAGATCTCGATCCTGCGGGACTCGGCCGAGTACAGCCTGATCCACAACGGCGACGAGATGTGGGGCTACGACAGCGCCTCGAACGAGGTCTTCCACGCCGAGGAGGCCGGCAAGGGCGAGGACGGCCCCGGTTCCGCCGAGAAGCGGGGGGAGGACCTGCCGGCCACGCCGAAGGAGCTGGCTGACGAGGTGCTGAAGGCCTCCGAGGGCACGACGTCGATCACCGTCGGCGGCACGGCCAAGGTGGCCGGCCGGGACGCGTACAAGCTGGTCGTCAAGCCCGAGCAGAAGGGCTCGACGGTCGGTTCGGTCACCATCGCGGTGGACGCGGAGACCGGCACCCCGCTGAAGTTCACGCTCACGCCGAGCAGCGGCGGCAAGGCCGTCGTCGACGCGGGCTTCACCAAGGTCGACTTCTCCCGGCCCGCCGCCTCGACCTTCGACTTCACCCCGCCCAAGGGGGCGAAGGTGACGGAGGCCGACAGGCTGGAGGGGGAGAAGCACGCCCGCGAGGAGTTCGAGGGCGGCCTGGCGGACTTCGCCGGTCCGGACGTCATCGGCGAGGGCTGGACCTCCATCGCCCGGATCGAGGCGCCCGGCGGAGCGGGCGCCGAGGCTCCGGAGAAGGGCGACGTCCCGGCCGAGGCCCAGCAGTTCCTGGACGCCTTCGGGGACAAGGTCACCGGCGCGTTCGGCGAGGGCACGGTCTTCTCGACGCGCCTGGTCAACGCCCTGCTGACGGACGACGGCACGGTCTACGTCGGCGCCGTGACCAAGGACGCCCTGGTCGAGGCGGCCAACCAGGACAAGTAGCGGCCGCGGCCGGGCCGGCTGCGGCCAGGCCCGCCGCGGTATCCGCCCCGCCGCCCCGCCGTACTCCCCGTACGGCGGGGCGCGCTCATGGGACGAGGCGCCGGACGGCCTGGCCGGCCGCGGGCCCGCGGCGGTGGCTTTCCGGCCTCGCCGGGGCCGGAGCCGTCAGAAGGTGAGCCTCCAGCTGTCGATGTAGCCGGTGTCGTACCGCGCCACGTCCTGCACCCGCAGCTTCCAGGCGCCGTTGGCCGCCTCGGTCGAGGCGTCCACCGTGTACGTCGTGATGACGTTGTCCGCAGAGTCGCCGCTGCTGGAGTTCTTCAGCCGGTACGCGGTCCCGTCCGGCGCGACGAGGTCGATCACCAGGTCGCCCCGCCAGGTGTGCTTGATGTCCACCCCCACCTTCAGGGCGGCCGGGGCGTTGCCCGTGCGCCCCGAGACGGTCACGGTCGAGGTGACGGCCGCTCCGGCGTCCGGGACGGCGACGTCGGCGGCGTTCTCGAAGAAGTCGCCGGGCGGGACGGTGGTGCCGGCCGACAGGGCCCAGATCGCATGGGCGACGGCGTCGCTGTTGCGGTCCAGCGCGGTGTCGTTGATGTTGGACGTGGTGTCGCACGAGGAGTGGTAGCAGCGGTCGAAGGCCTGACCGGCCGTGCCGCCCCACTTCTGCGCCTGCGCGCTCGTCTTGGTGCGGCTGGCGCCGGTGAACAGGCCGCCGACGGGTATGCCGACGTTCTTGAACGACGCGTGATCCGAGCGGCCGTCGCCCTCGGTCTCGATCTCCGTCGGGACGCCGAGCGCGGCGAAGTAGTCCTTGAAGGTCTGCTCGATCGCCGGGTCGTCGTCGTAGACGAAGTAGCCGGGGTTCGGCGAGCCGATCATGTCGAAGTTCAGGTAGCCGGAGATCTTCGAACGCTCCGTCGTCGGCAGGCTGTTCACGTACTGTCGCGAGCCGACCAGGCCCAGCTCCTCCGCGCCCCACCAGCCGAAGCGCAGGTGCTTGACGGGCTTCAGCTGCGCGCGGGAGACGGCGAGCGCGGTCTCCAGTACGGCGGCCGAACCCGAGCCGTTGTCGTTGATTCCGGCGCCGGAGGAGACCGAGTCGAGGTGGGCGCCGGCCATGACGGTCTGGTTGAGGTCGCCGCCCGGCCAGTCGGCGATCAGGTTGTAGCCGGTCGTGCCGTTGTACGTGAACTGCTGGACGGATGTGGTGAATCCGGCCGCGTCCAGTTTCGCCTTCACGTAGTCGACGGACGCCTTGTAGCCGGGCCTGCCGTGCGCCCGGCTGCCGCCGTTGGCGGTGGCGATGGACTGGAACTCGGTGAGGTGCGCCTTGACGTTGGCGAGGGGTATGTCGGGTGCGGCGAGCGCGGCCGCCGGGGCGCTCGGTGCACCGGGTGCGGCGGTGGCCGCAGGCGCGCCGGCCGCGAGCAGGCCGGCGAGGGCGAAGGCGGTGGCCGCGAGCGTGCGTCTGGGAACGGAGAGGTTCATGTGGGGGCTCCGGATTCCGTACGGGGATGGAACGGAACGTGCGTGACGCCCCGGGCCGGCGGGGCCCGGGGCGCTGGAGCTTGACGTGCGCTGTGCGTGCTGAATGTTCAGTGAGATGTTGACGTACCGTCAAGAGCGGGATCCGGACACGGGTGTTCGTATGCCGAACATCCGAACAGTCGTTACTGCACGCAGAATTCGTTGCCCTCCGGGTCCGCCATCACCACCCACTCCCCGCCGGGCTCCTTCACGTGCCGTACGACCGTGGCCCCCAGTCGCAGCAGCCGCTCCGCCTCCGCGTCCCTCTCGCCGGGCGCGGCGTGCACGTCGATGTGGAGGCGGTTCTTGACGGTCTTCGCCTCCGGGACGCGCTGGAAGAGGATGCGCCGCCCGAGTCCCCCGCCGGTGTTCTCGTCGTAGGGGTCGTCCGGATGGCGGACGGCGGCCAGATCGCGCCATGCGCGCCGGCCGTGCGATTCCACGGTGGCCTCGACAGGCACGCCGCCGTAGCCGAGGACCTGCTCGACGATCCGGCTGTTGTCCTCGACGAGATAGCCGAGGGTCTCGGCCCAGAAGTCCGCCTGGGCGTGCGGGTCGGAGGCGTCGACAACGAGCTTCCAGTGCAGTGTCATGGCAACCGGTCATAGTGGTTACATGGGTGGGACGGCAACGGAATCGCCGGGACTGGAACTGCGAACACGGGAAGGGCGCCCCCACCGCTTCGACGCGGGGGCGCTCTGTTCTGGACTGCTGACCACGGGCGGACCGGGTGAGTTCGCTCGCTACGAGGTGCTGGACGAGCCGGCCGGCCTCCTGCGCCGGGTGACGGCCGGCCGCCTGCCCGGGGGCCTCCTGCTGGACGTCGACGACGCCTGCCTGGCGGCGGTCCGCCGGCTGCGGGACGCCCTGTGGCGGATGGCCGGCGCCCACGTGCACGCCCGCGATCCCGACCCGGCGGATGTGGCGACGGTGGACGCGGCCGCCGCCGAGCCGCCCCTCGCCTTCGGCATCGTGGAGGACGGATCGCGGCAGTGGATGCCCGAGCGGGCCTGGGTGGCCCCGCTGCTGTCGACCGTCGCGCGCGACGCCGTGGAGCTCGTCACGGTCCGTACGCGCACCGCATCCGCGAGTGCGCCGCGCACAACTGCTACCTGCTCTTCGTCGACACCTCGCGGCCCGGCCGCCGTCGCCGGTGCGCGATGGAGCACTGCGGCAACCGCAGCAAGATGCGGGCGCACCGCGCACGCCAGGCCGAGGGAGACGGATCATGACCACCGGACTGACCAGGGACGCGGGCTGGGAGATCGGCGTGTCCAGGACCCTGCCGCTGCCGGCCGCGGCCGTGTGGGACTTCCTCGTGAGCCCCGAGGGGGTGGAGCTGTGGCTGGGCAAGGGCGCGCGGCTGCCCGCGGTGAAGGGGGAGACCTACGAGACGGCCGACGGCGTCACGGGCGAGCTCCGTTCCTGCCGTCCCGGCGACCGCATCCGCGTGACGTACGGCACGAGCACCGTGCAGGTCGCCGTCTCCGCCGCACGCTCCGGCGACGGGGCGGTGTTCCGGTTCCACCAGGAGCGCCTGGCGGACGCGGAGGAGCGCGAGCGCCGCAGGGCGCACTGGAGGGCGGTGGCCGCCGAGGTGGAGAGGGCGCTGGGCGCCGGCCGGGGACGGGAGTGACCGGCCGTCCGGCACGGGCGCTTTGCGACCGACGTCACGTCTTGAGCGCTCTGTTCCCGGTCTCACGTGAGGGGATGGATGCTTCGCCCCTCGGCGGGCCGCCCGGCTGCCCGCTGGTCGGCGTGGCCGCCGCGTACATGCCCCGGCTCTCGGAGTTCGCCTTCGAGCCGGGGCTCGTCGCCGCCGTCGACCAGCACGCGGCCGCCGTCCGGGACGCGCTGGTGCCGCTGGTGCCCAGGCAGCGCCGGTCCGGATCCCCGGTGCGCGCGGAGCCGGGCGAGGTGCTGCGCCGTGAGGATCTCACGGACTACGTCCTGGGGTTCACCGACTGGCTGTCGGAGATCGACTGGTCGGAGCCGGTCGGCTACGACTTCGCCACCCCGCGGCTCACGGCGGTCTGCTGGCTGATCCGCGAGCACGATCTGCTCGACGCCGCCTGGCGCGACCGACGGGCAGGGCCCGGTCGACGGCCGTCGACCGGGCCCTGCCCGTGCGCTGTGTCCCGGTGAGGCACACGGACCCGCGGGGTCACATCGGGTCGCGACCGGTGCCCGTCCCGGGGGGCATGTCCTCGCCCCACCCCCTGTCCTGGCTGCCACGCGTATCGGTGCCGCGGGCACGGCCGGGCCGGCGCTCGGTGACGGGCTGCCCGGCGGCGGCGTCCGCGCGGCCGCGCTGGTAGGCGGTGAGGGTGTCCTTGGCGCGGCCCGACTCGGCCTCGGCCGTGGCCAGCCAGCGCTCCCAGCGCTCGCGCATCGGGTTGACGAGACCACCGCCGACGCCCACGATCAGTATGCCCGCCATGGCGGCGAGCACGGCGATGAGGACGGGCCCGGTGACCGCCGTCGCGATCTGCGCCTGGCTGAGCGCCGCGATGACGCCGAGCGCCACGATGAAGCCCCAGGCCACGGTGGCGAGCACCCGGCCGTACGAGGTCTCGCCGAGGGCGCCCTGGACGATGTCGCGGACGGCGCGGGCGATGGCCATGGCGACGACGACGATGACGCAGGCGACGATCGCCTTCGGGATCCACGAGACGATGCCGTTGATCATCGTGCTCACCGGGTTGGGTCCGAAGACCCCGAAGCCCAGCTGCAGGGCGATCAGCATGATCGCGTAGTAGAGGATCTTGCAGATGATGCCGGTGGCGTCGTACTTCGAGTCCCTGAGGGTGTTCGAGACACCGCTGCGCTCGGCCATGCGCTCGAAGCCGGCCTTGCGCAGGAGGCGGTCGGCGACCTTGGCGATCGCCTTGGCGACGACCCAGCCGATGATCAGGATCGCCAGGAAGGCGAGGAACTTCGGAATGAACCTGGCCACTGCGGACCACGCGTCGGTGATTCCCTGACCGAAGTCGATCGAAAGTGCGAGGGGTGGGGACATGACGCGCTCGCTCCGCTCTGTGGGTTCCGCGGTCCGTGTGACCGGGCCTCGTCCTCCGGTGGTAACACCGGCCCCCAGGGGTGGCCTGCGCCCGGAGGCGGAGCTGGGCCGTTCGAGTGGAGATTGGGCCCTGCCGGGCGCGTCACCGGGAGAGGGCGAGGGTGAGGGTGTATCGACCGCCGGCGGTCGACAGGCGGCCCTGCGCACCTTGTGCCCGGGGCGCGGCCCGATCCGGGCGTGGCCCGGTGCGCGGGCGCTCCCCACCGGCAGGCGCGCTCAGTGGGGGCGGTCCCGGCCGGTCGGGGCGAGGGGTGCAGGCGTCCGGCTGCCGCGGGTCAGGCTGTGCGGTCCGGCTGGGCGGCGGGCGCCTGGGGCGTCAAGGACGCCTCCGGCAGGGGGGCGGTCTCGGGCGGCGCCGTTTTCAGGGCGTCCGCCGCGAGACGCAGCGCCTGTGCCCTGGTCCGGCGGGCCGTCCGCAGCGCGTCCCACGTCAGGCACGTCAGCGCTAGCCACACCAGCGCGAACCCGGCCCACCGCTCGGCGGGCATCGCCTCGTGGAAGTACAGGATCCCCAGCAGGAACTGGAACACCGGCGCCAGGTACTGCAGCAGCCCCAGCGTCGACAGCGGCACCCGGATGGCCGCGGCGCCGAAGCAGACCAGCGGTGCGGCCGTCACCACACCCGTCGCGGCGAGCAGCGCCGCATGGCCGGCGCCGTGGAAGCCGAAGGTCGACGAGCCGTTCGCCCCCAGCCACAGCAGGAAGCCGAGCGCCGGCAGGAACTGGATCGCCGTCTCGGCCGCCAGCGACTCCAGGCCGCCGATGTTGACCTTCTTCTTCACCAGCCCGTAGGTGGCGAAGGAGAACGCGAGCGTCAGCGAGATCCACGGCGGCCGGCCGTAGCCGATCGCCAGGACCAGCACCGCGCCGAAGCCGATGCCCACGGCCGCCCACTGCGCGGGCCTCAGGCGCTCCTTCAGCAGCAGGACGCCCATGGCGATGGTGACCAGGGGGTTGATGAAGTAGCCCAGCGAGGCCTCGACGACATGGCCGGAGTTCACGGCCCAGATGTAGACGCCCCAGTTGACGGTGATCACCGTCGCGGCGACGGATATCAGGCCCAGCTTGCGCGGCTGCCGCACCAGTTCGCGTACCCAGCCCCACTGCTTCAGCGCGAGCAGGGTGACCGCCACGATCGCCAGGGACCACACCATCCGGTGGGCCAGGATCTCCATCGCCCCCGACGGCTTGAGCAGAGGCCAGAAAAGGGGGACCAGGCCCCACATGCCGTAGGCGCCGATCCCGTACAGCAGCCCTGCCCGCTGTTCGTTCTGCGACTTCACTGACCCTCCTGCCCCTGCGCGCGCGTTCCCCCAAGAAGGTACGCGCGCGAGGGCGCTATGTCATGTCCGTATCGCCATACGGTCATGACGGATCGTGCCCGGCGCGGGCGGGGCGGCGGCCGCCGAGGCGTGGGGTCAGGAGGTGGCCAGCGCCGCCGCGACCGTCTCGGCGAGCGGCGTGGTGGGCCGCCCGGCCAGCCGCGCCAGATCGCCGGTGGTGCGGGCCAGTAGTCCGCGGCCGATGGCCCTGTCGACGTCGACGAGGATGCGGGCGAACGGCTCCGGAACACCCGCGCCGGTGAGGATGCCGAGGTGCGTCTCGGCCGGGACCTCGGTGTACGTGATGGTGCGGCCGGTCTGCCGCGACAGCTCGGCGGCGTACTCGGCGAGGGACCACGCGTCGTCGCCGCTCAGCTCGTAGGCCGCGCCCAGGTGGCCCTCGCCCGTCAGCACAGCGGCCGCGGCGGCCGCGTAGTCGGCGCGCGTGGCCGAGGCGATCCGGCCGTCGCCGGCGCTCCCGACGACGGTGCCGTGCTCCAGCACGGGGCCGAGGTTGCACGTGTAGTTCTCGGTGTACCAGCCGTTGCGCAGGAAGGTGTACGGCAGGCCGGAGTCGAGGACGAGCTGCTCGGTCGCCTTGTGCTCGGCCGCCAGGTCGAAGTCCGCGTCCGGCCCGCCCAGTACGCCGGTGTACGCGAGCTGTGCGACGCCCGCGGCCTTCGCCGCCTCGATCACGGCGGCGTGCTGCGCGACGCGTCGGCCGACCTCGCTGCCGGAGATCAGCAGCACCCGGTCCCGTGCGCGGAAGGCGCCGTCGAGGGTGGCCGGCTCGCTGTAGTCGGCGATCCGCAGCTCGACGCCGCGCGCCGCGAGGTCCGCCGCCTTCTCCTTGTCGCGGACCACCGCGGCGATCCGGTCGGCCGGGACGGTGGCGAGCAGCTCGTCGACGACGAGACGGCCGAGGGCTCCGGTGGCTCCGGTGACAACGATGCTCATGGGTGGTTTCTCCGTTTCGCGTACGGCATGTGCGTCATCCGCCTGGTGAAACCACCCTAGGGAGAGCGCTAACAATTCGAAAGTACCCACTTTGACGTAAGGTACTGGCATGGCCGTAAGCAGCAACGGGGCCGGCGCCCCGGACGTGAACCGCGAGATGTGCCCGTCCCGGCTGATCCTGGAGCACGTGACCAGCCGCTGGGGCGTGCTCGTGCTCGCCGCCCTGCTGGAGCGCTCGTACCGGTTCAGCGAGCTGCGCCGGCACGTCGGCGGCGTCAGCGAGAAGATGCTGGCCCAGACCCTCCAGACGCTGGAGCGGGACGGCTTCGTGCACCGCGACGCCAAGCCCGTCATCCCGCCGCGCGTCGACTACTCGCTCACCGGGCTGGGCAGGGAGGCCGCCCGGCAGGTGTGGGACCTCGCGCGCTGGACGGAGCGGCGGGTGGCCGACGTGCAGGCGGCCCGGGCAGCGTACGACGACGGGAAGGTCCGCGCGGCGGAGACCGCCTGACCAGGTCCGCGCCCCCGCCCGCCGACGCGCACGCGAAAGGGCCGGGAGCACTGCTCCCGGCCCTTTCGCGAGTGGGGCGGCCTCAGCCGACGACCGTCCAGGTGTCGTTGCCGGCGAGGAGCGCCGCGAGATCGCCCTTGCCGTTCCGCTCCACGGCCGTTTCGAGCTGGTCGGCCATGAGCGTGTCGTAGACCGGCCGCTCCACGCTGCGCAGGACGCCGATGGGCGTGTGGTGCAGCGTGTCGTTGTCGGCGAGCCGGGACAGCGCGAAGGCCGTGGTGGGACTGGGGTTGTGCGCGTCGTGGACGAGGACCCGGGACTCGTTCTCCGCCGTCACCCGCACCACCGCGAGGTCACCGGTCCGCTCGTCGCGGACCACGCCCTTGGACAGCTCGGGGCCGAACCGGATCGGCTTGCCGTGTTCCAGCCGGATCACGGCGTCCTCCGCCTGCTGCTTGTCCTTGAGGATCTCGAACGCGCCGTCGTTGAAGATGTTGCAGTTCTGGTAGATCTCGACGAGCGCGGTGCCCTGGTGGTCGGCGGCCTGCCGCAGCACCTCGGTGAGGTGCTTGCGGTCGGAGTCGACGGAGCGCGCGACGAACGAGGCCTCGGCCCCCAGCGCCAGGGAGACCGGGTTGAACGGGGCGTCCAGCGACCCCATCGGCGTCGACTTGGTGATCTTGCCGAGCTCGGAGGTCGGGCTGTACTGGCCCTTGGTGAGGCCGTAGATCCGGTTGTTGAACAGCAGGATCTTGAGGTTCACGTTGCGGCGCAGGGCGTGGATCAGGTGATTGCCGCCGATGGACAGCGCGTCGCCGTCCCCGGTGACGACCCAGACGGAGAGGTCGCGGCGGGAGGAGGCGAGTCCGGTCGCGATGGCGGGGGCGCGGCCGTGGATGGAGTGCATCCCGTACGTGTTCATGTAGTACGGGAAGCGCGAGGAGCAGCCGATGCCGGAGACGAAGACGATGTTCTCCTTCGCCAGGCCGAGCTCGGGCATGAAGCCCTGCACGGCGGCGAGGATCGCGTAGTCACCGCAACCGGGGCACCAGCGCACTTCCTGATCGGACTTGAAGTCCTTCATGGACTGCTTGGCCTCGGCCTTGGGCACCAGCGAGAGCGCCTCAGTCATTGATGGCCTCCTTGAGAGCTTCTGCGAGCTGCTCCGCCTTGAACGGCATCCCGTTCACCTGGGTGTGGCTCTGCGCGTCGACCAGGTACTTCGCCCGGATCAGGGCGGCGAGCTGGCCGAGGTTCATCTCCGGTACCACTACCTTCGGGTAACGCCCGAGCACGTCCCCGAGATTCCCCGGGAAGGGGTTCAGGTGGCGCAGATGGGCCTGCGCGATGGGCAGCCCCGCGGCCCGCAGGCGGCGTACGGCGGCCGTGATCGGGCCGTACGTCGAGCCCCATCCGAGCACCAGGGTCCCAGCGCCGTCCGGGTCGTCGATGTCGACGTCGGGCACCTCGATGCCGTCGATCTTGGCCTGCCGGATGCGGACCATGAAGTCGTGGTTGGCCGGGTCGTACGAGATGTTGCCGCTGCCGTCCTGCTTCTCGATGCCGCCGATGCGGTGCTCCAGGCCGGGCGTGCCGGGCAGCGCCCAGGGGCGGGCCAGCGTCTGCGGGTCGCGCTTGTAGGGCCAGAACACCTCGGTGCCGTCGTCCAGCGTGTGGTTCGGTCCGGTGGCGAACTGGACGCGCAGGTCGGGCAGTTCGTCGATGTCGGGGATGCGCCAGGGCTCGGATCCGTTGGCGAGGTACCCGTCGGACAGCAGGAAGACCGGGGTCCGGTACGTCAGCGCGATCCGGGCCGCCTCGATAGCCGCGTCGAAGCAGTCGGCCGGGGTGCGGGGGGCGACGACCGGCACCGGCGCCTCGCCGTTGCGCCCGTACATGGCCTGCAGCAGGTCCGCCTGCTCGGTCTTGGTCGGCAGACCGGTGGAGGGACCGCCGCGCTGGATGTCCACCACCAGCAGCGGCAGCTCCAGCGACACGGCGAGCCCGATCGTCTCCGACTTCAGCGCCACACCCGGACCGGAGGTGGTGGTCACCGCCAGCGAACCGCCGAACGCCGCGCCCAGCGCAGCGCCGATCCCGGCGATCTCGTCCTCGGCCTGGAAGGTGCGCACGCCGAAGTTCTTGTGCTTGGACAGCTCGTGCAGGATGTCCGAGGCCGGGGTGATCGGGTACGAGCCCAGGTACAGCGGGAGATCGGCCTGCTTGCTCGCGGCGATCAGGCCGTAGGACAGGGCGAGGTTGCCGGAGATGTTGCGGTACGTGCCCGTGGGGAAGGCGCTGGTGGCCGGGGCGACCTCGTAGGAGATCGCGAAGTCCTCGGTCGTCTCGCCGAAGTTCCAGCCGGCGCGGAAGGCGGCGATGTTCGCCTCGGCGATGGCCGGCTTCTTCGCGAACTTCGTCCGCAGGAAGGACTCCGTGCCCTCGGTCGGCCGGTGGTACATCCAGCTGAGCAGCCCCAGCGCGAACATGTTCTTGCTGCGCTCGGCCTCCTTGCGGGAGAGGCCGAAGTCCTTGAGCGCCTCGATGGTCAGCGTCGTCAGCGGCACGGGATGGACGTGGTACGCGTCCAGCGAGCCGTCCTCCAGCGGAGAGGTGTCGTAGCCGACCTTGGCCATCGCGCGCTTGGCGAACTCGTCCGTGTTGACGATGATCTCGCCGCCGCGCGGCACATCGCCGATGTTGGCCTTGAGCGCCGCCGGATTCATCGCGACCAGCACGTTCGGCGCGTCGCCGGGCGTGAGGATGTCGTGGTCGGCGAAGTGCAGCTGGAAGCTGGAGACACCCGGCAGGGTTCCGGCGGGGGCCCGGATCTCCGCGGGGAAGTTCGGCAGCGTGGACAGGTCGTTGCCGAACGACGCCGTCTCGGAGGTGAACCTGTCACCCGTCAACTGCATGCCGTCACCGGAGTCACCCGCGAAGCGGATGATCACCCGGTCCAGTCGGCGGATCTCCTTGTCGCCCGCGGGCCTGCGTTGCTCGCCGACGACGGCCTCATGGCCGCCGTTGGCCTCGTCGGCCTGATCGGCCGCGCTACTGACCTGGCTGGTCACTGAACTGGACCTCCCTCGAGGCGGCTCCTCCGGGCGGCCGGTCCACCGACCGTCCCACTGGCAACCCTACGACGGTAAGGGTCGCCTTCCCTGGACCGCTCATATGTTGGACGCCCCTATGAGACGTCGTGTCGCCATGGTTTGTCACGCTTCACCCGTCCCAGGATCCTCTCGCGTATCTCTTCCCCTCGTCATTCTTCGGTCCTGGGCCCCGGGTGTCGCCGCCGCCGCCGGATGCGGCGGGCGGAAGTTCAGGAATTCAGGTACGTCAGCACGGCCAGCACACGCCGGTGGTCCCCCTCGCTGGGGGAGAGGCCGAGCTTGAGGAAGATGTTGCTCACGTGCTTCTCCACCGCGCCGTCGCTCACGACGAGCTGCTTGGCGATCGCCGAGTTCGTCCGGCCCTCGGCCATCAGACCGAGGACCTCCCGTTCCCGGGGGGTGAGCCCGGCGAGGACGTCCTGCTTGCGGCTCCGGCCGAGCAGCTGCGCCACGACCTCCGGATCCAGCGCGGTGCCTCCGCGGGCCACTCGCACGACGGCGTCCACGAACTCTCGTACCTCGGCTACCCGGTCCTTCAGCAGATAGCCCACCCCGCGGGTGCTGCCCGCGAGCAGCTCGGTCGCGTACTGCTCCTCCACGTACTGCGACAGGACCAGCACGCCGACCGCGGGGTGCTCGCGACGCAGCTGCACCGCGGCCCGGACGCCCTCGTCCGTATGGGTGGGCGGCATCCGCACGTCGGCGACCACGACGTCCGGCAGCGCGTCCTGGTCCGCCAGCTCGGCAACGGTCTTGATCAGTGCCTGCGCGTCGCCGACGCCCGCCACGACGTCGTGCCCGCGGTCGGTCAGCAGCCGGGTCAGACCCTCCCGGAGCAGTACCGAATCCTCGGCGATGACCACCCGCACCCTGTCCTCCACAGTCCTGCGTCCCCCCTGTTCGATGATCCTTCCGCGCCTGCGCTGCCCAGCATTCCAGCTTCGTCTCGAGATCGGGTCCAGGCCGGCGGTATTGCCGGGATGCCGCGGCTGTCCGGCAGGCATGCGCAGGGCCGGGCGCCGCGCGTCCGGGGGACGCAGCGGGGGGCGGAGGGGCTGAGGGGACGACGGCGTCAGGGGGCGGGCAGGGCTTCGGGTGCGTCGCCGACCGGGGCGGGGGCGGACCGGTGGGGCCGGGCGGCTCCGGTGCGTCGCGGGGCCGGGCCGGTGGTGCCCGGGCGCGGCGTATCAGCCGCGCCAGGGCAGCTCCGCCGTGACGGTGGTCGGGCCGCCCGCCGGCGAATCGACGGCGAGGATGCCGTCCACCGCGCCCAGCCGGTCCGCGAGCCCGGCCAGACCGCTGCCCGCCGCCGGGGCCGCGCCGCCCCTGCCGTCGTCCGTCACCTGCAGCATGAGCCGGTCCTGCGAGCGCCAGACGTCGACCGAGGCCCGGGTCGCCCGCGCATGCTTGCTGACGTTCTGCAGGAGCTCCGAGACCGTGAAGTACGCGATGCCCTCGATCGCCGCCGCCGGCCTGCGGTCCAGGTCGACCTCGACCCTCACCGGCACCGCGCAGCGGGAGGCGACGGCGGACAGTGCGGCGTCGAGGCCGCGGTCGGTGAGCACGGCGGGGTGGATGCCGCGGGCCAGGTCGCGCAGCTCCTGCAGCGCCACCTTCACCTCGCCGTGCGCCTCGTCGACCATGCGGGCCGCCGCCTGCGGGTCCTCGGACAGCTTCTCCTTGGCGAGCCCGAGGTCCATGGCGAGCGCGACGAGCCGGGCCTGGGCGCCGTCGTGGAGGTCGCGTTCGATACGGCGCAGATCGGCCGCGGCCGTGTCGACGACCACGCCCCGGTCCGACTCCAGCTCGACGACGCGGGTGGCCAGCCGGGAGGGGCCGAGCAGCCCGGCCACCATCAGCCGGTCGACGCCGGTCAGCGCGCGGACGACCCAGGGTGTGGCCAGGGTGAGCAGCAGGCCGATGAGGCTGGTGACGGCGATCTCGAAGAGGGAGTCGAGGTAGAAGCTGTGCGTTCCGTCGCCGTAGAGCTGCAGCCCGTCGATGCCGGCGTACATGGGGAAGACCCACTGCCACAGCGGGTAGAGGAACAGCGCCCAGCCCGACGTCCACAGGGGCACCGCGAGGCAGAAGCCGAAGACGGCCCACGGGAAGTGGAGGACCGCGTACAGCAAATGCCGCCAGGAGGCCCCGCTCTTGAGGACGCCCCCGATCCAGGCGGCGGCGCCGCTCCTCCTGACCCGGACGGGCTCGGGCGCGGCGACGTCCACGTCCAGCAGAGCCCTGGCGCGGACCCGCTCCACCGCGCCGAACCCGCGCAGCACGGCGAACGACCCCGCGAGCAGCGGCACACCGAGGAAGGTGACGAGCAGTCCGGCGCTCGCGGCGGTCAGGGAGACGGCGAAGGCGAAGAGGAGCACGCTCATGGGCAGGCTGAGCAGGATCCATCCGAACTCCCGCCAGGTCCTGCCCTCCAGCGGCGCGCGCAGTACGGGGGGCAGGAAGTGCGTGCGTGCCCGGGGCACTGCGCCGTATCCGTGGTCCATGGCCATCGACGTGGTCCGTTCTGCGATGAGGTCTCGTTCTGCGGGGCGGGCTGTCATGTCCACAAGCCTGCTGGCGGGGCGCGTCGCCCACCATGAGGGCGGTATCCGTTCGCGCGGGGGGTTTTCCCCACCACGGGAGGCGGCCGGCGGCCCGGCGTCGCCCTCGTGCGGCGGGCCGATCCGCACCCTTCCTGAGGGCCGGCGATCCCGTCTCCTCGGCGACCGCGAATCGGAGACCCCGGTCCAGCGCCGGCGACCGCGGTCCTCGGCGCCGCGATCCCGGTCCTCGGCGCCGGCGACCGCGGGCCTCAGCGCCCGCCGTGCGCCGTCCGCGCGCGCCAGGGCAGCTCGGCCGTGACCGTGGTCGGGCCGCCCGCCGGCGAGTCCAGCGCGAAGAGGCCGTCCACGGCGCCCAGCCGTTCGGCCAGGCCCGCCATCCCGGTGCCGCCGTCCAGCCGCGCCCCGCCCCTGCCGTCGTCCACGACCTGGATGAGCAGCCGCTCGTCCGTCCGCCACACGTCCACCGACACACGGGTCGCCCGCGCGTGCTTGCTGACGTTCTGCAGGAGCTCCGAGACCGTGAAGTACGCGATGCCCTCGATCGCCTCCGCGGGCCGTTCGGTCAGATCGACCGTCACCGCCACCGGGGCTGTGCAGCGGGACGCGATCGCGGACAGCGCGGCGTCGAGCCCGCGGTCGGTGAGCACGGCGGGGTGGATGCCGCGGGCGAGGTCCCGCAGCTCCTGGAGCGCGAGCTTCACCTCGCCGTGCGCCTCGTCGACCATCGCCGCCGCGGCGTCGGGATCCTCCAGGAGCTTCTCCTTGGCGAGGCCGAGCCCCATCGCGAGCGCGACCAGCCGCGCCTGCGCGCCGTCGTGCAGATCGCGTTCGATACGGCGCAGATCGGCCGCGGCGGTGTCGACCACGACGCCCCGGTCGGACTCCAACTCGGCGATGCGCCGCTCCAGTTCGTCCGACGGCGACAGCAGGCCGCGCACCATCGCACGGTCCGCACTCGCCATGGCACGCGCCAGGAACGGCAGCACCGGCCACAGCACGATCAGCCCCACCAGCGTGAGGGCGAACGTCAGCACACCCCACGGCAGCCGGACGAACGAGTACAGCACCGTCCGCCACGCCACCGGGTCCTTCAGCCGCGACCAGACCCAGGGGACCAGGCCGCCGCCCTGGGGACGGCCGAGCGGGCTGGGCTCGTCGACCTCCACGCCGAGCAGCGCGCGGGCCCTGGCCCGCTCCGCCCGACCGATCCGGCGCGCGCCCGCGAGCCCGAGGGCCAGCAGGGGCAGGCCGATCACGGTGACCGACAGGCCCACACCGACGACCACGGTGACCGCGACGTAGACGAAGGCGAGCAGCGAGAGGGGGAAATCGCCCAGCAGGTGCGCGACCTCTTTCCAGGTGCGGCGGTCGAGAGCGAAGCGCACGGGGGGCGGTCCTCCGTTGTCCGGAGAGGCGTTGCTCGCGGTCATGAGGGCCAGCCTGCCGGGCGGGGACAGCGCACGCCATGGGGTTCCTGGGTGGGATCAGGTGGGGACAACCCCACCTGATCCCTGACGCGACTGCTTACGCTCCCTTTAGCAGGGCCTAGACTCCGGTGCGTAGGGACCGACGACGTCGAACGCCGTCGAACAGGCGCCGACGAGGTCAACGAGTCAGGGAGCGAGGGCGGACGTGCCGGAAACGACCGTGGTCGTCACCGCGGCGGACTACTTCCAGAGCTACTCGGTCGTCGGACTGCTCGCGGTGATCGGCGTGCTGTTCGTCGCCGTGGCCTTCGGCGCCGGGCGGCTGCTGCGGCCGGTGGTGCCGACGCCGGAGAAGCTGCTCACCTACGAGTGCGGTGTCGACCCCGTGGGCGAGGGCTGGGCCCACACCCAGGTCCGTTACTACGTCTACGCCTTCCTGTACGTGATCTTCGCCGTCGACTCGATCTTCCTCTTCCCGTGGGCGACCGTCTTCGCCGCCGGGGGCTACGGCGCGACGACGCTCGTCGAAATGTTCATCTTCCTCGGCTTCCTGGCCGTGGGACTGCTCTACGCGTACAAGAAGGGCGTCCTGACATGGGCGTGACTCCCGTGGACCTTCCCGAGCCCCGGCGGCTCGGCGCCCTGGCGCGCCTGGCCCCCGAGCCGATGAAGGTCGTCCTCAACTGGGGCCGCCGCTACAGCCTGTGGGTCTTCAACTTCGGGCTCGCCTGCTGTGCGATCGAGTTCATCGCGGCCTCCATGGCCCGGCACGACTTCATCCGCCTCGGCGTGATCCCCTTCGCGCCGGGCCCGCGCCAGGCCGACCTGATGATCGTCTCCGGCACGGTGACGGACAAGATGGCCCCCGCCGTGAAGCGTCTGTACGAGCAGATGCCCGAGCCCAAGTACGTCATCTCCTTCGGCGCCTGCTCCAACTGCGGGGGTCCCTACTGGGACTCGTACTCCGTCACCAAGGGCGTCGACCAGATCATCCCCGTCGACGTCTACGTGCCCGGCTGCCCGCCGCGTCCGGAGGCGCTGCTTCAGGGAATCCTCAAGCTGCAGGAGAAGATCGCCCGCGAGTCGCTCGGCGAGCGCTACGGGCACGGCGGGGGAACCCGCCCGTCCACCGCGGCACTGCGCAGCGGTCTCGTCAGCCCGCCCCTGACCCCCGGCGCGGGCCCCGACGCCGGATCGGAGGGCGAGCGGTGAACCCGTACGACAGCCTCCCGGACGCCGTCACCGAGATCTTCGGCGAAGAGGCCACCGCCGAACGCGGCTACGACCTCCTCACCGTCGACGTCCCCGCCGGCACCTGGATCGCGGCGCTGGAGATCGCCCGCGACAAGCTGGGCTGCACCTACTTCGACTGGCTGAGCGCGGTCGACGAACCGGGCATCGGCTTCCGCGTGTGCGCGCACGTCGTCTCCCTGGAGGGCCGTGCGGTCCGCCGGCTGCTCGTCCGCACCACCGTCCCGCACAGCGCCCCCTCGCTGCCGACCGCCGTCGACGTCTACGCGGGCGCGAGCTGGCACGAGCGCGAGACGCACGAGATGTTCGGCGTCGACTTCACCGGGCATCCGCACCTTGATCCCCTGCTCCTTCCCGAGGGCTTCGAAGGGCACCCTCTGCGCAAGGACTTCGTCCTGGCCGCCCGGGTGGCCAAGGCCTGGCCGGGTGCCAAGGAGCCGGGGGAGTCCGAGCACGGCGGGCCCAAGCGACGCCAGATGCTGCCGCCCGGCGTCCCCGACCCGAACGAGTGGGGCCCGCTGAAGGGCCAGCTCCCGCCCGCACCGGCCCGGCCGGCCCGCACCCCGCGTGCGGCCGCGGCCCCCGGCGCGACGGCCGACCGCCCGCCGCGCCGCACCCGCACGGCGAGCGAGGGTTCGGCGTCGCAGGCAGCTGCGGCTCCGGGCGATGCGGGCGAGGCCCGTCCGGCTCGGCGTACGCGCAGTGCGAGCGAGGGTTCGGCGTCACAAGCCCCTGCGGCTCCGGGCGATGCGGGCGAGGCCCGTCCGGCTCGGCGTACCCGCACGGCGAGCGAGGGTTCGGCGTCACAGGCGGCGGCTGCGGCGGCTGCGGCGGCTGCGGCGGCTGCGGCGGCTGCGGGGGATGCGGGGGATGCGGGCAAGGAAACTCCTGCCGGCCCGCGTACCCGCAGTTCCGACGCCCCCTGGCACCACGCCCGCCCCGCCTTCGACGATCAGCAACCGCCCGCGAGCGCGCCCGGCACGGCCCCCGAGGAGGCGGGGACGCCCGGAGAAGCCCCCGCAGCCACGCCCGCACCCGAGCCCGCGCCACGCGCCGAGCCTGAGCCCGAGCCCGAGCCCGAGCCCGCACCCGAGCCCGAGGCCGCACCCGAGCCCGAGGCCGAGGAGCCGAACCGACCTTCCGGAGGCGACCCCGCGTGAACGACGCCCTCGACGTCGCCTTCCGGCTCATCGTCGTCTTCGCCGTGTTCATGGTCCTCCCGCTGATCATCGGGCAGACCGAGCACAAGGTCATGGCCCACATGCAGGGACGCCTCGGCCCCATGTACGCCGGCGGCTTCCACGGCTGGGCCCAGCTCGTCGCCGACGGCGTGAAGTTCGCGCAGAAGGAGGACGTGGTCCCGGCGGACGCCGACCGCCGCATCTTCCAACTCGCGCCGGCCGTCGCCCTGCTGCCCTACCTCCTGGTCCTCGTCGCGATCCCCATCGGTCCGAGCGAGAGCGCGGTCGGCCAGGTCGTCGACGCCGGCATCTTCTTCGTCCTCGCGGTCATGGGCGTCGGCGTGCTCGGGTCACTCATGGCGGGCTGGGCGTCGGCCAACAAGTTCTCCCTTCTCGGCGGCCTGCGTACCGCCGCTCAGCTGCTCGCATACGAACTGCCGATGCTGCTCACCGCCGCGTCCGTCGCCATGGCGGCCGGCACGGTCTCACTGCCCGGCATCCTGAACGCCTTCGAGTGGTGGTGGCTGCCCTGGCAGATCGTGGGCGCCGTCGTCTTCTTCGTCGCCGGTCTCGCCGAACTGCAGCGTCCTCCCTTCGACATGCCGGTCGCCGACTCCGAGATCATCTTCGGTGCGTACACCGAGTACACCGGCCTCCGTTTCGCCCTGTTCCTGCTCGCCGAATACGCGGGCATCGTCGTCCTGTGCGGTCTGACCACCGTCCTCTTCCTCGGCGGCTGGCACGGTCCGTTCGGTGCCGACGGGCTCGGCTGGGTGTGGACCCTCCTCAAGACCGCGCTGCTGGCCTTCCTCGTCATCTGGCTGCGCGTGAGCTATCCGCGGCTGCGCGAGGACCAGCTGCAGAAGCTCGCCTGGACGGCCCTCGTCCCCCTCGCCCTCGCCCAGATCGCCCTCACCGGCATCGTCAAGGTGGTGATCCAGTAATGTCCCCGATCCCCGGCAGCGGCCTCGCCAAGGGCCTTGCCGTCACCCTGCGGACGATGACGAAGAAGCACGTCACCGCGCAGTACCCGGACGTCCTGCCCGAGCTCCCGCCGCGCAGCCGCGGCGTGATCGGCCTGTTCGAGGAGAACTGCACGGTCTGCATGCTCTGCGCCCGTGAGTGCCCCGACTGGTGCATCTACATCGACTCCCACAAGGAGACCGTCCCCGCGGCCTCCCCCGGAGGCCGTGAGCGCAGCCGGAACGTCCTCGACCGGTTCGCCATCGACTTCTCGCTCTGCATGTACTGCGGTATCTGCATCGAGGTGTGTCCTTTCGACGCGCTGTTCTGGTCGCCCGAATTCGAGTACGCCGAGACCGACATCCACGAACTCACCCACGAGCGAGACAAGCTCCGCGAGTGGATGTGGACGGTGCCCGCGCCGCCCGCACTCGACCCGGGCGCCGAGGAGCCGAAGGAGATCGCGGCCGCCCGCAAGGCCGCCGAGAAGCTCGCGGCCGCCGAGGAGGCGGCAGCGGTCCAGGCCCACACCGGCACCGAACCAGGCACCGAGCCCGGCGCCGAACCGGGACAGGGAGGCCCCGCATGACGCTCGCCGCCGCTTCCGCGCCCCAGGGCTTCCTCTCGCCGACCGGCGTCGAGATCGCCTTCCTGCTCGTCGGCCTCGCCACGCTCGGCGCGGCCCTCGTCACCGTCACGACCAGGCAACTGGTGCATGCCGCGCTCTGGCTGGTCGTGACGCTCGGCGGCCTCGCCGTCGAGTACCTCCTGCTCACCGCCGAGTTCATCGCGTGGGTGCAGGTCCTGATCTACGTCGGGTCCGTGGTCGTCCTCCTTCTCTTCGGGCTGATGCTCACCAAGGCCCCCATCGGCCGCTCCCCGGACGCCGATTCGGGCAACCGGTGGGTGGCCCTCCCGGTGGCCGCCGCCGCCGCGGCGGCCCTGGTCTGGGTCGTCGTGGACGCGTTCCGTACCACCTGGATCGACCTCGACGGACCCGTGCAGGGATCCACCAAGGTGTCCGGCGAGATCCTCTTCCGGCACTGGGTGCTGCCGTTCGAAGCGCTCTCCGTCCTCCTGCTCGCCGCCCTCGTCGGCGCGATCGTGCTGTCCCGCCGGGACCCGGAACCGCCCGCCGCGACCGGTCCCGTGCCGCCGGACCGGGCCGGCCGCACGGGCCGCGACGGTGCGGCCGACCGTACGGCCCGAGAGGGGAAGAGCTGATGCATCTCGCCTATCCCGCCGTGCTCGCCGTCCTCCTCTTCAGCATCGGGCTGTACGGCGTCCTGGCACGCCGCAACGCGATCCTCGTACTGATGTCCGTCGAGCTGATGCTCAACGCGGTCAACCTCAACCTGGTCGCCTTCGACGTGTGGCTGCGCGACACGCTCCACGCCGGCCAGGCACTCACCCTGTTCATCATCGCCATCGCCGCCGCCGAGATCGGGATCGGCCTGGCGATCGTGCTGATGGTCTACCGCAACCGCGGCAGCTCCGACGTCGACCGCCTCCGTGACACGGCCGAGCCGACCGGACCCGACGACAGCGGCACACCCGACGACAGCGACACACCCGCAGACCGCGAGGAGAAGGCCGAGGCCACCGCGTGACCACGACGACCCTCGCCGTTCTCGTCCCCCTTCTTCCGTTCCTCGGCGCCGCCGCCGGACTCCTCCTCGGCCGCGCCGCCCCCGGATTCGTCCGCCCCCTGGCCGTCCTGCCCACGCTCGCCGCCGCCGCTCTCGCCGTCTTCGTCGCCGCGCGCCAGCAAGGCGGGCGGACCATCACCGCGTCGACCGAGCTCACGCCCACCGGCTCGGTCCCCATCGACCTCGCCCTGCACATCGACGGCTTCGCGGCGCTCGTCGCCGTGCTGGTCGGGATCGTCGCGTCCTGCGTGCAGATCTACTCGACGGGCTATCTCCGCGGCGACCCGCGTTACCCCTCGTACGCGTCGCTCATCTCCCTGTTCACGTCCGCCATGCTGCTCGTCGTCTACTCCGGCGACCTGATGGTGCTGCTCGTGGGCTGGGAGATCATGGGCATCTGCTCGTACTTCCTCGTCGGCCACTACTGGGAGACGTCCGAGGCGCGTGCCGCCTCCCTCAAGGCGTTCCTGGTCACCAAGCTCGGTGATGTCCCCTTCCTGATCGGTCTGTTCGCGCTCGCCGCCGACGCGGGCACCTTCCGCATCAGCGGCATCCTCGGCGCCGTCGCCGCTGACGCCATCGACCACCCCACCCTGGTGGCACTCCTGCTCCTCGCGGGCGTGGCGGGCAAGTCGGCGCAGTTCCCGCTGCACACCTGGCTTCCCGACGCGATGGCGGGCCCCACGCCCGTCTCCGCGCTGATCCACGCCGCGACGATGGTCGCGGCCGGTGTCTACTTCGTGGCCCGCCTCCTTCCCGTCTTCGCCGCGTCCGCCGCGGCCATGACCGTCCTCGCCGCCATGGCGGCGGTCACGATGGTCGGTTCGGCGCTCGCCGCGCTCGCCCAGGACGACATCAAGCGCGTCCTCGCCTACTCGACCATCGGCCAGCTCGGCTACATGTCGGGGGCACTGGCCGTCGGCGACCGCGGCGCCGCCGTCTTCCACCTCCTGTCCCACGGTGCGTTCAAGGCGCTGCTCTTCCTCGCCGCCGGCGTGATCATCCATGCCGCCGGCACGAACTCGCTCGCCGCCATGTCCCGGATGAGCGGCCTGGCCAAGCGCGTGCCCGACGCCTACTGGACGATGACCGTCGCGCTGCTCGCGCTCGCCGCGATCCCTCCCTTCGCCGGCTTCTTCTCCAAGGAAGCGGTCCTGGTCGCCGCCGAGCACAACGCGCTCGGCGATTCCGCCGTCGCCCCCACCGGCGCCGGCTGGACCGTGCTGGTCGCCGGACTGCTGACCGCCGTCCTCACCGCCGCCTACGCGATGCGGCTGTGGCTGCTCGCCTTCCGCGGCCGCGGTGCCGAGGCACCCGACCACGGCCGGGAGCCGGTCGCCATGACCACCGTGCTCTGGGTCCTCGCCGTGCCGTCACTCGCCTTCGGCCTGACCCTCGACCGGCTGCCCGGCTGGTTCGACGGCCACGCCCTCACCCCCACCGTCACCACCGCCGTCCTCGGCACCGGCGTCGCCCTGGTCGGCGGACTGGTCACCTACGGGGCGTGGCGGCACACCACGGCGGCCGCCGCACGTCCCCCCATCGGCGCCGTGGCCGCTCACCCCGGCGCCGAACCGGCCGTCTCGGAGGCCGAGGCGATCGCGGCCCACACCCCCGCCTACGGATCGATCGCGGCGGCTCCCGACCCGTCCGACCCCGCCCGGCTGCTGCTCGGCCCGCTCCATCGGCACGCCGCGGCGGGATTCCACGTCGACGCTGTCTACTCCGCGCTGTTCGTCCGACCGGCACGCGCCGCCGCGCAGCTCGTCCGCTTCCTCGACCGCGAGGTCGTCGACACCTACGTCAGCGGATCGGGCACCGGCGCCCGCCTGCTCGGCAGCGCCGTGCGCCGCGCGCAGACCGGCAACGTGCAGACCTACCTCGGTGCGCTGCTCGCGGGCTCCGTCGTCCTGGCCGTCGCCGCCGTCGTCCTGTCCAACGTCAACGCGGGGTCGTGAGCCGTGATCGATATCAGCGAGTCCGTGATGCAGTTCCTTCTCGCGTTCATCGTCGTCGGCCCGCTCCTGGGCGCCGCCGCGGCGCTCCTGCCCGCCCCTCCCGGCCTGCGCGGCTCCGGCCCGGACCAGGCGGTCCTGCGGCACGGCGTGACCGTCACCGGCGCGGTCCTGGCCGCCGCCGTGGTGCTGGCGCTCGGCTTCGACCACGACCGGCCGTCGCGGATGCAGGCGACGACGGACATCAGCTGGATCCCGGCACTCGACGTGCGGATCCACCTCGGTGTCGACGGCATTTCGCTCCCCCTTCTCGTGATGACGGCGTTGCTGACCTTCCTCTGCGCGCTCCACGGCTACTTCAAGATGCCCGCCGGCCCCTCGCCGAAGGCATTCGTCGCTCTGCTGCTCGTCCTGGCATCCGGCACTCTCGCGACCTTCGCGGTCCTCGACCTGGTGCTGTTCTTCCTGGCCTTCGAGATGGTGCTCATCCCGATGTACTTCCTCATCGCCCGCTGGGGCGGTGAAGGACGGCAGCCCGCCGCCTGGAAGTTCATCCTCTACACATTGCTCGGCTCGGTCGTCATGCTGCTCGGCCTCCTGCTCATCGGGCTGAAGGCCGGCACATTCGACATGGTGGCACTCGCCACTGACAACGGCCGCGACCTCACCACATCCGTGCAGGTCATCGCCGTTCTGGCGATCGGGATCGGGCTCGCGGTCAAGACACCGATGTGGCCTCTGCACAGCTGGCTTCCGGACGCGCACACCACGGCCCCGACCATCGGCTCGGTCCTGCTCGCCGGTGTCCTGCTCAAGATGGGTACGTACGGATTCGTCCGTATCGTCCTGCCGATCACGCCCGACGGCATGCAGACGTTCGCCCCGTACCTCGCGGCCTTCGCCGTCGTCGGCATCATCTACGGATCGCTCGCCTGTCTCGCCCTGGCGCGCAAGGGCGCGGGCGGCGACCTGAAGCGGCTCATCGCCTACTCGTCCGTGGGCCACATGGGCTTCGTCCTCCTCGGCATCGCGAGCATGACGCCCACCGGCATCAACGGCGCGCTCTTCGCCAACATCGCCCACGGCCTCATCACCGGCCTCCTGTTCTTCCTGGTCGGCGCGGTGAAGGACCGCTACGGCACCGCGGATCTCGACACCCTCGCCGGAGCAACCGGCGCCGCGCTGTACGGACGCGCTCCTCGCCTCGGCGGTCTGCTCGCCTTCGCGGCCGTCGCGTCCCTCGGACTGCCGGGCCTGGCCGGGTTCTGGGGAGAGATGCTCGCCCTTTTCGGGGCCTTCGACCCGGCCGACGGGCTCAGCCGCCCCGCGTTCCTCGTCTTCATGGCGATCGCCGCCTTCGGCACGCTGCTGACCGCGGCGTACCTGCTGGTCGTCGTACGCCGGGTCTGCATGGGAGCCCCGCCCCGGGGCGGCACGGGCGCGGCGGACGGCCGGGCGTTCGCCCCGCTCACCGACGTCCGCGGATACGAGTTCGCCGCCTGGACCCCGCTCGTGGCCCTCACCGTCATCGCCGGACTGTGGCCCGCGGTCCTCCTCGGCCTCACCGACCCGGCAGTGCAGCAGCTCCTCGCAGGAGGCAAGTCGTGACCATGGCAGCCGACAGCGTCCCCAGCCTGGTCCAGTCGGTCGACTGGCTCACGATCGCGCCGCCGACCATCACGGCCGTCGTCGGACTGGTCGTCCTCGTCGCGGACCTCTTCGTCGAGGAGCGTCGCAAGCCGCTGCTCGGTGCCGTCGCCATCGCGGGCCTGATCGCCGCGATGGCGAGCCTGCTCCCGCTGCGGAAGGGCGACCGCTCGACGTTCTGCCTGACCGACGGCACCGAGGCGTGCAGCTACACCGCCGACCACTTCACCCTGGCGATCCAGTTCCTGGTCCTCGGCGGCGCGCTGCTGACCGCGGTGCTCTCGCTCACGGACACCCGCAAGGACCTTCCCGCCGGAGAGTTCTGGTTCCTGCTGCTCTCCTCGGCGGCCGGCGCGGCGCTGCTGCCCGCCTCCCGCGACCTCGCCACTCTCGTGGTCGCCCTCGAAGTCGCGTCGCTGCCCGCCTTCGCCCTCGTGGGACTCAGGCGCGGCGACCGGCTCTCCAGCGAAGCCGCCCTGAAGTTCTTCCTGTCCTCCGTGACCGCGACGGCCGTCACGCTGCTGGGCGTCAGCTTCGTCTACGCCGCGACCGGCACGCTGCACCTCACCCAGGTCGCCGCCGGCCTCGAGAACGTTCCCGGCCAGCTGGACACGCTCGCCAAGGCGGGCGTCGCCCTGACGCTCGTCGGCTTCGCGTTCAAGACCGCAGCCGTTCCCTTCCACTTCTGGGTCCCCGACACCTATGTGGGCGCGCCCCTCCCGGTCGCCGGTTATCTCTCCGTCGTCGGCAAGGCCGTCGGATTCACCGGCCTCATCCTGGTGACGGTCATCGCCTTTCCCGCGTACGCCGACATCTGGGGCCCCGCGCTCGCCGTCCTGGCCGCCCTCACCATGACCGCGGGCAACGTGGCGGCCCTGCGCCAGTCGGCCACGCGCGCGTGGAGCGCGGTACGGCTGCTGGCCTGGTCCTCCGTCGGGCAGGCCGGTTACCTCCTGGTGCCGATCGCGGCCGCCGCGTACTCCAGCGACGACCAGATCGGCGCCACCGTCGCCTACGCCCTGATGTACGCCGTCGTGAACCTCGGGGCCTTCGCGGTCGCCGCGCTCGTCGCCCGGAACCACCCGCAGAACCGGATCGCGGACTACCGGGGCCTGTACGCGGCCCGCCCCGCGGCCGCCCTGGCGATGGGCTTCTTCCTGCTCTGCCTGGCCGGCCTGCCGCCGGGCATCATCGGCCTGTTCGCCAAGGTCACCGTGTTCTCGTCGGCCGTCGACGCGGGCCTGGGCTGGCTCGCGGTCGTCATGGGCGTCAATGTCGTGATCGCGCTCTACTACTACCTCCAGTGGACAGCACTCCTCTTCCGCGCCCCCCATGGCGCTGTGAGCGGCGCGCAGGCCGAGCCGGTGCGCCGGCGCACGCCCGCGCCCGTCACCGTGGCCATCGCGCTGACCGCGGTCGGCGGTGTCGTGCTCTCCGGCTACCCCCAGCTGGTGCTGCGCTTCGCCGCGGACACGCTCTTCTGACCATCACCCGGACGGCCCACGCCCAGGGGCCGGGAGCACAGGGGAACCAGCGTCCTTCGCCTGGCGTTGACCAGTACAGAAGGGTCCACTGGTCAGTGGAGCACCACCACGCAAAGGGTTCCCCTGCCGCACCGCTTGGAGGGCGTACCGTGCACCGCCGGCACAACGGGCTGAAGACCGCCGTACTCCTCGGGGGACTGTCCGCCCTCATCCTCGTCATCGGCAGCTTCTTCGGCCGGACGGGGCTGCTCGTCGCGCTCGTCGTCGCCCTCGGTACGAACGCCTACGCCTACTGGAACAGCGACAAGCTGGCGCTGCGCGCCATGCGCGCCCGTCCGGTCAGCGAGTTCGAGGCGCCCGCGCTGTACCGGATCGTCCGCGAGCTCTCCACCGCCGCCCGCCAGCCCATGCCCCGCCTGTACATCTCGCCGACCCAGGCGCCCAACGCCTTTGCCACCGGCCGCAACCCGCGCAACGCGGCCGTGTGCTGCACCGAGGGGATCATGCGGATCCTCGACGAGCGCGAGCTGCGCGGCGTCATCGGCCACGAGCTCAGCCACGTCTACAACCGCGACATCCTCATCTCGTCCGTCGCCGGAGCCCTGGCCTCGGTCGTGATGTTCCTGGTCAACTTCGCCTGGCTCATCCCCATCGGCCGCTCGGACGACGACGACGGCCCCGGCCTCGTCGGCATGCTGCTGATCATGATCCTCGGTCCGCTGGCGGCCTCGGTGATCCAGCTCGCGGTCAGCCGCTCGCGGGAGTACGAGGCGGACGCGTCGGGCGCCCAGATCACCGGCGACCCGCTGGCGCTGGCGAGCGCCCTGCGCAAGCTCGACGCCGGGACGAAGCAGCTTCCGCTGCCGCCGGAGCCCCGCCTGGAGACGGCGAGCCACATGATGATCGCGAACCCCTTCGGGCCGGCCCGGGGCTTCTCCAAGATGTTCTCCACCCACCCGCCCATGGCGGAACGAATCGCCCGCCTCGAGCAGATGGCAGGTCATCGCCCGTGAAGACAATTCTGAACGTCATTTGGCTGATCCTCAGCGGCTTCTGGCTCTTCCTCGGATACCTGGCCGCGGGCATCATCCTCTGCATCACGATCATCGGCATCCCGTTCGGCCTCGCGTCGTTCCGTATCGGCGTCTACGCCCTCTGGCCCTTCGGCTACACGACCGTCGACCGCCGCGACTCCGGGGCGCCGTCGCTCGTCGGCAACGTGCTGTGGGTGATCCTGGCCGGTTGGTGGCTCGCGCTCGGCCACATCGTCACAGGCATCGCACTGTGCCTGACGATCATCGGCATCCCGTTCGGCCTGGCCAACTTCAAGCTGATCCCGGTGTCCCTGATGCCGCTCGGCCGCGAGATCGTCCCCTCGGACCGCCCCTTCGCGAGCCTCTGAGCCTCGTCCGCAGCACCCGGTGCCGGGCCGCCGGCCGCCGGCGGTCGTGTGCGGCGCTCAGCGGTCGGCCGACCCGTCCCGGCCGGGCCGGCGCAGCGCGTAGAGCACGGCGCCGACGGCCAGCACGCCCAGCCCTGCGATGGCCGACACCGCAGGCAGCGACAGCGCGAGGACCACGCACCCCGCCAGACCGCAGGCGGCGGTCAATTGCGCCCGCCGGGAACTCAGCGTCCAGGCCGAGACGTTGGCAATGGCGTAGTACACCAGCACTCCGAACGACGAGAAGCCGATCGCCCCGCGCAGGTCAACCGTCGCCGCCACCACCGCGACGACGGTCCCCACGGCCAGCTCCGCGCGGTGCGGCACCTGGAACCGCGGATGGACGGCGGCCAGTGCTCCCGGCAGATGGCCGTCCCGGGCCATCGCCAGCGTCGTGCGCGAGACGCCGAGAATCAGCGCGAGCAACGACCCGAGCGCCGCCACGACGGCGCCCGCCCGCACGACGGGCCCGAGTCCGCCGGCCCCCGCCGCCTCCACGGCATCGGCCAGCGGAGCCGTAGCCCTGCCCAACTCACCGGCGCCCAGCACGGAAAGGACGGCGACGGCCACACACACGTAGACGACGAGCGCGATGCCGAGGGCCAGCGGCACGGCCCGGGGGATCGTACGGGCCGGATCACGCACCTCCTCGCCCAGCGTCGCGATCCGGGCGTACCCCGCGAATGCGAAGAACAACAGGCCGGCGGCCTCCACCACTCCGCCGACCGAGACGTCGCCGCCGATTTCCAGCCGACCCGTGTCCGCAGCGCTCGACCCCAGAGAGGAGACGACCACCGCGACGAGCACAGCGAGCACCACCGCCACGATCGCCCTGGTGAGCAGCGCCGACTTCTGAACACCCGCGTAGTTCACGGCAGTCAGCGCGACCACCGCGGCGACCGCGACGGCATGCGCCTGCTCCGGCCACGCGTACGCCCCGACGGTGAGCGCCATCGCGGCGCACGAGGCGCTCTTGCCGACGACGAACGCCCATCCCGCCAAGTAGCCCCAGAAATCGCCCAGCCGCTCCCGGCCGTACACATAGGTGCCGCCCGACGCCGGGTACAGGGCGGCGAGCCGGGCCGACGACATGGCGTTGCAGTAGGCGACCGCGGCGGCCAGCGCCAGACCGATCAGCAGTCCCGTACCGGCCGCGCGCGCGGCGGGGGCCAGCGCCGCGAAAACGCCCGCGCCGATCATCGATCCCAGACCGATCACCACCGCGTCGAACACCCCGAGCGAGCGCTTCAACTCCCGTGTCATGCGTCGCACCCTACTGATCCGCGCAACCGCGCCCCGTCTCACCGTCGTCCTCGGACACGACACCATTCGAAAGGCAGGTTCATGGCATGAGCGTCATCAGCTGGATCGTCCTCGGGCTGCTCGCGGGGGCGATAGCCAAGATCCTGCTGCCCGGCCGGGACCCGGGCGGGCTGATCGGCACCACGCTCATCGGCGTCGCGGGCGCGTTCACCGGAGGATGGCTGTCGGCCCGCTATCTGGACCGGCCGATAGTCAACGAGTTCTACGACGGCGCGACCTGGGCCGCGGCCGTCGGCGGATCGCTCGTGCTGCTGATCATCTACCGGATCCTGTTCGGCCACTCCCGTTCGCGCTGACCGTACAGCCCCTCGCGTCTGCCGGGAGCCCGTGAACTCCGCCCGGCTACAGGCCCGTCTCCCGCAGGGTGATGTTCAGCCGCCCGCCGGCCATCCCGGCCGCCGGATCGGCGGTGCCCGCGTAGACCTTCGGCACACCGTGGTACGCGAAACGGGAGGGGCCGCCGAAGACGAACAAGTCCCCGGACAGCAGCTCCACATCCGTGTAGGGCCGGCCCCGGTTCTCCGTGTTCCCGAAGCGGAACAGGCAGGTGTCGCCGATGCTCAGCGACACCACGGGAGCGCCGGAGCGCTCCTCCTTGTCCTGGTGCATGCCCATCCGCGCCGCGCCGTCGTAGAAGTTGATCAGCGCCGTGTCCGGGGTGTACGCCGAGGCGTCGCCGTACGTCCGGTCGTCCCCGTACGCCTCGGCCAGCGCCTCGCGGCCCAGGTCGACCAGCCACCGCGGGAACGCGGCGACCCGTTCGCCGTTCACGTCGTCCGCGGTGCGGGAGTAGCGGTACGGCTGCCAGTGCCAGCCCACGCACACCGTCCGCACCGACATCACGCCTCCGCCCGGGAGCGCGGTGTGCCGCAGCGGCACCGGGCCGCGGGCCCAGGACCGGCATGCCTCGACGAGTTCCCGCTGCCGGTCGCGCGGCAGCCAGCCGGGCACATGGACCGCGCCAGGGGCGATGACGGCCCGCTCCCTCGGGAAGAGCGTGTCGTTCACGACGCGAGCGCGCCCTCCAGCCCGAGGAGCCGCTCCTTGGACTCGAGACCGCCGGCGTACCCCCGCAGCGCGCCGTCCGCACCGATCACGCGATGGCACGGCCGGACGACGAGCAGCGGATTGCGCCCGATCGCCGTCCCGACGGCGCGGACACCGACCGCTGAGGTGCCGACCCGTTCGGCGATCTCCTTGTAGGTCGTGGTCCGTCCGTACGGGACGTCCTCCAGCGCGCGCCACACCCGCCGCTGGAAGGCGGTCCCGCTGTCGGTGTACTCGATCTCGAAGCGGGTCAGCCGGCCCGCGAAGTACGCGGACAGCTGGCGGCCGATCTCCTCGAAGGCCGTCCGGTCGCGGCGCCAGCCGTCCTGGACGACGGCGCCGCCCTTCTGCCCGGGCAGCGAGAGCGACGCGAGCGCGGTGCCGCCCTTCGCCGAGGCCGAGACCTCGCCGACCAGCAGCAGTTCGCCCAGCGGGCTGTCGACGACGTCGTACAGGGTGGTCATGACGCGCCCCTCCTTGCGGGATCTCGGTGCGGGTGGCTTCGCCGGACGCCCCTCGGGGGCGTCCATGCCCGCTCTGTCTACGAGTCTGCGTCCCGGACGCACCCGGCGCTGGCGGAAATCGGACGTCACTGCGCGGCACGGCCCTGCGCGCTCGCTCCGACAGGGCGGGGGCGGAACGGCCCGAGCCGCTCCGCCCCCGTACGCCCCGGGTGGGCGTCCTACCTCACCGGTAGTTCACGAACTGCAGCGCGAAATCGAAGTCCTGCCCCTTGAGCAGCGCCTGCACGGCCTGGAGGTCGTCCCGGCTCTTGGAGCTGACGCGCAGCTCGTCGCCCTGGACCTGCGCCTTGACGCCCTTCGGACCCTCGTCGCGGATGATCTTCGCGACCTTCTTGGCGTTCTCCTGGGAGATACCCTCCTGGATCGAGGCGAAGATCTTGTACTCCTTGCCGGAGAGCTGCGGCTCGCCCGCCTCCAGCGCCTTCAGCGAGATCCCCCGCTTGACCAGCTTCGTCTGGAAGACGTCCAGGATCGCGTTGACGCGGTCCTCGGAGTTCGCCTGCATCAGGATCTTCTCGCCGGACCAGGAGATCGAGGCGCCGACGTTCTTGAAGTCGTAGCGCTGCGAGATCTCCTTGGCGGCCTGGTTGAGGGCGTTGTCGACCTCCTGCCGCTCGACCTTCGAGACGATGTCGAAACTGGAGTCGGCCATGTCCTGTGGCTCCTTGGATCGGGTGCGTGGAGCGTGTCCGGACCGCCCGGACCGCTCCGCCAAGCCTAGCCACCCGCACCCGCCCCGAGCGCTGATCAATCCGGTGGCGAAGCACCCCTGTGCATCAGGTATCGTTTACGTCGTTGCCACGGAGCACCGCCCCACAGCGGAGCGTCCGGGCGACATCCCATGGCGGTGTGCCCGAGTGGCCAATGGGAGCGGACTGTAAATCCGTCGGCTTAGCCTACCCAGGTTCGAATCCTGGCGCCGCCACGCGATGAGAACGGCCCCTGATCTGCGGAAACGCGGATCAGGGGCCATCTTGCTGTGCGGGGCGACGGGCCGGGCCGGTTGCCCCTGTCTCGCTCGAGCCCGCTCTCCACCAGCGGGTCCGGACGGGACGCGGACGGGGCTGCCGGCCTCCACCGGCGGCTACGGCCCCAGCACCTCGGCACGGCCCGGCCGGGCCGTGCCGAGGTGCTGCTCTGGGCCGGTGGAGTCCTTCGGCGTCGTCCTTCAGGGACTTGGCGTACACCCCTCGGACCACCGCCGCGGAGCGGCCGGCCGACCCCGCCCCTCGGGCGGTGCGGAAGGGCCGGCCGTCCTCGGCTGTGGCGTTCGCGGCGACGCGCCGCCGGAATCCGGTGCGACGGCTCACGGTGTCCCTGAGGGCCGCTCAGCTGCCGACGTAGTCCGCGAGGTGCTCGCCGGTGAGGGTGGAGCGGGCGGCGACGAGGTCGGCGGGGGTGCCCTCGAAGACGATCTGGCCGCCGTCGTGGCCCGCGCCGGGGCCGAGGTCGATGATCCAGTCGGCGTGCGCCATGACCGCCGGGTGGTGCTCGACGACGATGACCGACTTGCCGGAGTCGACGAGCCGGTCGAGCAGGCTTAGCAACTGCTCGACGTCGGCGAGGTGCAGGCCGGTGGTCGGCTCGTCGAGGACGTACACGCCGCCCTTCTCGGCCATGTGGGTCGCCAGCTTGAGCCGCTGCCGCTCGCCGCCGGAGAGCGTGGTGAGCGGCTGGCCCAGGCTGAGGTAGCCGAGCCCGACGTCGGCGAGCCGGTCGAGGACGCGGTGCGCGGCAGGGGTGTGCGCCTCGCCGGAGCCGAAGAACTCCTCGGCCTCGGTCACCGACATCGCGAGCACCTCGCTGATGTCCTTGCCGCCGAAGGTGTACTCCAGTACCTCGGCCTGGAACCGCTTCCCCTCGCACTCCTCGCAGGGTGTGGCGACACCGGCCATCATCGCCAGGTCGGTGTAGATGACGCCGGCGCCGTTGCAGGTGGGGCAGGCGCCCTCGGAGTTGGCGCTGAACAGCGCCGGCTTCACGCCGTTGGCCTTCGCGAACGCCTTGCGGATCGGGTCGAGCAGCCCGGTGTAGGTGGCCGGGTTGCTGCGCCTGGAGCCGCGGATCGGGCCCTGGTCGACCGACACCACACCCGCGCCCGCGGGGACCGACCCGTGCACGAGCGAACTCTTGCCGGAGCCCGCGACGCCGGTCACGACGGTCAGCACGCCGAGCGGGATGTCGACGTCGACGTCGCGCAGGTTGTGCGCCGTCGCGCCGCGGATCTCCAGCGCCCCGGTGGGCTTGCGCACCGTCTTCTTGAGGGCGGCCCGGTCGTCGAGATGGCGGCCGGTGACGGTGTCACTGGCCCGCAGCCCCTCCACGGTGCCCTCGAAGCAGACGGTGCCGCCCGCCGTACCGGCGCCGGGGCCGAGGTCGACGACGTGATCGGCGATCGCGATCGTCTGCGGCTTGTGCTCCACGACGAGCACCGTGTTGCCCTTGTCCCGCAGCCGCAGCAGCAGGTCGTTCATCCGGCTGATGTCATGGGGATGCAGGCCCGTGGTCGGCTCGTCGAAGACATAGGTGACATCGGTGAGCGAGGAACCGAGATGACGGATCATCTTGACGCGCTGCGCCTCACCGCCCGACAGCGTGCCCGACGGCCGGTCCAGCGCGAGGTAGCCGAGGCCGATCTCCACGAACGAGTCGAGGGTCTGCTGCAGCGCGGTGAGCAGCGGCGCGACCGACGGCTCGTCGAGGCCGCGGACCCATGCGGCCAGGTCCCTGATCTCCATCGCGCAGGCGTCGGCGATGCTGATCCCCTGGATCTTCGACGACCGGGCGCCCTCGCTGAGCCGGGTCCCGTCGCACTCGGGGCAGGTGGTGAAGGTGACCGCCCGCTCCACGAACGCCCGGATGTGCGGCTGCATCGCCTCCTTGTCCTTGGACAGGAAGGACTTCTGGATCTTGGGGATCAGCCCCTCGTAGCTGAGGTTCACCCCCTCGACCTTCACCTTGGTCGGCTCCCGGTAGAGGAAGTCCTGCATCTCCTTCTCGGTGAACTCGCGGATCGGCTTGTCCGGGTCGAGGAAACCCGACTCGGCGTAGACCCGCACGGTCCAGAAGCTGTCCGACTTCCAGCCGGGGATGGTGAACGCGCCCTCGGAGAGGGACTTGGAGTCGTCGTAGAGCTGGCTCAGGTCGATGTCGGAGACCGTCCCCCGGCCCTCGCAGCGGCTACACATGCCGCCGGTGCGGGAGAAGGTCGCCTTCACCGCCTTCTTGGCGCCGCGCTCGACGGTGATCGCACCACTCGCCCGGACCGAGGCGGTGTTGAAGGAGTACGCGCTGGGCGGGCCGATGTGCGGCGTGCCGAGCCGGCTGAAGAGGATGCGCAGCATCGCGTTGGCGTCGGTGGCGGTGCCCACCGTGGAGCGGGGGTCGCCGCCCATCCGCTGCTGGTCGACGCTGATCGCCGTCGTCAGCCCGTCGAGGACGTCGACCTCGGGCCGCGCCAGCGTGGGCATGAAGCCCTGGACGAAGGCGCTGTAGGTCTCGTTGATCAGCCGCTGCGACTCCGCGGCGATCGTGTCGAACACCAGCGAGCTCTTGCCCGAGCCGGAGACCCCGGTGAACACCGTCAGCCGGCGCTTCGGGATCTCGATGCTGACGTCCTTGAGGTTGTTCTCGCGCGCGCCGTGCACGCGGATCAGATCATGGCTGTCGGCAACGGGCAGCGCAGTCGACTGCGTGTCCGTCGTGGCCCGGCTCATCCTGTCTCCATCTACTAGGCGGGGCCGCGTTCGCGGCCTCCGTCGGCGTCGCGCTCGGCGTCGCAGCAACCAGGGGCTCCATGCCGCTTCGGCCTGTGGTGGCTCTGGGCTCCGGCCACGCGGCGTGTTGCCCCGAGGCGGCGGACCGATCAGCGGTAGGCGCGCGCCAGACCAACAAGCGGCCGGCACACGTCAGTTCGCGGCGGGTGTGTCGTTCAACTTCGCGCCAAGCCTCGCGCGGGGCGGGGTTCGTCCGCAGGGTAACGCCGGTTCGCGGGACCGGAACTCAGTTCTTGCGAGGCTGGCTGAAGCGCAGCATGTTGCCGGAGGGATCGCGGAAGGCGCAGTCGCGGACGCCGTACGGCTGGTCGACCGGCTCCTGCAGCACCTCGCCGCCCGCGGCGCGGATGCGCTCGAAGGTGGCGTCGCAGTCGTCGGTCCGGAAGATGACGCCGCGCAGCAGGCCTTTTGCCAGGAGTTCCGCCATGGCCTGCCTGTCGGCGGGCGAGGCGTTCGGGTCGGCGAGGGGCGGTTCGAGGACGATGTCCACATCGGGCTGCGACGGCGAGCCGACGGTCACCCAGCGCATGCCCTCGAACCCGACGTCGTTGCGCACCTCCAGGCCGAGAACGTCCCGGTAGAAGGCGAGTGCCTTGTCGTGGTCGTCGACGGCGAGGAAGCACTGCGAAAGCTTGATGTCCATGCGTTTCACGCTACGGGCGGCGTGCGGCTTTCGCTTCTCCATTCCTGACCGGTCGCGTGTGGATCTTGGCGACGCAGGCCGGGACGGCGGCGCCCTCGTCATGGCTGCGGGCCCGGTACGCGCTCGGGCTCTCGCCGACCAGCTCGGTGAAGCGCGAGCTGAACGACCCGAGCGAGGTGCAGCCGACCGCGAAGCAGACCTCCGTCACCGACAGATCGCCGCGCCGCAGCAGGGCCTTGGCCCGCTCGATCCTGCGCGTCATCAGGTAGCTGTACGGCGTCTCCCCGAAGGCGGCGCGGAAGCTGCGGGAGAAATGGCCCGGCGACATCAGAGCGACGCGCGCCAGCGCCGGAACGTCGAGCGGCTGCGCGTAGTCGCGGTCCATCGCGTCACGGGCCCGGCGCAGCCGGACGAGGTCTTCCAGCGTCACGCGACCACCATCCCACAGCGTCCGCCCCACAGCGTCCGCCATGTGCCGGCGCAGCACTTGGCCTGGCTGTTCGAGAGCGCCGAGCGCTGAGGACACGCCCCGCCGACTGCCGCCCACGAGACCGGCCGCCTGGAGCGCTGACCGGCCACTGAAGCGCGCGATCGGCGCGACCAGGGGTCGCGGACACCACCGGTCCGGGCCCGCGCCTCCGCGTCAGTCCGCCAGGCGGAAGGCCAGTTCGATCTCCCACTTCGACGGGTCCGGCTCCACCCGCGGATCCGTCAGGTACGACTCCAGGCGGCACGCCCAGTGCTCCACGCCGTCGACCTCCGTCATGTCCCAGGCCAGGCCCTCCCGCGCCGCCCAGGCGCGCAGCGCCGTCACGACGTCGAGGAGCTGGTCGGGGTGGCCGTGGTGGCGGACCGTCGCGTAGCGGCCCGCGGGCAGCAGGGCCATGCCGATGTCGCCCTCCGGCTCCGGCATCGAGGTGACCGGCATGCCCGCCTCGACCACCGACTCCGCGTCCATGGCGACGGTGTTGAAACGGAAGAACGGCGCGCCCGCGAAGCAGGCTCCTCCGGCGTCCAGCCAGCCGATCAGTTCGGGCAGGCGGTCGGCGATCACGGCGAAGTCGTCCATCCGTACGGAACCGCGGATGTAGGCGTAGAGCTGCTCTCCGCGTTCGACGATCGCGGGGCTGATCCGGGGTGTCTGCGGGCTCATGACCTCAAGGACCTTGCGGGCGAGGGGAATTCATCGGCCGGGGGCGGCGCATTCAGTTCCCCGCGACGTCCTTCACGGCCACCGTCACCGGGATCGAGCCGGAGACGAGTTCCAGTGTCAGCCCCGCCGTTGCCGGTGTCTCCACCATCTCGGCGAGCACCGCCGCCACGTCGTCGCGCGGCACCGACCCGCGTCCCGTGGCCGCCTCCAGCCGCACCAGGCCTTTGCCGGCGTCGTTCGTGAGCGTGCCGGGCCGCAGGATCGTCCAGTCGAGGCCGGACTTGCCGCGTACGTAGTCGTCCGCCGCGCCCTTCGCCCGCAGGTAGACGTCGAACACGTCGTCGCCCTCGTGCCGGGCGTCGGCGCCCATGGTCGAGACGACGATGAAGCGCCGTGCGCGCACCCGTTCCGCCGCGTCGGCGAAGAGCACCGCCGCGCCGCGGTCCACCGTGTCCTTGCGCTCGGCGCCGCTGCCCGGGCCCGCGCCGGCCGCGAAGACGGCCACGTCAGCGCCCTGCAGCACCGCGGCGACCTCCTCGACGGACGCCGACTCCAGATCCATCAGCACCGGTTCGGCTCCGGCCTCCCGGAGGTCGTCGCCCTGTTCCCGCTTGCGGATGATGCCCGCGACCTCGTGTCCGCCGGCCGAGAGCAGCCGCTCCAGTCGGCGCGCGATCTGACCGTGTCCACCAGCGATGACAATGCGCATGTCTACGACCGTACGTCCGAAACGGGGCGGGCGCTCAGGGACAGCCGTCCGGCCGCCCCTGGCGCGGCAGTTCGAGCGCGACGGCCGCCGCCGAGTCGCAGTACTCGCGTACGGCGCTGGTGCGTGCCACGACGCGACCGCGGTGGATGACGATCCGGCTGTACGCGAGGGACAGCACACCCGAGATCCGTTCCCCGCGCACGGCGAGCAGCTCCGCGGGGAAACCCGCCTCGACCCGTACCTCGGGCAGTCCCATCACCTCGCGCGCGGTGCCGGCCACGCGGTCGTACGCGTCCGACGGCCGCATCCCGGCCTGCGAGGCCAGCAGGTAGGCCGCCTCCAGCGGGTCCCCCCGGCCCACCGGGTTGGCGACGACGTCGCGCAGGGCGCCGCTGCCCGCGGCGACCGTCACGCCGGCGGCCCGCAGCAGCCGCACGGGCGCGTTGCCCCGCTGTTCGACGCCCGCGCAACCGCCCTGCGGCAGGGAGACCACCGTGACCCCGGCGGCGGCCAGCTGGTCGGCGGCGCGGGCGGCGATGTCGCGCGGCAGCCTCGCGAGTCCGGCGCAGGGGCCGATCGTCACTCCCGGACGCAGGCCGCCGGCCATGGCGGCCAGCCGGGCGAGGCGGGCCGGGTCGTCGCCGTGGGTGTGCAGGTCGACCGGGCAGCCGTGCTCGGCGGCGAGCTCCAGGACCGTCTCCGCGTAGCCGGTGGGGTCGGGATCGGCGTCCGGGCAGCCGCCGACCACGCCGGCGCCCATCTTCATGGCGTCGCGCAGGAGCGCCACCCCCTCGGCGCCCGCGGCTCCCGTCAGCAGCCGCGGCACGGCCACCGCGGTCAGATCGGCGAGGCCGCGCAGCGACCGCCGGGCCTGGAGCACCGCCTCCAGGGCGCCGAGCCCCTGCACGTCCCCGATGCGCACATGGGAGCGCAGCGCGGTCGCCCCGTGTCCCAGTTGCAGCAGCGCGGCCTCGGTGGCGCGCCGCTGGATGTCGTCGGGCTCGTACGAGACGGGGCCGGGCGTCTCCGCGCTGAGCGCCGTGTCGCCGTGGGTGTGCGGCTCGGCGGGAGCGGGCAGCAGCAGGAAGCCGGTCAGATCGAGCCGTGCGGCGAGCGAGGGCAGGCTGCCGGCGGTGCCGACCGCCTCGATGCGGCCGCCGCCGAGCCGTACGTCGACGGTGCGGCCGTCGGTCAGCCGCGCGCCGCAGAGCAGCAGCGCTGCGGAGTCCGCGGTCGCGCCGCCGGGGGGCGGCGGCTGGCTGTCGGGCATCGCGCTCCTGTGGGGGCGGTCGGGCTCGGGGTGTAGGACCGGTGGAAACCGGCCGTCCGGAAGGTTCGGAGGGCCGGAGGAACCGGAGAGGATCACGCAGCGTGAGACGAGCCTAGGGCGGCTCGTCATGGCCTTCGAGGAGGAGCGCAATAGTCGTACCGGTGGGGTCGCACGTGGCGTACGTGACGTCGGGTGCGCCCGGGGGGAAAGCCGGACAACGGGGCCGTGGCCGTGGGGTGACGCGTGGGGCTCCGGGGGACACCTGGGGCGGGAGTGCCGGACGCAGGGAGCCGCCCGGCACAGGCCGGACAGAGGGCCGGGAAACGGATTTGGGCGATCGGCGGGCGACCGTGTAATGTCTTCATCGCTCGCCCCAATAGCTCAGTCGGCAGAGCGTCTCCATGGTAAGGAGAAGGTCTACGGTTCGATTCCGTATTGGGGCTCTGGTGCGGTAACCCTCACCTTCGGGTGAGGGGGCTCCGTGTCAAAGCGGTGTAGCTCAGTCGGTAGAGCAAGCGGCTCATAATCGCTGTGTCACCGGTTCAAGTCCGGTCACCGCTACACACAGTAGCCGATTGTGGGGTCGGTCCTTCGATCGGCTACTCTTTTCTGCGTTCATCCGTCCATCCGTCCGTCAAGGAGCACTCACGTGGCTGCCACCGACGTCCGCCCGAAGATCACGCTGGCCTGCGTGGAGTGCAAGGAGCGGAACTACATCACCAAGAAGAACCGGCGCAACAACCCGGACCGTCTTGAGATGAAGAAGCACTGCCCGCGCTGCAACTCGCACACGGCGCACCGCGAAACGCGCTGAATCAGGCTCGTATACGAGGCCGCCCCCCTTGGGGGGCGGCCTCGTGTCGTTTCTCGCCGTCAGTCCAGGACAGGTCCCGCCTCGGGGCCGGTCCGCACACTCTGGGATCCGCCCCCACCGGGGGTCAAGCAGGAGGGAGCCAGTCCATGGCGCTCGACCAGTCGTTCGTCGGGCGGACGTATCCGCCCACAGCGCCGTACGAGGTGGGCCGGGAGAAGATCCGTGAGTTCGCCGAGGCGGTGGGTGACGCGAATCCCGCGTACACCGACCGGGAGGCGGCCGTCGCGCTCGGTCACCCTGATGTGATCGCCCCGCCGACCTTCGTCTTCGCCATCACGTTCAAGGCGGCGGGCGAGGTCGTGCAGGACCCGCAGCTCGGGCTGGACTACAGCCGGGTGGTGCACGGTGACCAGAAGTTCGCCTACCGGCGCCCGGTGCGGGCGGGGGACCGGCTGGCGGTCACTTCGACCATCGAGTCGATCAAGTCCCTCGCGGGCAACGACGTGCTCGACATCCGCGGCGAGGTGCACGACGAGGCAGGCGAGCACGTCGTGACCGCCTGGACCAAGCTGGTGGCGCGTGCCGCCGAGGAGGCGTGATGGCAGCGAAGATCGCTTACGCGGACGTCGAGGTCGGCACCGAGCTGCCGGCGCAGAGCTTTCCCGTGACGCGTGCCACGCTCGTTCAGTACGCGGGCGCCTCCGGCGACTTCAACCCGATCCACTGGAACGAGAAGTTCGCCGTCGAGGTCGGCCTGCCGGACGTGATCGCGCACGGCATGTTCACGATGGCCGAGGCGGCCCGCGTCGTGACGGACTGGCTGGGCGACCCGGGCGCGGTGATCGAGTACGGCGTCCGCTTCACCAAGCCGGTCGTCGTGCCGAACGACGACAAGGGTGCGGTCATCGAGGTCACCGGCAAGGTCGCCGCGCTCCTGGACGACAAGCGGGTGCGGGTGGACCTCACGGCCACGAGCGGCGGACAGAAGGTGCTGGGCATGTCCCGCGCGGTGGTCCAGCTCGCCTGAGCGGTGCGCACGCGTAAGGGGCGCTTCTCCCTGTGGGCGCCCCTTACGCGTTCCCTCGTCGAGAGTTGACGAGATTAGTAATTGGTCACTAACTTAGTCGCATGGTCAGGATGAGTGCGGAGGAGCGGCGCGAGAGCGTCGTGCGTGCGGCGATCACCGAGTTCGCCCGCGCCGGTTACCAGGGGACGTCGACGGAGGTCATCGCCAAGCGGGTCGGCGTCTCCCAGCCGTACCTGTTCCGCCTCTTCCCGAACAAGCAGGCCATCTTCCTCGCCGCCTCCGCGCGGTGCCTGGCCGACACGCGCCGGGTGTTCGACGAGGCTGCCGAGGGCCTCGCCGGGGAGGAGGCCCTGAGTGCGATGGCGACCGCCTACCAGCGCCTGATCGCGGACGACCCCGACAAACTGCTGATGCAGATGCAGACGTACGTCGCGGTGGCGGCGGCCGAGGCCGCCGGCGACCATGCGTTCGGCGAACAGGTGCGGGCGGGGTGGCTGGAGTTGTGGGACGCGGTCCACCTGCACCTCGGCGCGGACGTGAACGAGACGACCACGTTCCTGGCCTACGGGATGCTGATCAACGTCCTGGTGTCCATGGGTTTCCCCGCCGGTCACCGCATCTGGTCCGGCTTCTACCTCGCCGCACGTCCCGCCGGGGAGTGATCCGGCACGAGCGCGACCGGCGCTCTTCTCTGCCCGCAAAAGTTAGTCATTGATCACTAACCCTCTGGGGGAGCAGTGAACCAGAACCAGCAAGCGCCTCGCGGCAGCGCCGCCTGGGCCCTCGTGATCACCAGCGTCGCCGGCTTCATGGCGGCCCTCGACAATCTCGTCGTCACCACCGCACTCCCCTCCATACGGGAGGACCTCGGCGGCGCGCTCGAGGACCTGGAATGGACGGTGAACGCGTACACGCTGACCTTCGCCGTCCTCCTGATGCTGGGAGCGGCCCTCGGTGACCGCTTCGGACGGCGCAGGCTCTTCGTCGCCGGCCTGACGATCTTCACCGGCGCCTCCGCCGCTGCCGCGCTCGCCTCGGGGATCGACGCCCTCGTCGCCGCCCGCGCGGTCCAGGGCGTGGGGGCCGCGATCATGATGCCGCTCACGCTGACGCTGCTCACCGCCGCCGTACCCGCCGCGCGCCGGGGCGCGGCGCTCGGGATCTTCAGCGCCGTCACGGGCCTCGCCGTCGCCAGCGGGCCGCTGATCGGCGGCAGTCTCACCGAGCACCTGTCCTGGCAGTGGATCTTCTGGCTGAACGTGCCGATCGGCCTCGCCCTGCTGCCCCTCGCCCGCCTGCGCCTCGCCGAGTCGTACGCCCCCGACGCCCGTCTGGACGTCCCCGGCACGCTGCTCGTCAGCGGCGGCCTCTTCGGCGTCGTCTACGGTCTCGTCAACGGGAACGCGCACGGCTGGACCAGCACCCGCGTCCTGTTCGCCCTGATCGCGGGCACCGTGCTGCTGGTCTCCTTCGTGTGGCACGGCCACGTCGCCGCGAAGCCGATGCTGCCGATGCGGCTGTTCCGCAACCGTGCCTTCTTCGGGATCAACATCGCGAGCCTGCTCATGTTCCTCGGCATGTTCGGCTCGATCTTCCTGCTCAGCCAGTTCCTGCAGGGTGTCGCCGGCTACTCGCCCACCGAGGCTGGCCTGCGGATGCTGCCCTGGACCGGGATGCCGCTGCTCGTCGCTCCCGTCGCCGGCTACCTCTCCGACCGGATCGGCGGCCGTCCGGTCGTCGCCGCCGGACTCGCGCTCCAGGCGGTCGGCCTCGGCCTGTTCGCCCTGGTCATCGAGCCCGGGGTGTCCTATGCGGCCCAGCTGCCCGCGCTGATCCTCGGCGGCGTCGGCATGGCCCTGTACTTCGCCCCCGCCGCCAGCGTCGTGATGTCCAGCGTCCTGCCCTCGGAACAGGGCATCGCCTCGGGAGCGAACAACGCCCTGCGCGAGGTCGGCGGCGCTCTCGGCATCGCCGTACTCGGCGCGGTTTTCGCAGCTCATGGAGGGTACGAGTCGGCAGAGGCGTTCACCGACGGCACCGTGCCCGCGCTGTGGAGCGGCGCGGCCGTGGTGGCCGTCGCCGCCCTGGTCGCCCTGGTGATCCCGGGCGGCCGGACCACGCCCGACGAGCCCGAGGACGACGGCCCGGTGCGGAGCACCGCCGCCGCCGAGCCCGAGCGGATCGCCGTCTGACCGCGATCCGCCCGAACGGCCCCGGTCCGCGGCCCCGCCCGAACGGCGCGGCCGCGGACCGTACCCTTGTCCCCGTGCAGGAACTTCACGACGCCCCCCTCGCCCCCCTGACCACCTTCCGCCTCGGCGGCCCCGCGACGCGTCTCGTGGTGGCCACCACCGACGACGAGGTGATCGCCGCCGTCCGCGAGGCGGACGACGCCGGCACCCCGCTGCTGATCATCGGCGGCGGAAGCAACCTGGTCATCGGCGACAAGGGCTTCGACGGCACCGCCCTGCGCATTGCCACCCGCGGCTTCGCGCTCGACGGGACACGGCTGGAGCTCGCCGCGGGCGAGGTCTGGACCGACGCCGTGGCCCGCACCGTCGAAGCGGGCCTGGCAGGCGTCGAGTGCCTGGCCGGAATCCCCGGCTCCGCGGGTGCCACCCCGATCCAGAACGTCGGTGCGTACGGCCAGGAGGTCTCCGGCACGATCACCGAGGTCGTCGCCTACGACCGCACCACGGGCGAGACCGTGACGCTGTCGAACGAGGAGTGCGCCTTCTCCTACCGGCACAGCCGCTTCAAGCAGCACCCCGAGCGCTACGTCGTGCTGCGCGTGCGGTTCGAGCTGGAGGACGCGGGCGGCCTGTCCGCCCCCGTGAAGTACGCGGAGACCGCCAAGGCCCTCGGCGTCGAGGTCGGCGCCCGGGTCCCGGCCGCCGACGCGCGGGAGACGGTGCTGCGGCTGCGCGCCGGCAAGGGCATGGTCCTGGACCCCGAGGACCACGACACCTGGTCGGCCGGGTCGTTCTTCACCAACCCGATCCTCACCGCGGCCGAGTACGAGACGTTCCTCGGCCGCGTGCGCGACCGGCTCGGCGACGGTGTCGCCCCGCCCGCCTACCCCGCGGGGGACGGCCGCACCAAGACCTCCGCCGCCTGGCTGATCGACCGGGCGGGTTTCACCAAGGGCTACGGCTCCGGCCCGGCCCGGATCTCCACCAAGCACGCCCTCGCGCTCACCAACCGGGGCGAGGCCACCACCGAGGACCTGCTGGCGCTGGCCCGCGAAGTGGTGGCCGGGGTGCGGGACGCCTTCGGCGTGACCCTCGTCAACGAGCCGGTGACGGTCGGCGTCAGCCTCTGACGCCCGTCGCCCGAGCCGTCGGCGCGAGGCGGGTGAGAGCCGTCGGTTGTGACGGCCGGAGCCGTCGGTACGTGATGCGTCGGGCCGGAGCCGTCGGTCTGTGACGCGTCGGGCCCGAGCGGTCGGTACGTGATGCGTCGGCCGGACGTCCGTGCCGGCCCGAGCCGTCAGTAGGCGACGCCGACGCCCTGTCCCACCGTCGCGAGATCGTCGGTCATCGCGAGCATCGCGTGGGCCACGTCCGCGCGGCCGATCGTCCGGGCACTGCGCGGATTGCCGCCGACGACCGTGCGATAGCGGCCGGTCAGAGGCTTGTCGAGCAGCCGGGGCGGCCGGACGGCCGTCCAGTCCGTGGCGCTGCGCGCCAGCTCGTCCTCCATCACCCGCAGGTCCGCGTAGATGTCCTTCAGGACCGAGCCGACCACGGACATCATGGCGCGGTCCAGCAGCGGCTCCCGCTCCGCGGGCGTGCCCAGCGGGGCCGCGCTGACCACCAGCAGCCGCCGGGTGCGTTCGGCCTCCATCGCCGCCAGCACCGACCGGGTCAGCCGGGCGGCGACGCCGGCGTCGGTCTTCCTGCGGGCGCCGAGCCCGGACAGGACCGCGTCCCGCCCGGCGACGGCTGGGCGCAGCGCCTGCGGGTCCCGGAGATCGGCGCGGAAGACGTCGAGGCCGTCACCGGGCACGGTGAAGCGGGCCGGATCGCGCACCACGGCAGTGACGTGATGTCCCGCGGAGAGGGCCTGCCGGACGATCTCCTGGCCGATTCCACCGGTGGCGCCGAAAACCGTGAGCCTCATCGTGCATACCCTCCTCGGGGTGGTGAGTATTCACTCACCACGAGGGTGAGTGAATACTCACCCACTCGTCAAGCCGGTAGGAGCACGCATGGAGCAGAAGCCGACCCGCGTCCGCATCGTCGACGCCGCGCGTGAGCTGATGCTGTCCCTCGGCCTGGCGCGCGCGACCACCAAGGAGATCGCCAAGGCCGCGGGCTGCTCCGAAGCGGCGCTCTACAAGCACTTCTCCAGCAAGGAGGAGCTCTTCGTGACCGTGCTCAACGAACGGTTGCCGAAGCTCGGCGCCCTGCTGAGCACCCTGATCGTGGACCCTGGCCGGGCGGGCGTCGAGGAGAACCTGACCGACATCGCCCGCCACGCGGCCCTCTTCTACGAGCAGACCTTCCCCATGGCCGCCTCGCTGTACGCCGAGCCTCAGCTCAAGCGCCGCCACGAAGAGGCCATGCGCGAGATGCGCACCGGCCCGCACAAGCCGATCGAAAGCCTCGCCGCCTACCTGCGGACCGAGCAGCAGGCGGGCCGCATCAGCCCCGACGCCGACACGTACGCGGCCGCGTCACTTCTCCTCGGCGCCTGCGCCCAGCGGGCGTTCGCCTATGAGGCCACCGCCGACCGCAGGCCCCCGCAGCCGCTGGACGAGTTCGCCGCGGGTCTCGCGCGCACGCTGCTGCGCGGAATCTCCGTCGCGGACGGTCCCCGTTGAGCGCCACGCCGGGCCGATGACCGCCGCCCTTCGCCCCGCGCGGTGGCCGCGGGGCTTCCCGGCGTACCGGCCCTACCGCCGCTTCAGGTCCCCGGGCCGCCGAGCCAGTCGTCGACCCCGGCCAGCAGCTTCTCCTTGACCTCCGCCGGCGCCGCCGAGCCGCGCACCGACTGGCGGGCCAGTTCCGCGAGCTCTTCGTCAGTGAAGCCGTGATGGCGGCGGGCGAACTCGTACTGCGCCGCCAGCCGGGAGCCGAACAGCAGCGGGTCGTCCGCGCCCAGCGCCATCGGGACCCCGGCCTCGTACAGCGTCCGCAGCGGCACGTCCTCCGGCTTCTCGTACACGCCCAGCGCCACGTTCGACGCCGGGCACACCTCGCAGGTCACCTGGCGCTCGGCCAGTTTGCGCAGCAGTCGCGGGTCCTCCGCGGCGCGCACGCCGTGACCGATGCGGGCCGCGTGCAGGTCGTCGAGGCAGTCGCGCACGGACGCCGGGCCCGTCAGCTCGCCGCCGTGCGGGGCCGCCAGCAGGCCGCCCTCGCGGGCGATGGCGAAGGCCCGGTCGAAGTCGCGGGCCAGGCCCCGGCGCTCGTCGTTCGACAGGCCGAAGCCGACGATGCCCCGGTCCGCGTAGCGCACGGCGAGCCGCGCGAGGGTGCGGGCGTCCAGCGGGTGCTTCATCCGGTTCGCCGCGACCAGGACCCGCATCCCCAGACCGGTCTCGCGCGACGCGGTGTCCACCGCGTCGAGGATGACCTCCAGGGCGGGGATCAGCCCGCCCAGCCGGGGCGCGTACGAGGTCGGGTCGACCTGGATCTCCAGCCAGCCCGAGCCGTCCCTGATGTCCTCCTCGGCCGCCTCGCGCACCAGGCGCTGGATGTCCTCCGGTTCGCGCAGGCACGAGCGGGCCATGTCGTACAGCCGCTGGAAGCGGAACCAGCCCCGCTCGTCGGTGGCCCGCAGCTTGGGCGGCTCGCCGCCGGTCAGCGCCTCGGGCAGGTGCACGCCGTACTTGTCGGCGAGTTCGAGAAGGGTGGCTGGCCGCATCGACCCGGTGAAGTGCAGGTGCAGATGGGCCTTGGGCAGCAGGCTGACGTCTCGTACGTGCTCCATTCGGGGATCCTGCCGCACGGAACACGTCCTGGGCAGCCCTTTTCCCCGATCGGGTTCTTGCTCGAACGCAGAAACGGGCTCCCGGCCGGAGCCGGGAGCCCGTGCGCACGAAGAACGCGTCAGTCGCGGGCCTCGGCCAGCAGCTTCTGGATCCGGGACACGCCCTCGACCAGGTCCTCGTCGCCCAGCGCGTACGAAAGACGCAGGTAGCCGGGGGTGCCGAAGGCCTCACCCGGGACCACGGCGACCTCGACCTCGTCGAGGATCAGGGCAGCGAGCTCAACCGAGGTCTGCGGACGCCGCCCCCGGATCTCCTTGCCCAGCAGACCCTTGACCGACGGGTACGCGTAGAACGCGCCCTCGGGGGTCGGGCAGACCACGCCGTCGATCTCGTTGAGCATCCGCACGATGGTCTGGCGGCGACGGTCGAAGGCCTTGCGCATCTCCGCGACGGCGTCCAGGTCACCGGAGACGGCGGCGAGGGCGGCCACCTGGGCCACGTTGGAGACGTTCGACGTGGCGTGCGACTGCAGGTTGGTCGCGGCCTTGACGACGTCCTTCGGACCGACGATCCACCCGACGCGCCAACCGGTCATGGCGTACGTCTTGGCCACGCCGTTGACGACGATGCACTTCTCGCGCAGCGCCGGCACGAGCTGGGGCAGCGAGGTGAACGTCGCGTCCCCGTAGACCAGGTGCTCGTAGATCTCGTCGGTCAGCACCCACAGGCCGTGCTCCGCGGTCCACTCGCCGATCGCGCGGGCGTCGGCCTCGCTGTAGACGGCACCGGTGGGGTTGGACGGCGAGACGAAGAGGACGACCTTGGTCTTCTCCGTACGCGCGGCCTCGAGCTGCTCGACCGAGACGCGGTAGCCCGTGGTCTCGTCGGCGACGACCTCGACCGGGACACCGCCCGCGAGGCGGATCGACTCGGGGTACGTCGTCCAGTACGGAGCCGGGACGATGACCTCGTCGCCCGGGTCGAGGATCGCGGCGAACGCCTCGTAGATGGCCTGCTTGCCGCCGTTGGTCACCAGGATCTGGGCGGGGTCGACCTCGTAGCCGGAGTCGCGCAGCGTCTTCTCGGCGATGGCCTTCTTCAGCTCGGGAAGACCGCCGGCCGGTGTGTAGCGGTGGTACTTCGGGTTGCGGCAGGCCTCGACGGCGGCCTCGACGATGTAGTCAGGCGTCGGGAAGTCGGGCTCACCCGCGCCGAAGCCGATCACCGGACGCCCGGCGGCCTTGAGGGCCTTGGCCTTGGCGTCGACGGCGAGGGTCGCGGACTCGGAGATCGCGCCGATGCGGGCGGAGACCCGGCGCTCGGTGGGAGGGGTTGCAGCGCTCATGCCGCCCATGCTCCCAGACGGCAAACGGAGCCGGCACACAGGTTTCGCGGAGCGGACAACAGCGGTCAGAAGTGGACCCGAGGACATCGTGTTCGACGCCGGGCCTGGGAGCACGTACACTCACTGGTCGTTGGCCTTCACCAGCCACATCCGCACCGGGCACTTAGTGCACCCGGCCGGATGCGGTAGGTTGGGGGAACCACAAAGGGTCGTAGCTCAATTGGTAGAGCACTGGTCTCCAAAACCAGCGGTTGGGGGTTCAAGTCCCTCCGGCCCTGCTACACACACCTTCGCCAGGCTGTGTGCGCATGTACGTACATCTATGCACCGCCGTGCGGCTCCACCGGGCGCGGCACGGCCACGACCCGGAATCAGGTGAGAGATCGTGACGGACGCCGTGGGCTCCATCGACATGCCTGATGCCGAGGACGAGTCGCCGGAGTCGAAGAAGAAGTCCCGCAAGGGCGGAAAGCGCGGCAAGAAGGGCCCGCTGGGCCGTCTCGGGCTTTTCTATCGCCAGATCATCGCTGAACTGCGCAAGGTCGTCTGGCCGACGCGCAACCAGCTGACGACCTACACCACTGTGGTGATCGTCTTCGTCGTCATCATGATCGGCCTCGTGACCGTGATTGACTTGGGCTTCCAGGAAGCAGTCAAGTACGTCTTCGGCTGATCCTGCGGAGGGCGCCGGACACGGCGCCCCTTTCGCATTGTTCCACCCCATCTGTATCCAGGAAGAAGCAGCCACCGTGTCTGACCCGAACCTGAACGACTCCGCCACGTCCGGCGAGAGCTTCGAGTCCGTCGAGGACGAGCTCGACATCGTCGAGGCGGCAGACGGTGTGGAGCCGGACCAGGCCGAAGCTGCCGACGACGCCGCCGCCGGCGAGCCAGCCGAGGACGCCGCGCTGCACGTGGAGGACGAGACCGGCGCCGAGGCTGCGGACGAGGTCGCGACCGACGACGAGACCGAGGACGCCGAAGAGGCCGAGGCCGAGCCGGAGGCTCCCGCCGACCCGATCGCCGCTCTGCGCGACGAGCTCCGCGGCCTGCCCGGCGAGTGGTACGTGATCCACACCTACGCGGGCTACGAGAAGCGCGTGAAGGCCAACCTGGAGCAGCGCGCCGTCTCGCTGAACGTCGAGGACTTCATCTACCAGGCCGAGGTCCCCGAGGAAGAGATCGTCCAGATCAAGAACGGCGAGCGCAAGAACGTCCGGCAGAACAAGCTGCCCGGCTACGTGCTCGTCCGCATGGACCTGACGAACGAGTCCTGGGGCGTCGTGCGCAACACCCCCGGTGTCACCGGCTTCGTGGGCAACGCCTACGACCCGTACCCGCTGACCCTGGACGAGATCGTCAAGATGCTCGCCCCGGAGGCCGAGGAGAAGGCCGCCCGCGAGGCCGCCGAGGCCGAGGGCAAGCCGGCCCCCGCCCGCAAGGTCGAGGTCCAGGTGCTGGACTTCGAGGTCGGCGACTCGGTCACCGTCACCGACGGCCCGTTCGCGACGCTGCAGGCGACGATCAACGAGATCAACGCCGACTCGAAGAAGGTCAAGGGCCTCGTCGAGATCTTCGGTCGCGAGACCCCGGTCGAGCTGAGCTTCGACCAGATCCAGAAGAACTGACACTTTTCTGGACGCAGCGCTTCCGAACAGGTCAGACCGCCTCTCGCAGGCTGTCTGACCTGCTCGGTTTTTGGCCGCGCATGGATACCCGTTATCGTTGTGCGGTATGCCTCCATCCGGATGATCGGTTGGAGTGCTGAAAACTCTCACTAGGACCCGGAGAGAGCAATGCCTCCCAAGAAGAAGAAGGTCACGGGGCTTATCAAGCTCCAGATCCAGGCCGGTGCGGCCAACCCGGCTCCGCCGGTCGGCCCCGCCCTGGGTCAGCACGGCGTCAACATCATGGAGTTCTGCAAGGCCTACAACGCCGCGACCGAGTCGCAGCGTGGCATGGTCGTGCCGGTGGAGATCACGGTCTACGAGGACCGTTCCTTCACCTTCGTCACCAAGACTCCGCCGGCCGCCAAGCTGATCCTCAAGGCCGCGGGTGTGGACAAGGGCTCCGGCGAGCCGCACAAGACCAAGGTCGCCAAGCTGACGCGCGACCAGGTCCGTGACATCGCCACCACCAAGATGCCCGACCTGAACGCCAACGACCTGGACGCCGCCGAGAAGATCATCGCCGGCACCGCCCGTTCCATGGGCATCACGGTCGAGGGCTGACAGTCCCCGTCTGACCTCAGTGGTAGGGCCAAGCGCTGGCCCGCACCACGACTCCACGCTCAACACATCAGGAGCAGAAGTGAAGCGCAGCAAGACTCTCCGCGCTGCGGACGCCAAGATCGACCGGGAGCGCAACTACGCCCCGCTCGAGGCCGTCCGTCTCGCCAAGGACACCGCCGCCACCAAGTTCGACGGCACTGTCGAGGTCGCCTTCCGTCTGGGCGTTGACCCGCGCAAGGCCGACCAGATGGTCCGTGGCACCGTGAACCTTCCGCACGGCACCGGTAAGACCGCCCGGGTCCTGGTCTTCGCGACCGGTGACCGTGCCGAGGCCGCGCGTGCCGCGGGCGCCGACATCGTCGGCTCCGACGAGCTCATCGACGAGATCTCCAAGGGCCAGCGCCTGAACGAGTTCGACGCTGTTGTCGCCACCCCGGACCTCATGGGCAAGGTCGGCCGCCTCGGCCGCGTGCTCGGTCCGCGTGGTCTGATGCCGAACCCGAAGACCGGCACCGTCACGATGGACGTCGCCAAGGCCGTCAACGAGATCAAGGGCGGCAAGATCGAGTTCCGCGTCGACAAGCACTCGAACCTGCACTTCATCATCGGCAAGGTCTCCTTCGACGAGACGAAGCTGGTCGAGAACTACGCCGCGGCTCTGGAGGAGATCCTCCGTCTGAAGCCGTCCGCCGCGAAGGGCCGCTACATCAAGAAGGCGACCCTGACCACCACCATGGGCCCCGGCATCCCGCTGGACCCGAACCGCACCCGCAACCTCCTCGTCGAGGAGGACCCGGCCGCCGTCTGAATCTGACGGCAGTCGCGGGTCTCGCGTACGAAGCCGGCCCCCGTCGCTCCTCGGAGCGGCGGGGGCCGGCTCTTTCACCGGCGGGCCTCCGGCCGCCCCTCACGGGGCGCTGAGCGGGCGTACACGCCTTCCAGACCGGCAAGGACCTTCGGGGCCCGCAAGGGCCTCGGGCGACCGGCGACGGCTCCCAGGCGCAGGGCCGTCGCCCTCGTGGGCGGCGATGACCCGATTTGCCTCGCGGCGATCCGTTCCCGTACTCTTCCACAGAAGCCAAAGACCGCTGGTCGTTGCCGTGCTCTCCTTCCGAGGGTCCGGTGGCCGAAGGATCCGCTCAGCAGCGGACGACCCGCGCAGGTGACAGTGGAAAGCTCCCCGAACGGATTCCGTTCAGGTCGAGCTACGCCCCGTGCGCCTGCGCCGGGGCGTTTCGTTTTGTTCAGCCCCTTCTGAGCGGTCCTCATCACCCGGAAGGAGGCCGACGCTCTATGGCAAGGCCCGACAAGGCTGCCGCGGTAGCCGAGCTCGCGGAGCAGTTCCGCAGCTCGAACGCCGCCGTGCTGACCGAGTACCGGGGTCTCACCGTGGCCCAGCTCAAGCAGCTGCGCCGTTCGCTCGGTGAGAACGCCCAGTACGCCGTGGTGAAGAACACGCTGACCAAGATTGCGGCCAACGAGGCCGGGATCAACTCGCTCGACGACCAGTTCAACGGTCCGACGGCGGTTGCCTTCATCACCGGTGACCCGGTGGAGTCGGCGAAGGGTCTTCGTGACTTCGCCAAGGACAACCCGAACCTGATCATCAAGGGCGGTGTCCTTGATGGCAAGGCGCTGTCCGCCGATGAGATCAAGAAGCTTGCGGACCTCGAGTCCCGCGAGGTTCTGCTCAGCAAGCTGGCCGGCGCGTTCAAGGGCAAGCAGTCCCAGGCTGCCTCGCTCTTCCAGGCGCTGCCGTCGAAGTTCGTCCGCACCGCGGAGGCGCTTCGCGTCAAGCTCGCCGAGCAGGGCGGTGCCGAGTAATTCGGCTCGCGCATTGATCCGCGCCGTCCAGGCACGGATCGCAGCGGGCCGAACGTACGCCCGCCTCACATGTACATCGGCACCAGCCGAATTAGTGGAAGGACCGCCATCATGGCGAAGCTGTCTCAGGAAGACCTGCTCGCGCAGTTCGAGGAGATGACCCTCATCGAGCTCTCCGAGTTCGTGAAGGCGTTCGAGGAGAAGTTCGACGTCACCGCCGCTGCGGCCGTCGCCGCCGTCGCCCCGGGTGCCCCCGGCGCCCCGGTCGAGGCCGTCGAGGAGAAGGACGAGTTCGACGTCATCCTCACCGGCGCCGGCGACAAGAAGATCCAGGTCATCAAGGTCGTGCGTGAGCTGACCTCCCTGGGCCTGAAGGAGGCCAAGGACCTCGTCGACGGCACCCCGAAGCCGGTCCTCGAGAAGGTCGCAAAGGAGGCCGCGGAGAAGGCTGCCGAGTCCCTCAAGGCCGCCGGCGCCTCCGTCGAGGTCAAGTGACCTTGCGAGTCTTCTGACTCCTCGCGTGTAACGCACGCACACTGAAGGGCGATCACCCAACCGGGTGGTCGCCCTTCGGCATGCGCGGGACGGCTGCCTTGCTCTTGCCGTCCCGGCGAGTATGGTGATCTTCGCCGTGCGCTCACAGCGGCCTGTGATGATCCCGGAGCAGCAGCTCAGGGGCAGGGGCCTTGACGAACCGCACGCAGCGCGCAATTCTCAGGACGCGTCGTCACAACGATCCGTATCCGAGGCATGGATCGACGACCGAACGGGCAGTATCGATGTGCGCCTCACGGCGCATGAGGTTCGCGGAGATGAGAACAACGAGGGTCTCGAGGGTCTCGAAAACCCGCACTGGACATCAGTGTGCCAAGTGGCTACACTGACCCTTTGCGCTGCCTGTTAGCTGCCCCCTGCCCGTCACCCGGGGCATGCCCGTACCTGAGCATCGGTTGAAGATCCGTCCCGACCTGGACTTTCTCTCCGTGCACAGTATGGGACCGGTACGCGCGTAGTGAGTCCGAGCCCTCGGAAGGACCCCCTCTTGGCCGCCTCGCGCAACGCCTCGACCGCGAATACGAACAACGGCGCAAGCACTGCCCCGCTGCGCATCTCCTTTGCAAAGATCAAGGAGCCCCTCGAGGTTCCGAACCTGCTCGCGCTGCAGACCGAGAGCTTTGACTGGCTGCTCGGCAATGCGGCGTGGAAGGCTCGTGTCGAGGCGGCTCTCGAAAGCGGACAGGACGTCCCCACCAAGTCCGGTCTGGAAGAGATCTTCGAGGAGATCTCGCCGATCGAGGACTTCTCCGGGTCGATGTCGCTGACCTTCCGCGACCACCGCTTCGAGCCTCCGAAGAACTCGATCGACGAGTGCAAGGAGCGCGACTTCACGTACGCCGCCCCGCTCTTCGTCACCGCCGAGTTCACCAACAACGAGACCGGCGAGATCAAGTCCCAGACGGTCTTCATGGGCGACTTCCCGCTCATGACCAACAAGGGCACCTTCGTCATCAACGGCACCGAGCGTGTCGTCGTGTCGCAGCTCGTGCGCTCGCCGGGTGTCTACTTCGACTCCTCCATCGACAAGACGTCCGACAAGGACATCTTCACGGCCAAGATCATCCCCTCCCGGGGGGCCTGGCTGGAGATGGAGATCGACAAGCGCGACATGGTCGGTGTCCGCATCGACCGCAAGCGCAAGCAGTCCGTCACCGTCCTGCTCAAGGCGCTCGGCTGGACGACCGAGCAGATCCTCGAGGAGTTCGGCGAGTACGAGTCCATGCGCGCCACCCTGGAGAAGGACCACACCCAGGGCCAGGACGACGCGCTGCTCGACATCTACCGCAAGCTGCGCCCGGGCGAGCCGCCGACGCGTGAGGCCGCTCAGACGCTGCTCGAGAACCTCTACTTCAACCCCAAGCGCTACGACCTCGCGAAGGTCGGCCGCTACAAGGTGAACAAGAAGCTCGGCGCCGATGAGCCGCTGGACGCCGGTGTCCTGACCACCGACGACGTCATCGCCACCATCAAGTACCTGGTCAAGCTGCACGCCGGCGAGACCGAGACGGTCGGCGAGAACGGCACGCAGATCGTCGTCGAGACCGACGACATCGACCACTTCGGCAACCGTCGTCTGCGCAACGTCGGCGAGCTCATCCAGAACCAGGTCCGTACGGGTCTGGCTCGTATGGAGCGCGTCGTGCGCGAGCGCATGACCACGCAGGACGTCGAGGCGATCACGCCGCAGACCCTGATCAACATCCGGCCGGTCGTCGCCTCCATCAAGGAGTTCTTCGGCACCAGCCAGCTGTCGCAGTTCATGGACCAGAACAACCCGCTGTCGGGTCTCACCCACAAGCGCCGTCTGTCGGCTCTTGGCCCGGGTGGTCTCTCCCGTGAGCGGGCCGGCTTCGAGGTCCGTGACGTGCACCCCTCGCACTACGGCCGCATGTGCCCGATCGAGACCCCTGAAGGCCCGAACATCGGTCTGATCGGCTCGCTCGCCTCCTACGGCCGCGTCAACGCGTTCGGCTTCGTCGAGACGCCGTACCGCAAGGTCGTCGAGGGCCAGGTCACCGACGAGGTCGACTACCTGACCGCCGACGAGGAGGACCGCTTCGTCATCGCCCAGGCGAACGCGACCCTCTCCGAGGACCTGCGCTTCACCGAGTCCCGCATTCTCGTCCGTCGTCGTGGCGGCGAGGTCGACTACGTCCCGCCGGCCGAGGTCGACTACATGGACGTCTCGCCGCGCCAGATGGTGTCGGTCGCGACCGCCATGATCCCCTTCCTCGAGCACGACGACGCCAACCGTGCCCTCATGGGCGCGAACATGATGCGCCAGGCCGTTCCGCTCATCAAGGCGGAGGCCCCGCTCGTCGGCACCGGCATGGAGTACCGCTGTGCCACCGACGCCGGCGACGTCATCAAGGCCGAGAAGGACGGTGTGATCCAGGAGGTCTCGGCCGACTACGTCACCGTCGCGAACGACGACGGCACGTACACCACGTACCGCGTCGCGAAGTTCTCCCGCTCCAACCAGGGCACCTCGGTCAACCAGAAGGTCATCGTCTCCGAAGGCGACCGTGTCATCGAGGGCCAGGTCCTCGCCGACGGTCCCGCCACGGAGAACGGCGAGATGGCGCTCGGCAAGAACCTGCTCGTGGCGTTCATGCCGTGGGAGGGTCACAACTACGAGGACGCGATCATCCTGTCGCAGCGCCTCGTGCAGGACGACGTCCTCTCCTCGATCCACATCGAGGAGCACGAGGTCGACGCCCGTGACACCAAGCTCGGCCCCGAGGAGATCACCCGGGACATCCCGAACGTCTCCGAGGAGGTCCTCGCCGACCTCGACGAGCGCGGCATCATCCGTATCGGTGCCGAGGTCGTCGCCGGCGACATCCTGGTCGGCAAGGTCACGCCCAAGGGTGAGACCGAGCTGACCCCGGAGGAGCGCCTGCTCCGCGCGATCTTCGGTGAGAAGGCCCGTGAGGTCCGTGACACCTCGCTGAAGGTGCCGCACGGCGAGACCGGCAAGGTCATCGGCGTGCGCGTCTTCGACCGCGAGGAGGGCGACGAGCTTCCCCCGGGCGTGAACCAGCTGGTCCGCGTCTACGTCGCCCAGAAGCGCAAGATCACCGACGGTGACAAGCTCGCCGGCCGTCACGGCAACAAGGGCGTCATCTCGAAGATCCTGCCGATCGAGGACATGCCGTTCCTGGAGGACGGCACCCCGGTCGACATCATCCTCAACCCGCTGGGTGTCCCGTCCCGAATGAACCCGGGACAGGTCCTGGAGATCCACCTCGGCTGGCTCGCCAGCCGCGGCTGGGACGTCTCCGGCCTGAGCGAGGAGTGGGCCCAGCGTCTGCAGGCCATCGGCGCCGACGACGTCGCGCCCGGCACCAACGTCGCGACCCCGGTCTTCGACGGTGCCCGCGAGGACGAGCTGGCCGGCCTGCTGCAGCACACCATCCCGAACCGTGACGGCGAGCGCATGGTGCTCCCGACCGGTAAGGCGCGTCTGTTCGACGGCCGCTCCGGCGAGCCGTTCCCGGACCCGATCTCCGTCGGGTACATGTACATCCTCAAGCTCCACCACCTGGTCGACGACAAGCTCCACGCCCGGTCGACCGGTCCGTACTCGATGATCACCCAGCAGCCGCTGGGTGGTAAGGCCCAGTTCGGTGGCCAGCGATTCGGTGAGATGGAGGTATGGGCGCTGGAGGCGTACGGCGCCGCCTACGCGCTCCAGGAGCTGCTGACGATCAAGTCCGACGACGTGACCGGCCGCGTGAAGGTCTACGAGGCCATCGTCAAGGGCGAGAACATCCCCGAGCCCGGCATTCCCGAGTCCTTCAAGGTGCTCATCAAGGAAATGCAGTCGCTCTGCCTCAACGTGGAGGTGCTGTCCTCGGACGGCATGTCCATCGAGATGCGCGACACGGACGAGGACGTCTTCCGCGCTGCGGAGGAGCTCGGTATCGACCTGTCCCGGCGCGAGCCGAGCAGCGTCGAAGAGGTCTGACGGGCCCGGCCGGGGCTCTCGCGAGGGAGCCCCGGCCGTCCCCGGGACCGTACAGACCACTGATACAGAGCCCGTTTTCCGCTGACGCGGAGGGCACAACCCCGAAAGAGGGATTGACGAAAAAGTGCTCGACGTCAACTTCTTCGACGAGCTGCGGATCGGCCTCGCCACCGCGGACGACATCCGGACCTGGTCCCACGGCGAGGTCAAGAAGCCGGAGACCATCAACTACCGCACCCTGAAGCCCGAGAAGGACGGACTCTTCTGCGAGAAGATCTTCGGTCCGACCCGGGACTGGGAGTGCTACTGCGGCAAGTACAAGCGTGTCCGCTTCAAGGGCATCATCTGTGAGCGCTGTGGCGTCGAGGTCACGCGCGCCAAGGTGCGTCGTGAGCGGATGGGCCACATCGAGCTGGCCGCTCCCGTCACCCACATCTGGTACTTCAAGGGCGTCCCGTCGCGTCTGGGCTACCTGCTGGACCTGGCGCCGAAGGACCTCGAGAAGGTCATCTACTTCGCCGCGTACATGATCACGTTCGTGGACGAGGAGCGCCGCACGCGTGACCTGCCGTCGCTGGAGGCCCACGTCTCCGTCGAGCGCCAGCAGATCGAGAACCGTCGCGACGCCGACCTCGAGGCCCGGGCCAAGAAGCTCGAGACCGACCTGGCCGAGCTCGAGGCCGAGGGCGCAAAGGCCGACGTGCGCCGCAAGGTGCGCGAGGGCGCCGAGCGTGAGATGAAGCAGCTGCGCGACCGCGCCCAGCGCGAGATCGACCGTCTCGACGAGGTGTGGAACCGCTTCAAGAACCTCAAGGTCCAGGACCTTGAGGGCGACGAGCTGCTCTACCGCGAGCTGCGTGACCGCTTCGGCACGTACTTCGACGGCTCGATGGGTGCCGCGGCGCTGCAGAAGCGCCTGGAGTCCTTCGACCTCGAGGAGGAGGCCGAGCGTCTCCGCGAGATCATCCGTACCGGCAAGGGCCAGAAGAAGACCCGTGCGCTCAAGCGCCTCAAGGTCGTCTCCGCGTTCCTGCAGACGTCCAACAGCCCCAAGGGCATGGTGCTCGACTGCGTGCCGGTCATCCCGCCGGACCTGCGTCCGATGGTGCAGCTGGACGGTGGCCGCTTCGCGACCTCCGACCTGAACGACCTGTACCGCCGTGTGATCAACCGGAACAACCGACTGAAGCGCCTTCTCGACCTCGGTGCGCCCGAGATCATCGTGAACAACGAGAAGCGCATGCTCCAGGAGGCCGTCGACGCGCTGTTCGACAACGGCCGCCGTGGCCGTCCGGTCACCGGTCCCGGCAACCGCCCGCTGAAGTCCCTCAGCGACATGCTGAAGGGCAAGCAGGGTCGTTTCCGTCAGAACCTGCTCGGTAAGCGAGTCGACTACTCGGCGCGTTCCGTCATCGTCGTCGGCCCGCAGCTGAAGCTGCACCAGTGCGGTCTGCCCAAGGCCATGGCGCTGGAGCTCTTCAAGCCGTTCGTGATGAAGCGCCTGGTCGACCTGAACCACGCGCAGAACATCAAGTCGGCCAAGCGCATGGTCGAGCGCGGCCGCACCGTCGTGTACGACGTCCTCGAAGAGGTCATCGCCGAACACCCGGTGCTGCTGAACCGTGCGCCCACGCTGCACCGCCTCGGCATCCAGGCCTTCGAGCCGCAGCTGGTCGAGGGCAAGGCCATCCAGATCCACCCGCTCGTCTGCACCGCGTTCAACGCGGACTTCGACGGTGACCAGATGGCCGTGCACCTGCCGCTGTCCGCGGAGGCGCAGGCCGAGGCCCGCATCCTGATGCTGTCCTCGAACAACATCCTCAAGCCGGCCGACGGCCGTCCGGTCACCATGCCGACCCAGGACATGGTGCTGGGCCTCTTCTTCCTCACCACGGACGAGGAGGAGCGCGAGGTGCGCGGCGAGGGCCGTGCGTTCAACTCCACCGCCGAGGCGATCATGGCCTTCGACGCCCGGGAGCTCTCGCTCCAGGCGAAGGTCGACATCCGCTTCCCGGTCGGCACCATCCCGCCGCGCGGCTGGACGCCTCCGGTCGAAGACGGGGATGACGCCGTCGAGGCAGGGACGTGGCAGCAGGGTGACAGCTTCCGTCTGAAGACCACGCTCGGCCGTGCGCTCTTCAACGAGCTGCTGCCCGAGGACTACCCGTTCGTCGACTACTCGGTGGGCAAGAAGCAGCTCTCCGAGATCGTCAACGACCTCGCCGAGCGCTACCCCAAGGTCATCGTGGCGGCGACGCTCGACAACCTGAAGGCGGCCGGCTTCTACTGGGCGACCCGTTCCGGTGTCACCGTGGCCATCTCCGACGTCGTCGTTCCCGAGGCGAAGAAGGCGATCGTCAAGGGTTACGAGGAGCAGGACGAGAAGGTCCAGAAGCAGTACGAGCGCGGTCTGATCACCAAGGACGAGCGCACGCAGGAGCTCATCGCGATCTGGACCAAGGCGACCAACGAGGTCGCCGAGGCCATGAACGAGAACTTCCCGAAGACCAACCCCATCTTCATGATGGTCAACTCGGGTGCTCGTGGAAACATGATGCAGATGCGTCAGATCGCCGGTATGCGTGGTCTGGTGTCCAACGCCAAGAACGAGACCATCCCGCGTCCGATCAAGGCGTCCTTCCGTGAGGGCCTGTCGGTGCTGGAGTACTTCATCTCCACGCACGGTGCCCGTAAGGGTCTGGCGGACACCGCCCTGCGTACCGCCGACTCGGGTTACCTGACCCGTCGTCTGGTGGACGTCTCGCAGGACGTCATCATCCGCGAGGAGGACTGCGGCACCGACCGCGGCCTCAAGCTGCGGATCGCCGAGAAGGGCGCCGACGGCGTGCTGCGCAAGGCGGAGGACGTCGAGACCTCCGTGTACGCGCGCATGCTCGCCGAGGACGTCGTCGTCGACGGCAAGGTCATCGCGCCTGCCAACGTCGACCTCGGTGACGTGCTCATCGACGCGCTCGTCGCGGCCGGTGTGGAGGAGGTAAAGACCCGCTCGGTCCTGACCTGTGAGTCCGCGGTCGGTACCTGTGCGTACTGCTACGGCCGTTCGCTGGCCACCGGCAAGCTGGTCGACATCGGTGAGGCGGTCGGCATCATCGCCGCCCAGTCCATCGGTGAGCCCGGTACCCAGCTGACGATGCGTACCTTCCACACCGGTGGTGTGGCCGGTGACGACATCACCCAGGGTCTGCCTCGTGTCGTCGAGCTCTTCGAGGCTCGTACGCCCAAGGGTGTCGCCCCGATCTCGGAGGCGGCCGGTCGCGTCCGTATCGAGGAGACCGAGAAGACCAAGAAGCTCGTCGTCACCCCGGACGACGGCAGCGACGAGACCGCCTACCCGATCTCGAAGCGTGCCCGTCTGCTGGTCGGCGAGGGCGACCACGTCGAGGTGGGCCAGAAGCTCACCGTGGGTGCCACCAACCCGCACGACGTGCTGCGCATCCTCGGCCAGCGCGCGGTCCAGGTGCACCTGGTCGGCGAGGTCCAGAAGGTCTACAACTCGCAGGGTGTGTCGATCCACGACAAGCACATCGAGATCATCATCCGGCAGATGCTGCGCCGGGTGACGATCATCGAGTCCGGCGACGCGGAGCTGCTGCCGGGCGAGCTGGTCGAGCGCTCGAAGTTCGAGACCGAGAACCGTCGTGTGGTCACCGAGGGCGGTCACCCCGCCTCCGGCCGTCCGCAGCTGATGGGTATCACCAAGGCCTCGCTGGCGACCGAGTCGTGGCTGTCGGCGGCGTCCTTCCAGGAGACGACCAGGGTCCTGACCGACGCGGCGATCAACGCCAAGTCGGACTCCCTGATCGGCCTCAAGGAGAACGTCATCATCGGTAAGCTCATCCCGGCCGGTACGGGCCTGTCCCGCTACCGCAACATCCGGGTCGAGCCGACCGAGGAGGCCAAGGCCGCGATGTACTCGGCCGTCGGCTACGACGACATCGACTACTCGCCGTTCGGCACGGGCTCCGGCCAGGCCGTTCCGCTGGAGGACTACGACTACGGTCCGTACAACCAGTAAGCAGGGCGAACGAAGGGCGGTCACCCCGTACGGGGTGACCGCCCTTCGGTCTTTCATCGGCTCGCCATCTCCCACAGGGCGAGGCCGAGCCCGGAAGTGGCGGCGAGCGCGGCGATCGAGGCCAGCGGCCATCGGGCGCGTTCCAGCGCGTCGAGCCGGGCCTCGTGGTCGGCGAGCTGCTTGTCGGTCTGGTCGCTGCGCTGGACGAGCAGCGCGAGTGAGCCGTCGACCCGGGCGAACCCGGCCTCCAACGTGCCGCGCAGCCGTTCCAGTTCCAGCGCCACCGCCACCGGGTCGTTCGGATCAGACTCGGTCATCGGCCGCCCCCGAGGTGGTGCGCAGCCAGCCGGGGAGCAAGCGCTGGACGGCCGGGAGGGCCATCACCCGGGTGAGCGCGCCGGCGACGGCGAGGGCCCCGGCGACCCAGGGGAGGGTCGCCGGAACGCCGGCGGCGTCGACGATCGCGGGCAGCACGACGGCGATGCCGACCGCGGTCTGCAGGACGGTGCGGGCGGTCCGCTTGGTGTTCTCGGACAGGGCCATGGGAGGCTCCTCAGAGGGTGTGGGGGACTTTGAGCGCGTTCCAGGAGACGGCGCCCGGCCAGCCGTCGGCGTCGGCGTCGCGGAAGCCGAGCTTGCGCTGCCAGGCGGCGTACGACTGGCGGTCGGACTCGGACCAGCGGGGGCCCGGGCCGACCTTGTAGCGGCCGCAGCCCTCGGCGACCAGCCGGCGGCCCATCGCGGTGACGATCGGGGAACTGGGGCTGGTCCTGAAGAACGCCGTACCGGGGAAGCGCTGGTAGCGCGGGGCGGCCGGCTTCGGCGGGGCCGGCGGCTGCTTCGACGGGGCGGAGGCGAGCCGCTTCTGGACCCGGTCGCGCATGCCCGGCATCGCGAAGCCGCGCGGGTCGCTCTTCCAGTCGGACCACTCCAGGTGGCCGATGACGGACTTGGCGCCCCAGCCGTGGGCCCGGCAGAGCGCGGCGGAGGTCCGCTCGATGGCGTCGAGCTGGGCCGCAGGCCAGGGGTCGGTGCCGTTGCCGAGGTTGACGCACTCGAAGCCGTAGAAGCGGGAGTTGCCGTCGACGGCGCCGGAGCTGCCCTGGTGCTCACGGGGGGTGGGCGGGCGGGCCCCGTAGGTCTCGGTGATCACTGCCTGGAGGACCGAGGGATCGCCGCCTCCCGCGTGGTTGGCGCGTCCGTTGGCGACGAGATGGACCGTGCCGTCCTTGGCGATCACGCCGTGGCAGAGCGGGCCCGGCAGTCCGGCGTAGCCGTTGTAGCAGAGCTCGACGGACGAGGCGGTGCCGCTGGAGACGGTGTGGTGGATCATCACGCCGACGACGGGGCCCCAGGCTCCCGCCCGGTTGCGGTGGTGGGTGCGCCAGCCGTCGTGCTCGACGACCTTGACGCCTTCGGCGCGGAGCGCGGCGAGGAGCCGGTCCGCGGTGAGGGGAGTGGCCATGGGTGACCTCCAGGCTTGCGGGGCATGAAAAAGACCCGCTCGGGGGCGGGCGTCAGGGGTGGTGCCGGGGCGAGCGGACCTACGGTGCCGCGGGCGGTTCCCAGGTAGCGCACAGGGCGGCCTGCGCGGCGCGCCGGGTCTCGAAGTCGGCGAGCGCGGCGTCCACGGCCTGCTGGACGGCGGCGGTGTCCGGCGCGACCGGGGTTCCGCCCGAGGCGTTGAGGATCACGAGCCCGTTGCCGCGCAGGACCGCGCCCTCCGCGCCGTACTCCTCGATCTGGGCGGTGATGTACACAGGCGGGTACTCGCCGGTGAGCGGGTCGGGCCGGAGGACCCCGTCGAAGGTGTTGTCGTAGACGCGGATGTTGACCGTGTGGCCGCTCTCGCTCACCGCGGCGCGACCGGCGTAGTCGATGGCCACGCCCCAGGGCTGGGCCGGGTCGACGATCATGAGGTGCTCCTCAGCTCTGCCGGCCGTACATGACGTACGGCTGGGCGTACACGGTGCCGCTCGCACTGGTGACGATGGCCTGGATCTCCACGGTCACACTGGTGCCGAAGCGGGTCTGGATGTCGGCGACGATCGGGCCCGTGTGGTCGAAGGTCGTGCCCGCGTTGACGGTCGGGCCCCACTGGGCGCCGTCGACCAGGACCTTCACCTGTCCGGCGGCCCCGGAGGAGAAGCGCGTGTACACGCCCAGCCGCATCAGCGGCTGCCAGATCGGGTTGAGGGACCGGGCGATGGTGCTCCACGTCGTCGACGTGGTCTGCGACCAGTTGATCGAGGCCAGGTCCTGCGGCGGCAGCATCTGGAGCCAGGGCCGGGCGAGCCCGCCGGCGGTGATGTCGTCCGAGAAGAGCTCGTGCTCGTACGCGTCGAACAGGCGCAGTACCTGCTTGGAGGTGTCGGAGCCGTTGCCGTTGTACATGGCCAGGGCCCGCTCGCCGGTCTGGCGGCGGATCGTGAGCCCGTACTCCTTGTCGTTCTCGTCCGTGCCCCACTTGCCGACCTGGAGGACGGCGGTCTCGTTGGGCAGCTTCACGGTGAGCGCGCCGTTGGTGATCTCGTTGAGCGCGGGACGGGTGTTGACCGCGGTGGACAGCGCCTGGATCCGGCGTTCCATCTGGGTCAGCCGGTCGATGATGTCCTCGGGCAGCTGAGGCATCAGGCCTCCTCAAGGTAGAGCTCGGCGGTGTCGGGGCGGCCCCGTTGCGGCGGACTGACCTTGACGCCGATGATCCGGTAGCGGGCGTCGAGGCCTTGGGGGTGCCACTCGTCGGTGATCCGGATCCGTGCGAAGCGGCCCAGGAGCGTCGGCGGGACGACCCCGCCGAGGCGGATCTTGATCTCGGGGATCACCACGGCGCCGCGGACCTGGGCGAGGTTCGCGGCGGCCAGGGAGTTCAGCGCCGCCTGGCTGGTGATCTCGTTGTGGTCCGAGGAGAGGTCGATCCGTGGCCAGCCGCCGTCGAGCAGGTCCTGGGCGACGACCGGGGGCTTGGAGTACAGCGGCCGGGACTCGGCGGCGGCGTTGTTGTTGACGGACGCGCCGCGGGTCACGGAGGTGGTGCCACCGCGGGTCGCGTCGCGCGGGAAGGAGTACGACAGGATGGTGCCCGGACGGTCGAAGACGAGATCGGTGGCGCCGGTACGGATCTTGGGGGAGCCGAGCCGCAGCTGCCGGACGCGCTCGCCGGTGACCGGGTCCCGGAACACCATGATCTGCTGCTCGAACCCGTTCTCCAGGGTGGCGAGCTGTGCGATCGCCTCCGAGTAGACGGTCTCGTCGCCGTCGCGCCAGGCCGCGGTCCGCTTGACGGACGAGGTCTCCGCGCCGACCTTGACCCGGATGTTGCCGTCGTCGGTCTTCTGGAGGTGGTTCCAGAGAGTGCGGGCGATCTCCAGCTGGTCGGTCGGCGTCGTGAACCTGATCTCTTCGCGGATGCGGCGCCGGGCCGCGTACGAGTCGAAGGTGGCGGCCTGGACGGCCAGGGTCAGCACCCCGCGCTCGCTGCTCTGCAGGGTGCTCGTCCAGATGATGCCGCCCCACCACAGGTCCCCGCCGCGCTCCAGGTAGACCGCGGTGCGGCCCTCCTCGACCTGGCGGACGCGCTCGGCGATGGCCTTGTCCGGGATGGGTACGGTGCCGGACAGCGAGCCGGCCTTGCCGATGTAGTCGTCGAACTGGACGTCCTGCAGAGGCAGGATGTCGATGGTCTGGTCGGAAAGCAGATCGCAGAAGATCGCCCGATAGGGCGTGTCGAGTGCCATCGAGGGCCTCACAGAAGAATGTAGGTGGCGCTGACGCGGACGCTGCGGCCTGTGGTCAGCTGCGCGTTGGGGAACCAGGTACGCAGTTCGATCGGCCCGTTGTAGCTGATGACGGCGCCGCCGGAGGCGTACCCGTCAGAGGCCGGAGCCTCGATGGTGATGGCCGGGCGCCAGCCGACGGGGAGGGTGCACAGCGGTGCGTCGGCGATGTTGCCCTGGGAGTCGGAGGTGAGGGTGCCACCGGTGCGAGTGACGATGGCCGTGACGGTGCAAAGACCGCTCTTCGTCCTGCGGCCGGCGAATTGCGACACCGACCAGCCGGCCGACGCGGTCAACCCGCTGGTGGTGGTCTCCACCTCGACCGGAGGCTGGTAGTTGACCCACACGCTGCCGTTCCAGCGCTGGATCACCCCGCCGGCGTCCCGGAACTGCCCGGGGTAACTTCCGGTGGACAGCGCACCGCTGGGGGCGATGCCGCCGATCTCCTTCGGGTACGCGACCCAGGCCGTGCCGTCCCAGCGCTGGAGGAAGTGCGAGTTGTCGTTGTCCTGGTACTGGCCCGGGTACGCGCCCGGCTCGGCGCCGTTGTTGTAGACGGGAAGGATGCCGCCGACACCGGCGACCGTGACGCGCAGGTCGGTGACCGTTCCGGTGGTGGTCCAGGGAATGCCGCCCGTACCCGCGGAGGTTCCGGCCGGGACGCGGACCGAGAACAGCGTCAGCGAGAGCGCGGGTGCGGCCGGCGCCACCGGAGTGGCGGCAGCGGTGCCCCGGACGATCTCCAGGACGGCTTCGCTCCTGGTCGAGCCGTCGAACTGGTCGTCGTACACCCGCAGCACGACGAGGTCGACACGCGGGTTGAGCGGGTCGCCGTCGGCGAAGGTGATGACGGTGTCCGAGTCGAGGGCGACGGGATACGCGCCCTGGGGCTCCGGGCCCTGGATGATCGCCCGGCCGTGGTAGACCGTGGCCGACATCGGGCCGTTGGAGCTCATCCACAGGCCGCCGACGCGGTACTTGCCGTCGTACGTGCCGGGGAGGATGCCGGACCGGGAGGCGAACGGGCCGGCGGGGGTGGTGGCGCCGAGTGCGGTGTGGCGGGTGTCGAGGCGGGTCTGTCCGGTGGGGGCGAGCCAGCCGTTGCGAAGAACCATGGGAAGTCTCCTGGGGGTGCGGGTCAGGCCTGGTTGTCGACGCGGAGGAAGGTGTTGTCGAAGTGGCCCTTGACGGTGCTGTTGCCGACCTTGAACACGGCCGTCAGCGTGTAGGTGGCCCCGGGGGTCATGCCGTAGACGCGCGTCGTGGACGACATCGACGCCGGAGAGGAGCCGGTGTACAGCACGGCCATCTCGTCGCTCGGTTCCATGGCCGACGCGGTGCCCTTGGTCAGCCGGAAGCTCATGGCGACGGTGGTGGGAGTGGCGGACTCGGCGTGCATCCGCGCGCCGTAGGTGATCAGCACGGCACCCGAGGGACCGGCGACGAAGTCCACGTCGAGCGGGGTGCTCGTCGTGTCCGTCAGCGCTGCCGTGTACGTGGTCGACTGGGTCCACCCGGAGTCGTTGGAGCCGGTGAAGAACGGGCCGGGCACCGCGGGAACCCACGCCGAGCCGTTCCAGCGCTGGAGCTGGCCGCCCGTGGAGTCCCGGTACTGGCCCGTGTACGTGGCGGGCAGCGTGGACGCGCTGTTCGGGATGATGCCGCCGAGCGCCGACGGGTACGGCACCCACGCGCCGCCGTCCCACCGCTGGAGCGCGCCTCCGGAGTCCTGGTACTGGCCCGGGTAGGCGCCCGGGAAGACCGTGCCCTCGACCGGGAGGATGCCGCCGAGGGAGACCACCGGCGTGCGCAGGTCCTTGAGGGAGGTGTTCCAGTTGATGCCGCCGTTGCCCGCGCTCACGCCGGCGACGACCGTCACCTCGTACAGCGCGAGGCTCAGCGGCGGGACGGCCGGGGCCTGCGGCGCCGGGCCCGGCACGCCCTGGATGATCTCGATCTTCGCCTCGTGGCGGCCGGAGGAGTCGTACAGGGCGTCGTAGACCTTGGCGACGACCAGGTCGATCCGGCCGTACTGGGCGTCGCCCTCGGCGAAGGTGATCGTCTGTGCGACGGGCAGCGCCACCGGGTACACGCCCTGGGAGATCTCGCCCTGGATCAGTGCCCGGCCCTCGTGGACGGTCGCCGACATGGCGGCGGCACCCGCCATCCAGAAGCCGGAGAGCCGGAACTGGCCGCTGTAGGAGCCCGGCAGGATGCCGGAACGGACCTGGACGGGGTTGACCGCGGTCGTCGCGCCGATCTGGTTGAGGCGGGTGTCCTCACGGGTCTGGCCGGTCTCGGCGACCCAGCTGCTGCGCAGGTTCATGGGGTTTCTCCGATCGAAGTTGGGGGTGAGGGCGTTCGGGAGGTCAGGACTTGATCCACTCGGCGGAGAGGTTGCCGGCGTAGCCCGAACCGCCGAGGGTCTTCACCGCCGCGGTGTGGGTCTGGTAGCCGGCGAGCTGGACGGTGCTGCCCGCGGTGAGCTTGATGAGGCCCTGGCCGCCGACCACGACGGCGCCGCCGCCGGCGGGGGTCAGCCAGGTGCAGCGCGGTACGCCGACACCGTTGATCAGGACCCGGGCGCCACGGAAACCGTTCGCGGAGTCGCCGGCCCAGACGACATGGCCGGAGATCCGGTACCAGCCGGCCCGCGGAGCGGTGTAGGTGGTGGAGCCGTTCCAGCCCGCCGCGTCGTCGACGTCGATGCTCTGGAAGGTGATCGTGGTCCAGGTGTTGGGGGAGATGCTCTGCTGCGCCGTCTGCGAGACGGAGAACAGGACCGTCGCCTTGCCCTCGGCGTACTGCCAGTTCGTCCCGTCCCAGCGCTGGAGCACACCGGCGTTGTCGCGGTACTGGCCGGTGTAACCCCCGGTCGTCAGCGTTCCGTTGGGCGCGATACCGCCGATCGGCTTCGGGTACGAGACCCAGGTCGTGCCGTCCCAGCGCTGGAGGAGCCCGGCGGTGTCCCGGTACTGGCCGACGTACGCGCCTTTGAAGCCGCTGGTCGGCATGATGCCGCCGAGGGCCACGGCCGGCCAGTGCAGTGGGGCGACCGCGGAGGTCGTCCAGGGGATACCGCCGGTGCCGGCCGAGGTGCCGGCCGGCACCGAGACCGTGTACAGCGGGATCGTGCTGCCCGGACCGCTCGGCGGGGCGGTCGGGGTGGCCGAGGGCGTGCCCTTGACCAGGCGTACGACGGCCTCGGTGACGCCGGTCTTGTCGTAGCCGTCGTCGACGACGGCCAGTTCGATCAGGTCGATCCGGCCGTGCTGGGGGTCGCCGTCGGCGACGGTGAGCGTCTCGGGCGTCGTGACGGCGACCAGATAGGCGCCCTGGTCGGTGTCCTTGCCCTGCACGATCGCGCGGCCGGTGCCGATCGAGCACTGCATGGGCGAGCTGCCGGTCAGGACGAAGCCGCCCGGCACGATGCCCGGACGCGAGCGCAGCGGCGTCTCCTCGGGGGACTCGCCACTGGGGGTGAGCAGGGCGGCGAGAGTGAGGCGGGTGTCCTCGCGGGTCTGGCCGGTGGGCTGCAGCCATGCGGCACGTACGGTCATGGGTCACCTCTTCGGGAGGGGCGTGGGTGGGCGTCGGTGGGGCGTGCGCGCGGCGCTTACGGGGCGTCTGGCGCGGCGGGTCGTGCGCATGACGGATCACCGCCCGCGCCGCCGCGGTCGGGCCGGGCGGGGCGCCGGCGGGGCGGTGCGTGGGCGGTGCGGCTTGCCGCTCGGCGCCGCGGTCGGGCGGCGCGTGGGCGGCGGGTACGGCGTTCGCCGCCGTACGTGTCTGCTACGGGGTGGGGTGCAGATGCTGGACGGATCGCTGCTCGGTGCCGGTGCCGGTGCCGGTGCCGGTGCCGGTGCCGTCGGTCGCGCGGGTGCGGTCAGCGGGCGGGTGCCGGTTTCGGGCCGGTCACCATTCGGCGCTGCGCCAGCGGACGGTCATCAGCGCGTCCGCGCTGCCCTCGTCCGGCCGGAAGGACAGCTCGGTGCGGCCCGGCTCCAGAAGGAAGAGTTCCTCCGGGCTGGAGTCCGCCATGGCCGTGTGCCGCCGGGAGGCGGTGTTGTTGAGCATGACCGTGCCCGCTGCCGTGTCGACCGTGAGCTCGTCGCCGGCGGCCAGATCGATCGCGTACCGCAGCCGGCGCCGGCTGACCCGCTGCGTGACGGTCGGCATGGAGCACGGGCCGCGGAAGACGATCACCGGGTGGGCCGGCGCGGAGCCGGTGTTCTCGGCGACGGCGTCGCCGGTGCTCGTCGCCTGGCCCCAGTCCAGCGGCCAGGTCAGCGGCCACGTCAGCCCGGACTCGGGCTGCGGGGCCGTGGTGGTGGCGACCTGCTCGTTGACGACGTAGCGGCGCGGATCGGCGGCGAGCCACTGGATGGACATCTTGGACGTGCCCTGGGTGGCGAAGCCGCGGTCGGTGGGGACCACGCGCTGGGCGATCCGGGCGCGCACGGCGAGGATCTCGCCGTGCAGCCGCACCGCGAGCCAGCGCTCCTCGTCGAGCAGGGCGAGCGCCTGCCGCAGCGCACGGACGGCCTCGGCCGTCGCGCTGTACTCCGGCATCAGCACGATGGTCCCGCCCACCTTGCGCGGCTTGGCGTAGCGGGAGCCCGGCCAGGCGCCGTGGGAGGTGGGCCGGTCGGCGTCGGAGGCGTCGTAATCGGGCAGGTCCTCCCAGCCGGTGAGGCCGGAGCGGTCGACGGCGAACGGGGTGCCGGGGCCGATGAGGAGCCCGGCCCACTGGATCTGCCCGTCCTGGGTGATCAGTGAGCCGGGCGCGAGGTCGGCCGTGTGGGTGTTTCCGGCGTATGCGGTTGTGGTCTCGGCCATGGGGGCCGTCACCTCACTTCTGGGTCGGTTCAGGGGCAGGCGGTCGCGAGGAACAGCAGGTCCTCGGCGGTCGAGCGCGGACCGGCGCCCGGCTCCTCGCGGAACTCCCGTACGCGGTAAGGCTGTCGAGTGGGCTCCGTGATGGCCGGGACGCGGCGGTGCTCGAGCTCGGTGAGCGAATGGATACGCGGGGCGTCCGCCGAGCCGGGGAAGACGACACCGCCCTCGGCGAGCATCGGGATCTTGTCGAGGTCGACGCCGAACTTCTTGCCGAGAAGGCTGAAGCTGAGCTCGTTCAGCCCGTCGATGATCCAGTTGGCGAAGGCGATCAGCCCGTTGATGGGACCTTTGACGACGCCGAGGACGGTCTGCATGCCGCCTTCGAGCATTCCGCCGATACCGCGCAGGGTGCTGGTGACGGCGTCCTTGATCCGGGTGAAGAACCCGGGCACGGAGCCGGTGATCCACTTGATGACCGGCTGGACGGCGTTCCTCAGCCCGCTCCAGGCGCGGGAGGCGATCCCCCGCAGGGCGTTGGCGGCCGAGGAGACGGCCGACCCGGTCCGGGAGATCCCGCCGAACGCGGAGCCGAGGCCCTTGAGGACCCCGGTGATCACGGTCAGGTACGCCTTGAAGTAGGTGCCGACGGCCTTGCCGATCAGCTTCATGACCGGACTGATGAACTTCCAGACCGCCTGGAAGCCCTTCAGCGCCTGCGCGAAGACCTGCTTCATGATCCGCTGACCGGTCTCGCTGTGCATCGCGTACTCGATGAGCCAGGCGGCGACGGGCACAAGGATGCCGATGAGAAAGCCGATCGGGTTGGCCCGCATGGCGATGTTGATCCCGGTCATGGCAACCGCGGCGAGGGTCATGACGGTGCCGAAGGTGCTCATGAGTCCGGTGATGACGTCGGCGACCGGGAGCAGCGGTACGAGCAGGGCGAGCACTCCGCCGATCTTCGAGTTCACCTTGCCGATGCTCGCCCTTGCCTTGGACGTGGCGCTCCCCAGACGCTTGAGGCCGCTGCTCGCAACCGGGTTGGCGGCCAACTTGGCGAGCGACGTCGAGGCAGCGGAGGCGCTGTTCTTGAAGGCGCCGATGCCGCCGGCCGCGGTGCGGGCTCCCGCCCCGATCCCGTCGATACCGCCAGCCGCCGCGCGGACCGCGTCCCTGAACCTCCGCACCGACTGCGTCGCCTGCGCGGCATGCCTGCGCAGGGCGTCGAACGCCGGCGGCGACCCGGCGAGGGAGTTCAACGGCATGGCCATGGCCGCACTCATCCGCGCGCCTTCGCCAGATACATGAGCGCGTCCGCCGTTGCCTGCGGGTCACTGTTGCGGGCGGCGTGGTAGTGCTCGATGTGGAATCCGGCGCCTGCCGCGCCGGGCCGGGCCTGCGCCATGCGGGCCCGTCGGGCGGTGAGGGCGAGCAGCCGGTCCAGCTTGGAGAGCGGGAGCACGGCCTCGGCCTCGCCGGCCTCGGCGAGGATGGCGGGGACGCCTCCGCGGCGCGGCATGACGACACCGCCGGTGGCGAGCATGGGGATGGTCGGCAGGCTGACGCCGAAGGTCTTGCCGCCGACGAGCGGGACCCAGCCGGGGACGCTGACCTTGATGCCGTTCAGTCGGCGGATCATCGAGTTGATGAGGCCGATGACGGCGTTGATCGGGCCCTTCACGCCGTTCTTGATGCCGTTGAACGCCCGGGACGCGATGTCCTTCAGGCCGTTCCAGATGGACGACATCTTGTCCTTGACGGCCCGGAACGCGGCGGGGATCGCGGACTTGATCCAGTTGACGACCGGCATGATGACGGCCTTGATGCCGCGCCAGACGGCCCCGATGACGGACTTGATGGCGTTCATCACCGTGGTGATGATCTTCTTCCAGGTGTTGACGTACGTCCTGATGACGGTCGCCACGGCCTTGACGACGGTGGAGATGGCCTTCTTGATGCCGTTCCACACCGTCTTGATCAGCTGGCCGGCCTTCTTCATGATCGGCCCGATGGCCTTCATGACGGAGCTGATCACGGTCTTGATGGCGCCGAACGCCTTCTTCATGATCGTCTGCATCGTCTTGGAGCGGGTCGCCATCTCGACGACCTTCTCGATGAGCGGCATGAAGAGTTCGAGCAGGCGGGCGAGGAAGTTGCCCTTCATGGACTTGTTGAGCTTGTCCTGGCCTTTGGCGGCCTTGTCCGCCCCGGACTGGAACCGCCCGAGCTTGGTACCCGCGGACTGGCCGGTGGTGCCGGCCTTCGCCATTGCACGCTCGGCCTGGTCGGCCGCAGTCTTGAGTCCCTTGAGCTGTCCGGCGGTGCTCTGGGCCGAGGTCTTCAGCGAGCGGAGCTTGCTCTCGCCCGCACCCGCCTTCTGCTTGATGCCGTCCGCGGCGCGACCCGCGTCCGTTGCCTTGTCCTTGAATCCCTTCAGGGAGTTGGACGTGGAATTCAGCGATCTTACGAGAGACATGTCTCCCTCACTTCATTCGATGTGGGGCTTCGTTTCAGAGAAAGCCGAGTGACCGTATGAGTTCGTCGACCGAGCTCCGCAGATTCCGGACGTCCTTGGCCACCGGGCCGATTCTTGGACTCCCGGCGTCGACACCCGCGTGGTTCTTGGGGAGCCCCGTCCTGTCGTCGCGTGCGTTCTTCGCGGCGTCACGGGCGCCACGCAGGGCGCCGTAGATCTTCTCGATGTCCCGGGTGTTGATGGCGACCTTGCGCGGGAGATCGCGAATGTGCTTCTGCAGCCGCTCCTCCCGCTTCTCCTTCCGCTCCTTCTCCCTTTCCTCCTTCGCTTCGCGCTCTTTGCGTTCGGCGGCGGCCTGCCGCCAGATCGAGTCCTTCACCTTGCGGTAGAGGCTGCCGTCACCCGTGCTGGTGATCCTCTTGTCGATGCCGTTCTGGACCCTCTTGATGAGGCCCTTGAAGAGGGCCACGTTCTTCTCGTCGACCTTCTTGAGCAGAGTCAGGTCGATCTTGATGGCTTGTACGTCGATCTTGATGAAGGCCGTGGAGATGGCATAGCCGAGGAAGATCATGCGGTCGAGCTTGATCGTGTCCGACAGGGCGACGACCTTTGCTTCGAGCGCGGTCAGTCGCTCGGCCACGGTCTTCCCCTGCCCCGGTGCGGGGAGGCTGCCCAATTGGGCCCGGATGTCGCTGATTGCCTTGGTGTTCTCGGGGACCTTCTTGGGAAGGTCCAGGGGGCGGAGTTCCCCATCGAGCTTTGCGAGGGCGTCGTCGACTTCTTTGAGAGATCGCGTCATTTCTCCTCATCCTTGGCGTGTGAAGGAGAACGAAAAACCGGCCCCGAGGGGGGCCGGTTCCGTGGCGTTCCGAAGTGGTTGCTTCAGCGGGTGATTTCGAGCGCGAGCTTGACGACACCGTAGGCCGCGCCGGCGGCGCAGATGACCATCGTCGCGATGGTTCCGAATGCGGTGTGCCCGGGGTCGAGAGAGGGGACGGCTATGGTCTTCGGCCTGCGCCGGTCGTAGATGATCTCGACGCGGTCCCCGACTCGCCCCTGGGTCTCGCGCGGGGTTCCCGTTGAAGCCTCAGCCCTGGCCTTTGTGCCGTCCGGCAGGGTGAAGGCGACCACCGGGAAGTAGCGCGGAGTGCCGTCGGTGTCCTTCTGCATCTCGAATCCCACGACTTCGGCGACCGTGCGCACGCCCCGGCTGAGCAGACCGAGCCTGCGCCATGCCTCGTGGACGGCGCCCGCGAAGACCAGGACGAGGACGAGGATGAAGAAGATGCCCAGAGCGGTCTCGGCTGTCATGGGGGCAACGTAGCCATTGTCGGGGCTCGGAGTCAGGGGGTCGGCCGAGGCAGGAGCTCGTGACCGGCTGTTCGCGGGGTGTTGTTCATGAGCGGCGGCGCAGTTCGGCGAGCGCGTCGTTCCAGCCGGCGGTGTACGCGCGGGTCTCGCGAGCCGTGACTTCGGCGTCGAGGGTGGCGAGCAGTGCGCGTTTGTCGAGGGGGCCGGGGCGGTGCAGCAACTCGTTGAGGCGGTCCTGGAGTGTGCTCCGTATGCGGCTTCCCCCGGCCTGTGACGTCATGGTGCCCTGCCTTCCGTTGCTTGCCGGCGCAGTCCGATCGCGGGTGGGGCCCGCGGACTCACCTTGGAGAGTATCGAACTGGTGTGCGATGCATTGTCGAACGGCGGTTTCAGGTTTGTCGAGCGTGAAACGCCTGACGGAGTGTCTGCATGCGTCCGCGCAGGTGGGATTGGTCACCACCGGCGGCCTCGGTGCGACCGGGTACGCTGGATCCACCCTCCCTGGATCGGACCAGTTCAGGGAGGTGAGGGTTTCGGGGGCGCGAGGGGACCCTAGGGGGCGGGAAGGCATTGCTTACGCATGGACAGGGAGCCGAGCGCCAGACGGCGCGCGCAGGTCATCGACTGGCTCGAGATGAGCCCCGATCTGCCTCATCTGTTCGCACGGCTGTCCGAGCTGGTTCATGTCGCCGGATACGCGCCAGGGGACCTCGTGGTGATCGGCCGTGCCGAGATCGATCGGCGCGAGACGGCGGCCTTCACCGCCGGCTGGGCGGAGGCGGTCTCGGAGGAACTCCCGCGTATACGGCGGGAGTACGAGAGGCGCGTGGCGGACGCCTATGCGCAGGGGCAGAGTGACGCGCGTGGAATCCGGCGTCCCCAGCGACGTGGGGAGGGCGGTGAGGACGGAGCCCGGGTCATTCCGCTGCCGTTCGCGCGGTTCCTCGAACCGCCTGCCGCGGTGCGTCAGGCCGAGGAGCGGATACGCGGGGAGCGCGAGCGCCTCGAACGGCGGCCTGAGCCCGATCCCGATCGTGAGCCGGAGCCGGACCCCGACGCGGAGCTTCAGCACGCGACCGCGCCTCCGGCGGACGAGGCCTCGCGCCCTCGTGCCGACGAGTCCACCCTCGAGCAGGACGGCCCGCCGACCGCCCAGGAGGTCCGGACGCGCCGGACCGTGCAGCCGGTACGGAAGGTCGTCCGCGGCAAGGGCGGGCGCCCGATAGTGCCGCCGCTCGGGGTTCCCACGCAGTCCGGATCCGGCCCCGACCGCCGGGCGGCCGGGTCCGGTGAGGCGGACTCGCGCGCGCAGAGCCGCCGACTGTCGGAACGGGCCAGGGCCCTGGAGAAGGAGCTGGCCGACCGAGCACAGGAAGCGCCCCCGGAGACCGATCCCTGACGGGAACGGGCTCCGGGGGCCGCGAGGGTCACCCGAAGAAGTGCGCGAGTTCACCGGGTGACGGCGCGGTGGCGCTGCCCTCCGCCGTTCCCGGCGTGCCGCCCTCTCCGTCCTCCTCGTCCGGCTCGGGACCTCCCGGGCGCGGTACAGGGGTGGGCGGTTCGGGTGCGTCGTCGTCCTCGCCCGTGTTGACGCTGGCGAACATCCAGTTGGCGACGGCCAGATGATCCACCGCCGCAGCGAGGAGGTGGTCGGAGACCGACCACTCAGCCGCCTCGCCGTGGAGCTCGCGCTGGACGGCGCTGTCGCTCGGCAGATGCTTGATCAGGACCGCGACGCGCCGGCTGGAGAGATCACCCCGGTACCAGTCGAGCAGGTCGGTGCCGTAGTAGCGGAGCAGGTCCGCTTCGAGTGCCTCGGCGTGTTCGTCGACGAACTCGACGAGGCTCAGTCTTCCCCCAGGCCGAGCCCGGTCTCCTTGCCGTAGGCCTCCAGGATGGCGGCGATGTCCTGCATGGTGATGTCGTGCTGCTCGAAGCGGCTGAACTGCTTCTCACCCATCAGGAGCGCGAGCAGGCCGTCCACGTCGTTGTCGTCGAGCTTGCGGAGCGCCTTGGCGGTCGCCCGGCTGAGCTCGGTGGGGAGTTCGTAGGATTCGCCGTCCAGTTCGAAGGACCAGGAGCGACCGACGGTCTCCAGTCGCTGGGCGCGGGCGGCGTTGACGTCGAAACGGGCCATGGTGATGCGTACTCCTTGTTCGAGTGGCTGAAGAGGAGAAGGGTGGGGGGCGGGGCGGCGCTGGGCCGTCCCGCCCCCGGGTGGAGGGATCAGACGGCGAACGAGGTGTCCTTCATGACGAAGCTCGCCAGCGGCTTGCCGTCACCCTGGGACATGGCGGTGAAGGTGATGCCGAGCTGGGCCGCGGACTTGCGGGCCAGCTTGATGTCGTCGGAAGCGGTGACCTGGCCGCGCGGGATGTAGAAGCGGTATGTCACCGCGTTCGGGCCGGCCTTGTCGGTGAACTCCAGGCCGAGGGCGCGCACGTCCGCGTAGGCACGGTCGCCGATGTCGTACCGGAAGACCTCGGTGCTCGTGGCCGGCTCCGCCTTGACCGCGCCGCCGCCCATGAAGAACGGCAGCGTCTCCTCGTTGAACTGGAGCAGCGAGAACTTCAGGGAGAGGTCCCGGTCCGAGTACGTGAAGTGGACCGGGCTGACGGCCTGCCACGAGTCGACGGGCTCCAGCTTGTCCTTCTTGGCGAAGGTCACGCCGTCGGCGGTGGTGTAGCCGAGGTCCTTCCACTGCTTCGCCGTCCAGTCGGCGGCGGGATCGGCGCCGAAGGTGGTCGGCAGCTCGGCGTTGGCGGTGGCCACGTAGAGGCGACCGGTACCGGCAACGCGGATCTCGGACGAGTTGGTTCCTGCCATGGTGGGTTTTCTCCTTATAGAGGGGGTGGCGCCGCGCCCGGCCTTCCTGATCCGGGTACGGCAAAGGCCCCGCCGGACGGCAGGGCCTCGATCTGGGGAGTGGCGTGCGGGGCCGGCTGACGGGGCGTCAGGGTCAGAAGACGTCCACGGAGAGCCGGATCACGCACACATAGCGGTTGGCTGCCCGGTAGAGGTAGTCGGGCAGCCAGCGCGGGCCGTCCTGCTCCTCGACGTCGCTGATGACGTTCGTGCCGTACTGCTTGCCGATGGCGGCGAGCAGGGCGCGGCGGGCCGCGTTGGCCAGGGTGTGGGCGGTGCTCTTGTCCGGCCCGTACACCTCGAACTCGATCAGCGGCATGTCGACGTGCAGATCGCCGACCCAGGCGCCGCCGCGCCGATTGACAAGGACGGCGGGCTGGGTGCCGTCGAACCCGGTGGGCGGGGCGACGGCGACGGTGGCGGTGGAGAGGGCGGGGTCGGCCTCGAGGACGTCGACGACCAACGCCTCGACGTCTGGGAAGGCACTCGGGGGAGTGGTCATGACGGTTCTCCTCGGAGGCGTGAGGGGTGTGAGGGAGTGCGGGGCGCGAAGCACGAGCCGCTGCCGGGGCCGCCCCCGCCGGGAAGGGGGATGGGGGCGCGGAAGCGTCCCCGGACAGCGAACGGCGGAGCCGCGGCCCGACTCGCGGGCGCAGCTCCGCCGCTGCACCAACTGTGACAGAGAGCGTGCGCGCACGCAACTAATTCGTCGGTCTGCAGGGAAGTTCGTGGCCGGGACGGCCGGTGACGGCCGCCGAGGCCTTCACCGGCTCGGTCGGACCACGGGCGGTTACCCCCGCAGCCAGCCCTTCTTGGGGAGATCGAGAGGGGCCGGCTCCCGCGCCGTCACCAGCTCGCGACGCAGATGCGCATGTGCCGGTTAGGTCACGTTCGACGACCGGCACCGGTGAGTCCCGACACATGACGAAGCGCCCCGTGTCTCTTTTGAGAGACACGGGGCGCTTCGTCATGCGGTGCGTGCGGACTACGCGGTACGAGGGCGGCGGCGGGCCGCGCGTTCCGCAGCGAAGACGTCCTCCAGGCGGAACAGTTGTGCCCGGCCCGCCTTGCCGGCCGCTCGCAGGTGGCCCAGCTGGACCCATTTACGGATCGTTGCCGGGGCGACCCCGGCCTCCTCGGCGGCCAGCGGGCCGGGAATCAGGGTCTGCGGGGTCAGGGATTTCAGCACGGGCTCTCCTCGATGTCCTCGGGTGTCCTCGCCGCGATGCTCACGGTGGTGTCCATCGCCGCTTCGATCTCTTCCGTACGGGCGCACGACGCGTCGGCCAGCTCACCCCACCGCTCCTGCGGCCACAGATGCCGGTACGCGGGGTCGTCCTGGCAGCCGCAGTCCTCCACGGTGCACGTGCAGGCCGGATTGACGCACAGCACCAGCCGGCGGTCCGGGAACGCCCGCAGCGACACCGAGTCGCACCACGGGCAGCGTCCCGAGACCCGGACGACCGTCTCCGTGTCCCCGAGCGTGCGCGCGCAGCGCCGTGCCATCCGGCGCAGCTCGTCGCGCACGTGCCGGGCCAGGTCGGGGTGGCCCGCGATCTCGTCGAGCAGCGCCGTGGTCCGCCGCAGCCGCTCCACGACCGCGGCGCGGCCGGGGCGCGGAAGGCCGAGCCGGGCCCGTACCGCCTCCTCCAGCTCCACCACCCCGTCGCTGATGTCCCGGATGGCGTCGGACACGTGCAGCCGGATCGGGGCGGCCCCGTGGCCCGGCACGGCGAGCCCGTGCCGCTGCTGGAGGAACAGGGCCTCGCGGCGCTCCTCGCGGATGAGTTCGTCGCAGCCGGGGTGCGGAGCGGCGGTCGCGGTCCCGGCGGGGGAGCGGCGGCCTGGCGCCAGCTCCTCGGCGAGCTCAGGGAACTGTCGTACCAGGGAGGCGGTCCAGAGCGCGATGTCCCGCACGACCCGGTCGGTGGAGTGAACGGTGCCGTCAGTCACGAGGACCCCCGGAGTGCGCGGTGCCCGCGGAACTCCGGCCGCGGCGTGGGACGACGGGGCGGCCGTTGCGCCAGAGGCGGCCCGCGCATACGCCGTCGAACCAGCTCTCCGCAGGGGCCACGGCCGCCTCGCATTCGCGGCGGACGAGACAGGCGGCGCAGGCGCGCAGCGCCGGGGCGGCCTGCTGGGCGCGGCGGGCGAAGACGACGGACGGGGAGAGGCCGACGCACGCGGCGGCGGCCTGCCATGAGGACGAGTCGGGCAGGAGCAAGGTTCTTCTCCACGGTCCGGGCCACCGAGCATCCTGGGGCTGTGAGGCTCCTGGGGCTCATGAGGCCGACGAGTGCGGCGGCGAGTGAGAGAGTGACATGTTGCGTGCGGGCGCGCAACAATCTCATGGAGCCCTCTTCACCGATTCGACACGATTGCGCGCCCGAAAGCACGTAATTCCGTGCGCGCAAGCACGCTAGAGTGGTGCGCTCGGAAGGTGGGGGAGTTAGAGGGAGCGGTACATGAGCACTCAAGGGCTCGACGAGTTCGCAGGCTGGGTAGAAGGCCTGATGAGGGCGCGCGGCTACGACATCGACAGTCCGCGCGGCGGAGGAAAGTCACGGATCGCGGACGAGGCCGGTGTGCACCGAGCCGCCGTGACCCGGCTGCTGCAGCGACAGAGCATGCCCGACCTGGAGACCATGCGCAGGCTCGCCCCCCTTCTGGGGGTCTCCGTCCGCGACATGCTGATTCGGTCGGGCCGGGTCACCCCGGACGAGCTGCCCCTGGCGACGGACCTGCTGCCACCCAGTGACTGGCAGCCCACCATGGAGGACTTCGCCCGCTGGCTCGGCGTCCCCGACGAGCGGATGAGTGTGTTCGTCAAGGTCGTCAACCAGTTCCTGGAGCCCGGCGAGGAGGGGGCCGAGCCGCGAACCGCCGCCGAGCCGCGCCGCGCCGCCCGGGACTGACCTCACGCGACCGGGGCTTGCGCCGGCGCTCCGGGTCCGCCGGAAGGCGGGTGACAGGCGGGCCCGCGGGCCCTTCGTACCGGCCCGCGCACCGACCCGTTCCGGGATACGTTCTCCCACGTCGACCGGGCCCTCGTGCGCGTGGGCATTTGTTTTGACCGGAGTCCATGCGATAGGTACGCTCAGACCTTGTGCCTGGGGTGTGCCTGGGCTCGTGTGCGTGTCCTCAACCGCATGGCGAGTCAGATATCGGCCACCGCAATCTGCGCCTTTTCCGCTCGCGGCGGAGGTCCGCAGTATTCGACACACCCGACCGCGTGGGTCGGCGACGTTCCAGGTTAGCTTCACTGACGGCACACAGAAACCGGAGAAGTAGTGCCTACGATCCAGCAGCTGGTCCGCAAGGGCCGGCAGGACAAGGTCGAGAAGAACAAGACGCCCGCACTCGAGGGTTCTCCTCAGCGCCGCGGCGTCTGCACGCGTGTGTTCACGACCACCCCGAAGAAGCCGAACTCGGCCCTGCGTAAGGTCGCGCGTGTGCGTCTGACCTCCGGCATCGAGGTCACGGCCTACATCCCGGGTGAGGGACACAACCTGCAGGAGCACTCCATCGTGCTCGTGCGTGGTGGCCGTGTGAAGGACCTGCCGGGTGTTCGTTACAAGATCATCCGCGGTTCGCTCGACACCCAGGGTGTCAAGAACCGCAAGCAGGCCCGCAGCCGCTACGGCGCCAAGAAGGAGAAGTAAGAATGCCTCGTAAGGGCCCCGCCCCGAAGCGCCCGGTCATCATCGACCCGGTTTACGGTTCTCCTCTGGTGACCTCGCTGATCAACAAGATCCTGCTCAACGGCAAGCGTTCCACCGCTGAGCGCATCGTCTACGGCGCCATGGAAGGCCTCCGCGAGAAGACCGGCAACGACCCGGTCATCACGCTGAAGCGCGCCCTCGAGAACGTCAAGCCGGCGCTCGAGGTCAAGTCCCGTCGTGTCGGTGGCGCCACCTACCAGGTGCCGGTCGAGGTCAAGCCCGGCCGCGCCTCCACGCTGGCGCTGCGCTGGCTGGTCGGTTACTCCCGCGCCCGTCGCGAGAAGACCATGACCGAGCGCCTCATGAACGAACTGCTCGACGCCTCCAACGGCCTCGGCGCTTCGGTCAAGAAGCGTGAGGACACGCACAAGATGGCCGAGTCCAACAAGGCCTTCGCGCACTACCGCTGGTAGTCGCTACCCACATCGAGACCGAGAGAAGACTGAGCCATATGGCCACCACTTCGCTTGACCTGGCCAAGGTCCGCAACATCGGGATCATGGCCCACATCGACGCGGGCAAGACGACGACCACCGAGCGCATCCTGTTCTACACCGGTGTGAGCTACAAGATCGGTGAGGTCCACGACGGCGCTGCCACGATGGACTGGATGGAGCAGGAGCAGGAGCGCGGCATCACCATCACGTCCGCCGCGACGACCTGTCACTGGCCGCTCGACAACGTCGATCACACGATCAACATCATCGACACCCCGGGTCACGTCGACTTCACCGTCGAAGTGGAGCGTTCGCTCCGCGTGCTCGACGGTGCCGTCACGGTGTTCGACGGTGTCGCCGGTGTTGAGCCGCAGTCCGAGACCGTCTGGCGTCAGGCGGACCGCTACGGCGTTCCGCGTATCTGCTTCGTCAACAAGCTCGACCGCACCGGTGCCGAGTTCCACCGCTGTGTTGACATGATCAAGGACCGCCTCGGCGCGACCCCGATCGTCATGCAGCTCCCGATCGGTGCCGAGGCCGACTTCAAGGGCGTCATCGACCTCGTTCGCATGAAGGCCCTCGTGTGGTCCGCCGAGGCCACCAAGGGCGAGATGTACGACGTCGTCGACATCCCCTCCACGCACGCCGAGGCCGCCGAGGAGTGGCGCGGCACGCTGCTGGAGACCGTCGCCGAGAACGACGAAGAGATCATGGAGCTGTACCTGGAGGGCAAGGAGCCCACCGAGGAGCAGCTGTACACCGCGATCCGTCGTATCACCATCGCGTCCGGCGTCTCCAAGGACACCACCGTCACCCCGGTGTTCTGCGGCACCGCGTTCAAGAACAAGGGCGTCCAGCCCCTGCTCGACGCGGTCGTGCGCTACCTCCCCTCCCCCCTGGACGTCGAGGCCATCGAGGGCCACGACGTGAAGGACCCGGAGGCGGTCGTCAAGCGCAAGCCGTCCGACGACGAGCCGCTGTCGGCCCTCGCGTTCAAGATCGCGAGCGACCCGCACCTCGGCAAGCTCACCTTCGTCCGGATCTACTCCGGTCGCCTGGACTCCGGCACCGCGGTGCTGAACTCCGTGAAGGGCAAGAAGGAGCGCATCGGCAAGATCTACCGCATGCACGCGAACAAGCGTGAGGAGATCGAGTCGGTGGGCGCCGGCGACATCGTCGCCGTCATGGGCCTGAAGCAGACCACCACCGGTGAGACGCTGTGCGACGAGAAGAACCCGGTGATCCTGGAGTCCATGGACTTCCCGGCGCCGGTCATCCAGGTCGCCATCGAGCCCAAGTCCAAGGGTGACCAGGAGAAGCTGGGTGTCGCCATCCAGCGTCTCGCGGAGGAGGACCCCTCCTTCCAGGTCCACTCGGACGAGGAGACCGGCCAGACCATCATCGGTGGTATGGGCGAGCTGCACCTCGAGGTGCTGGTCGACCGTATGCGCCGTGAGTTCAAGGTCGAGGCCAACGTCGGCAAGCCGCAGGTCGCGTACCGCGAGACGATCCGCAAGGCCGTCGAGCGCGTGGACTACACCCACAAGAAGCAGACCGGTGGTACCGGTCAGTTCGCCAAGGTGCAGATCGCGATCGAGCCCATCGAGGGCGGCGACGCCTCGTACGAGTTCGTGAACAAGGTCACCGGTGGCCGCATCCCCAAGGAGTACATCCCCTCGGTGGACGCGGGCGCGCAGGAGGCCATGCAGTTCGGCATCCTGGCCGGCTACGAGATGACGGGCGTTCGCGTCACGCTCATCGACGGCGCCTACCACGAGGTCGACTCCTCCGAACTCGCGTTCAAGATCGCCGGTTCGCAGGCCTTCAAGGAGGCCGCGCGCAAGGCCAGCCCCGTGCTGCTCGAGCCGATGATGGCCGTCGAGGTCACCACGCCCGAGGACTACATGGGTGAGGTCATCGGCGACATCAACTCCCGCCGTGGTCAGATCCAGGCCATGGAGGAGCGGATGGGCGCCCGGATCGTCAAGGGTCTGGTGCCTCTCTCGGAGATGTTCGGCTACGTCGGAGACCTCCGTAGCAAGACCTCGGGTCGCGCAAGCTACTCGATGCAGTTCGACTCCTACGCCGAGGTTCCCCGGAACGTCGCCGAGGAGATCATCGCGAAGGCCAAGGGCGAGTAACTCACCCGAGTCCACGCCTTAGGCTTGACACCGTCCGCCGGGGGTTCGCCCCGAGACCTTAGGGTCGGACCCCGGCGGCCGGCTTCCCAGCAAAGATCACCTGGCGCCGATGAGTAAGGCGTACAGAACCACTCCACAGGAGGACCCCAGTGGCGAAGGCGAAGTTCGAGCGGACTAAGCCGCACGTCAACATCGGCACCATCGGTCACATCGACCACGGTAAGACGACCCTCACGGCCGCCATTACCAAGGTGCTGCACGACGCGTACCCGGACCTGAACGAGGCCTCGGCCTTCGACCAGATCGACAAGGCTCCTGAGGAGCGCCAGCGCGGTATCACCATCTCCATCGCGCACGTCGAGTACCAGACCGAGTCGCGTCACTACGCCCACGTCGACTGCCCCGGTCACGCGGACTACATCAAGAACATGATCACCGGTGCTGCCCAGATGGACGGCGCCATCCTCGTGGTCGCCGCCACCGACGGCCCGATGCCGCAGACCAAGGAGCACGTGCTCCTGGCCCGCCAGGTCGGCGTTCCGTACATCGTCGTCGCCCTGAACAAGGCCGACATGGTGGACGACGAGGAGATCCTGGAGCTCGTCGAGCTCGAGGTGCGTGAGCTCCTCTCCGAGTACGAGTTCCCGGGCGACGACGTTCCCGTCGTCAAGGTCTCGGCGCTCAAGGCTCTCGAGGGCGACAAGGAGTGGGGCCAGTCGGTCCTGAACCTGATGGCCGCCGTCGACGAGGCGATCCCGCAGCCCGAGCGTGACGTCGACAAGCCGTTCCTGATGCCGATCGAGGACGTCTTCACGATCACCGGTCGTGGCACCGTCGTCACCGGTCGTATCGAGCGGGGTGTCCTCAAGGTCAACGAGACCGTCGACATCGTCGGCATCAAGACCGAGAAGACCACCACCACGGTCACCGGCATCGAGATGTTCCGCAAGCTGCTCGACGAGGGCCAGGCCGGTGAGAACGTCGGTCTGCTCCTCCGTGGCATCAAGCGCGAGGACGTCGAGCGCGGCCAGGTCATCATCAAGCCCGGTTCGGTCACGCCGCACACCGAGTTCGAGGCCCAGGCCTACATCCTGTCGAAGGACGAGGGTGGCCGTCACACCCCGTTCTTCAACAACTACCGCCCGCAGTTCTACTTCCGTACCACGGACGTGACCGGCGTCGTGACCCTCCCCGAGGGCACCGAGATGGTCATGCCGGGCGACAACACCACCATGACCGTCGAGCTGATCCAGCCCGTCGCCATGGAGGAGGGCCTCAAGTTCGCCATCCGTGAGGGTGGCCGGACCGTCGGCGCCGGCCAGGTCACCAAGATCAACAAGTAATTGTTGCTCTGACCTGGTAGCTCGCTGAGCTGCAAGAAGGGCCCCGCACCTGTCGGTGCGGGGCCCTTCGTCATGTCCGGGAAGCGGCAGGTCATTGACCGGATCGTTCCGCCACCGGCCCGGATCGGGCCTGCTGGTCAAGGGTCGTGCCTGGTCAGAATGGGTGCCATGAGACGAGCGCTGATAGTCATCGATGTCCAGGAGTCCTTCCGGGCCCGCCCGCTGTGGGAGCAGATCGCCGATCCGAAGATCGCCGAGCCGGTGAACAGGCTGGTCCGCCTGGCCCGTTCGGCCGGGGACCTCGTCGTCTGGGTGCTGCACCACGAGCCCGGCAGCGGCGGCGCGTTCGACCCGGCCCTCGGGCACGTACGGCTGCTGGAGGAGCTGGAGCGGCCGGCGGAGGGTGAGCCGGTCCTGCACAAGACCTCGCACAACGCCTTCACCACGACCAACCTGCAGCAGCTCCTGACCGCCGCCGGCGTGGGCGAGCTGTGGGTGTGCGGCATCCGTACGGAACAGTGCGTGGAGACGACCACCCGCGTGGGCAGCGACCTCGGCTACCGGATGGTCTTCGTCACCGACGCCACCACGACGAACCCGATCGGCGACCTCAGCGCCGAGGCGATCGTCGAGCGCACGGAGGCGGTCCTGCGCGACCGGTTCGCCCGGATCGCCACGGTTGCCGAACTGGAGGCGGAACCGGGAGCATCCGAGGCGTGACCCAGGTCGTCTTCGTCCTCGTCCCCGGCGTCCACCTGCTCGACCTGGCCGGGCCCGCCCAGGTCTTCGGCACGGCGGCGGACTTCGGGCATCCCTACCGGCTCTCCTACGTGGCCGAACAGGAGCAGGTGCCCAGCGCCCAGGGTCTGCCGCTCGCCGCGCGGACCTGCTGGCCGGAGCTGGGACCGGACGACCTGGTCGTGGTGCCGGGCTGGCGCGCGCCCACGCTGCGCGGCGGCCCGCTCCCCGGGCCGGCCCTGCTGGAGCGGCTGCGTGCCCACCACGCCGCCGGCGGCAGCGTCGCCAGCGTGTGCGCGGGGGCGGAGGCGCTGGGGCTCGCGGGACTGCTCGACGGGCGCCGGTGCACCACGCACCACGGGCTCCAGGACGAGCTGGCGGCGCGCCACCCGCGGGCGGTCGTCGTCAGGGACGTGCTGTTCACCGCCGACGACCGGGTGGTGACCTCGGCCGGCATCGCCAGCGGGATCGACCTGGCGCTGCACCTGCTCGCGGGCCGGCACGGACCGGCGCTCGCCGCGCGGGTCGCGCGCGAGATGGTGGTCTACGCCCGCCGCAACGGGCACGAGCCGCAGGCCAGCGCCATGCTGCGGCACCGCTCCCATGTGGACGACACCGTCCACCGCGTGCAGGACCTCATCGACGCCCGCTTCGCCGAACCCCTCCCGCTGGCCCGCCTCGCCGCCTCGGCCGGGGTCAGCGAGCGCACCCTGACCCGGCTGTTCGCCCGCGCCACGGGCGGTCTGACGCCCCTGCGCTACCAGCAGACGCTGCGGGTCGAACGGGCCGAGCACCTGGTCAGTCACGGCGCGACGGTGGAGAGCGCGGCGCGCGAGGTGGGCTTCGAGGACGCCCGGATGCTGCGCAGACTCCGGGCACGGACGTCCTTCTGACGCGGCCTCAGCGCACCTCAGCCCTCGGTGCGGGGACGGGGGGACCACGTCCACGGGTGCGCGTCCGCGCCCAGGCCGACGACGGTCGCGGTGCCGCCGGCGCCCAGGTGCAGCGTGGGGGTGTCGATGTTCTGCGCCCCCGTCGTACGGGTCAGCAGCCGGCCCGCGAAACGGAGTTGGATCCGCCCGCGCAGGTCCTTGCCGAGCAGGACGGCGTCGCCGCCCGTGCCCGTGGCCGCGCGGACGGGCCCGTATCCCTCGAAGCGGACCGTCGGCAGCCGCCTGCCGTCGGGGCGTACGCAGGTCAGCGCGGCGGCCGCGGTGCCGCGAGAGTCCGTCGGCGTCGCTCTCCGGTAGGGCCGCTCCTGCCGGTACAGCAGCTGGAGGGATCCGTCGGCGGCGGTCAGGGCGGCCGGAGCGTCCACGGCGACCGGCAGCGCGCCGCCGGGGCGGTGGAGCACGGCCCCGCCGGGCGCGTCCTGCGCCCAGTGGTGCACGGTTTCGTGGCCCGCGGCGAAGAGATGGACGCGGCCCTCGCCGTCGACCGCCGTGGACAGCCCGTCCTGGATCTCGCCGCCCCCGAGGTCCTGCCAGCCGCTCCAGCTCCCGTCGGCCTGCCGGACCCGCCCGCTGACGCCCCTGTCCGCGTTGCGCACGAACAGGTGCACCCGGCCGTCCGGTGCCGTGACGGCCACCGGCACACCGATGCGCCGACCGCGGTCGTCGTCGTGCTCCGGATTGCCGAGCCCGCGCCAGGCGAGGAACGGGCCGCCGGCTGAGCGCTGCTCCAGCAGCACGATCTCGCGGGCGTTGTCCCCGCCGTGTCCGCCGACGGCCGCGAACCGCAGCCCGAACAGCAACTGCCTGCCGTCCGCCAGCGCGGTGGCGCCCATCGCCGGCGCGAGCGGGCCGCCGCCGAGGTCGTCCGGCTCTCCCCAGCGGCCGCTGCCGGGCTCGGTCTCACGCCAGCGGACGGCCCTCAGCCCCAGCACGCCGTAGGCGGACAGCCGTCCGTCCGGTTCGGTGGCGACCGCGGTACGGGGGCCGGGGTAGCGGTAGTGGGTCGAGCGGACCCAGCCCTTCTTGTTCTTGAGCGGCCGCTTGCCGCCGACGTTGTAGTCGCCGCAGCCGCCCGCGTTGCCGCAGTCCCAGTCGGCGTCACCGCCGTACGGGACGAGGTGGGCCGCCTTGCGGCCCAGCACGGCGGCGGGGAGGTTCTTCGGCCAGTGCCGGTTGTAGTAGCCGCGGAAGGAGGTGGCCACGAAGGCGGGCACCTCGCCCCCGTCCTGTGTCGCCTCGGCCACCCAGCGGACCATGGCCGCCCAGCTGAACGACGCCACCGCCGTGTGGTCGGCGTGGTCGGAGTAGCCGCGCTGCTCGCTGTCCTTCCTGCGGGTCGCCTCGTCGCTGTGCTGGATGTCGGGGTCCGGGTCCAGGGTCTGCACGACGGTCGGCCGGTAGCGCTCCATCAGCCCGACGAGGACATCGACGAGCTGGTCGTAGTCGTACGAGTCGGCCTTGCGGAGGGGGGAGTCGTCGGCGATCACGGTCGCGAGGCCGAGCGCCCGGTCCCGCCACAGGCTCGGCAGGCCCATCCGGCCGCCGCGGGCCGTGTGCATGGCGAGGTTGAGGAAGATGAGCTCGACCCGGCGGGCGCCGTTCGCCAGCGTGTTGATCTCGGCGCGCCGGTCGCCGCGCAGGGTGGCGACGCCCTTCTGCCAGTCGGTGAACCTGTCGAGGCCCAGCAGCTCGGCGTACGCCTGCCGAAGGCCCTGGTGACGGGCCGAGGAGTACGCGCTCTTGTCGGACGGGACGTCCCAGTTCCCCGGTATGTGGTTCTTGCCGTCCGCCTCGCCCGCGGTGACGTACACGCAGACCAGCGGGACCCCGGCGTCCAGCATCTGCTGCGTGTCCGGGTTCATGAAGTACAGGTCGTCGTCCGGGTGCGCCAGGATCTGCATCAGCTGCGCACGCCGCGAGCTGGCTATCGGAATGCCGGGCGCCGGATCGGCCACCGGCCCCTTCCGCCGAGGGGCGGGAACGGAGCAGGCACCGAGCGCGCCCGTGCCGGCGAGGGCGGCGAACGCCGTGACGGCGGCGACGAGACTGCGGCGGCGCGGTCCCGGCCGCCGGACGGCGTCCTGATGGTTCTCGCGCGCGGCCGTGGGCAGCGCGCGGACAGCTCTGTCGTTCACCCGTGATGCTCCGTCCGCTTCCCCCCGCAGCGGACGGGCAATGCCGTGCCCCCGTCTGCGTACTGTGATCTCCCCAGATGCGGACGGGCTGGTCAGGAACCCCTTCCGCGATCAGCAAGACGGCGGCGACGGGGCCCGGGTTGCCTGGGAACGCGTGTGCTCTTCGCCGCTCTCCGGCGGTCAGCGCAGCGTGGGCACGTCCCCGCCCTCGGCGCGCGTCAGCGTCACACCGGTGAGCCCCCGCAGCCACCGGTCCGCGATCCGTTCGAGCACGTCCCGGTCCGGCGGGGTCGCGCCCAGTCCGATCGCGAGGCGGACCGGGTCCCAGCCGAACGGGCGGGGCCAGGCGTGGACGTCGGGGGACACCTCGGAGAGCTCGGTGAGCAGCGCGCGCACCCGGCCCCGGACCCGGCCCTCGGCCGGACCCGGCGGCACGGTCACGACCGCCCACGCCGCGTGCCGGCGGTGCAGCGGAGGCGTGGACAGCAGGCCGGCGGGACCCTTCTCCAGCACCTCCCAGGCGCGGAACAGCTCCTGGGTGAGCAGGTCGCGCATGCCCGGTGTGACCTGGTCGCTGCACGGGCGCACGGGCTCGGAGGGAGTCGTGATCGCCACGGGCAGGTCCGGTGCGCCGGCACGGGGCGCGCCCGCGGGCAGGTCCGGTGCGCCCGCACCGGGTGCGACCACCGGTTCGCGCCAGTCCCAGGCCGCCCACGTCGCGAAGAAGTGCCGCAGCAGCTCGGCGGGCGGCAGGTCGCCCGCCGAACGGACGGTACGGGCCGCCAGCAGGGACCACGCCAGCCCGGGCAGCCCGCCGAACGGCGCCGAGTCCAGGCCGCGTGCCTTGGCCCACGCCTTGACCTCCCGGGCCAGCCGGGCGAACGCCTCCCGGCGGTCGCCGGCCAGCGCGAGGACCGCTTCGGCGTCGCTGACGGCGCTGAGCGCGATCGCCGCCGCCGCGCCCAGTTCCGTACGGCGCTCGACGGCGGTGGCGGGATCGGCCGGGCCTGTGGGGACCACGACCAGGTCCACGGTCAGGCCGCCGACGTCCGTGCGCAGACCGGGGACCCGGGCACCGACCACCTCCCGTACGTCCGCCGCCTCGGGCAGCGCCGCCACCAGCCGGGCGCGTACGTCCTCCAGCCGGGCGTCGCCCGGCAGCGCCGCCACCAGGTCCAGGTCCGCGCCGGGCAGGGCACAGCCCATGCGCCGGGAGCCCACCACGTGGACGACACCGTCGTCGAGCGCATCCGCCACGCGCTCCGCCACGCGCTCCGCGACGCGGGCGGCGCGCGGAGTGTCGTCGGCGGATTCGGCCGGCTCCGCGGATGGCGCCGTTTCCCCGGCGTCCGTCGCCTCCGTCGCGGAGGCCGCCGCGGGGGAGCGGCGTGTGCCGCCGGCCGCGTCCGCGGCCTCCGCATCCTCCGGCGTCCAGCGCACCTCGCCCGTGCCCAGCGACACCGTCGCCCGGACCCTCATCGGCTCGGCGCCCCGGCGCGACAGAAGCGCCAGTTCGCCGACGCGCACCGGCATCGGGGCGAGGCGCGCGGTGCACTCGGCGGCCAGGGCGTGCGGGTCCGTGCTCCGGCCCAGGCTGAGGTGCGGGGTGAAGCCCTCGCGGTGGCCGCGGCAGCCCGGGAAGCGCCGGGCCAGCGCCTCCCGCAGGGCAGCCCACGGCTCCTCGCTGCCGACCGCCGGGTCCAGCCACACCGTGGCGTCGTCGCGGTGCCCGAACCACTGCACGCCCGCGAGCCGGGCCTCGAAGGGCGCGCTCGCCGCGGCAGCCGCCGCGACGAGCGGGACCGCCCGCTCGAACGCGTGCTCCGGCACGAACCCGAAGAGCAGGTTGACGTGCGGCGGCCAGCGGCGGATCTGCGGGTCGTGATCCGCGCGGATCTCCTGCAGCGGAGGCCAGACCTCACGCGGCGGGATCCACGCCAGCGCCGTACGGGCCGTCGCCCGTACGTCCAGCACCTCGGCCGACTCCTCGCCCCCGAGATCCAGGTCGGCCCGTACGCCGTAGTGGTCCGAGATGTACAGGCCCTCCGCCGTGGGCGTGTCGCCGTGCAGCGCGGCCTCACGCACCCGCAGCGCCTCCGCGCGCAGCAGCACCCGGTCCAGCCGGGAGGCCCGCCCGGTCAGCGAGGACACCGCGGCCAGCGGATTGACGCCCGGGTCGAAGGTGGGCGTCGTGTCGCCCCTGCCGTGGGCCTCGCTCCAGGCGTCGCGCATCCCGAGGGCCGCCGCCGGTGCGTCCGTGCCGTCGTTGAAGTCGCCCATCAGGACGACGTCGCCGTCCAGGGACGCCAACCCCTCGGCGATGCTTGCCAGTTCGGTGTCACGCCGCCCCGCGCCGTCGTCCGAGTGGTCGCTGCTCAGGTGCGTCGCGGCCACCGTGACCGGCCCCGCTCCCGTCTCCACGACGAGAGCGCTCACCGCCTTGTGCGAGCCGAGCTCGTGGTGCCCCGCCTCCCGTACGGGCAGCCTGCTCAGCAGGAGCAGACCGCACTCGTCGACGTCCCGCGCACCCGGATCGGCGCCGAGCGTGTACGCCTCGCGCACCCAGGCCTCGCCGAGCACCATCGTGAGCAGCCGGGGCTCGACCTCCTGGAGCGCGATGACGTCGGCGTCGGCCTCGCGCAGGGCGGCCAGCAGCAGCGGCCTGCGCAGGGCGGTGTCGATGCGGTCGGCGTCGTAGCGGTCCCACAGGGTGTTCCAGGTCAGCACGCGCAGGCGGCCCGCGGGCACGGCCCCCTTGGGTGTGCGCGCCGGCACCCAGTCGGCGCCGTCCCACACGTGCGGCGTCCGGGCGGCGAAGAACGGCGCTCGCAGCCGGCGCGCCTCGCGCACCCGCCCGGCGTCCGTGTCGTCCATCCGGTCCACGCCGGAGGTCCGGTCCCAGACCACTTCGCCGTCGGCCTCGAAGAAGATGACCCGGTGCCAGGGGATGTCGCCGCCGGGCACGAACGCGGGCAGCGGTACGCGCCCCGGCGCGGCCCCGCGCTGCAGGACGCCGATCACGAAGCGGGCCGGGTCGAAACGCGCGTCCCAGCGCACCCGGTGGTAGATCTCCTCGCTGGTACGCACCGCTACACCTCCTCCTCGATCGTCCCGCTCGTCCCGATGTACCAGGTGCGGTGCGCCTGGCCCGGATACGGCGGGCCGAAACGGTGCAGCTGGGCGGCGAGGACGGCAGGCGGCACCGGGTGCTCCCGCACGCCGTTGCGCCGGACCAGCTCGTCCTCGTCGACGAGGACGACGGCGTGGGTGACCAGGGCGTCACGGCGCCGCGCGACCGCGTGCACCAGGGAGCGCTGCTGCTGGTTGAGCGAGGTCGCGTCCCACACCGCGGTGCCGCCCGCCGCCAGGGCCGCGTCCAGCCGGTCGAGTCCCGCACGCAGGATCTCCGCGTTCGCCTTCTGGTCGGCGCGGGAACCGCGGGCCTCGCGCAGGTCGTCGAGCGAGACGTACGCGTCCACCCCGGCGAGGCCCCGTGCGAACGTGCTCTTGCCGCTGCCCGCCGGGCCCACGGTCTGGACGAGCTTCGGGAAGTCGCCGGCGCGCCACTGCCAGGTCGCCGCGACGGCCTCCTCGGCCGTGCCGATCCGCCCGAGTGCGTACGCCTCGCGCGCCTCGGCGCGGCAGCGGGCCGCGGCGTCCGGCTCCAGGTCCGCGAAGACCTCGGCCAGCTCTGCGATCGGTGCGGCGTCCTCGGCGTGCAGCGCCGACCACTCCACCTGCTCGCGCGCCTCGGCGCTCGGGGCCGTCGCCCGGGCGACGGCGTGCAGGACGCCGAGGTCGGCGGCGTACGACATGCGCACCAGACCGGCCCGCCGGTCCTCGTCCGGATAGGGCCGGTGCAGCGCCGGGGACAGCCCGACGAGGTCCGCCACGCGCCGGGCGAGCGGCATGCCGAGCACCGCGGCCAGCTCGGGCGCGAGCCACGCCCGCCGGCTGCCGTGCAGCAGTGTGGCCAGGACGCCCGAGAGCCGGGCGTCGCCCGTGACGCCCGCGACCTCCAGCCTGCCGAGGGCCGCCGCGTCGCCGCCGGGCACCCCGAGCGCGGCGGCCAGTGCCGCCGCGTCGGCGGGAGCGCCCGAACGCACCGCCCACAACGGCGCGTTCGGGCCGAGCCCGTTCGCCACGACGGCCGCGTGCATCCAGTGCGTGCCGGTCTGCACATGACCGGCCCGCACCCACTTGGCCACGCGCAGCCCGAACTCCTCGGCCATGAAGCCGTCGGCTGTGCGGACGACGTACCCTTCCTGCCGCCCGAGGTCCGGCTTCAGCGCCCGCAGCGCACGCTCGTCGAAGACCCCGCGCCACAGCACACGCGGCGTCGGAACCCCCAGGTCGCGCAGGAAGCGGACGGTCCGGTCCCAGTCCAGACACCAGCCGAGCTCGTCCCAGACGGAGAACCCGTAGAAGTAGCTGTCCAGGTCGTCGTACGCGATCGAGTGCCGGGCGTACATGTTCTCGCCGCACACCCGCCAGCCCTCGGGAACGGCGTGTCCGATGCGTCCGTGCAGCGCCTTGACCCAGGCCCGGGACGGGTGGTGAGCCGAGTCGAGGGACCGGGCGTGCAGACCGTCGCGGTACAGCGTGGTGTTCTCGCCGTCGAGCTTCTCGGTGACGACGACCTCGCGCCCGAGCAGTCCGCGCAGGTCGGTGACCCGCACATCGTCTGCGGTCGCCCCTGGTGACCAGGGCAGATGTCGTGTCCTCGGATAGTGCGTACGCATGGTGACCGTTCCCCCGTGACAGCGGCTGCGCGGTCACTGTAAGTGTGCGCCCAGACGTGCTTCGACGGGTTTTCCCTGCGGGGCGTTCGTCTCGTCCCGGTATGAGACCCGAACCGGGGCCCGGCCGGGGCGCGGGCCGAAGGGGTGCCGGCGGGAGCGGCGGGCACGGGCGAGCAGCCCTGCCGTGCGGCCGGCCAAGGGCTTCCGGGGAGTGGACGGCGTGCCGCGGTTTGACACGCAACCCCCGCGGGGTAATCTCTTCGGCTCGATTGGCCACGGGCCCCGAGCGTGTGGCAGACTGTCCGGGTTGCTCGGTTGAGTGCCGATGCTGCGCGCCTCCCGCCGGGAGGACCGGAAGCGAGTCCCACAGTACTCGTCGATCCCACGCGGATCGGACGTACGGGAATCTTCCGGGAAGTGTCAGCGGGGTACCGGCCAGGCACTCGGTGGGAGCTCTTCCCCCGATGCGCGGTCTCGGCCCGTGCCCCCTTGGTTGGGAAATCCTTCGGGAGATCTGCGTAGAGGGAGTGCGACACGCCCGACCGCGTGGGTCGGAGAAGAGAGCAGGACCCGCCGAGTTCCAGAGCGTTTCACTAGACAAAGGACTACTGAGTAGCCATGGCGGGACAGAAGATCCGCATCCGGCTCAAGGCCTACGACCACGAGGTCATCGACTCCTCGGCGAAGAAGATCGTCGAGACGGTGACCCGCACTGGTGCGTCGGTCGCAGGCCCGGTGCCGCTGCCCACTGAGAAGAACGTGTACTGCGTCATCAAGTCGCCGCACAAGTACAAGGACTCGCGCGAGCACTTCGAGATGCGCACGCACAAGCGCCTGATCGACATCCTCGACCCGACGCCCAAGACCGTTGACTCGTTGATGCGCCTGGACCTTCCGGCCGGCGTCGACATCGAGATCAAGCTCTGAGAGGCGCGGAAGAGATGGCAAAGCAGATCAAGGGCGTCCTGGGCGAGAAGCTCGGCATGACCCAGGTCTGGGACGAGAACAACCGTGTCGTCCCGGTGACCGTCGTCAAGGCCGGGCCCTGCGTCGTTACCCAGGTCCGTACGAACGACATCGACGGCTACGAGTCGGTCCAGATCGCCTTCGGCGAGATCGACCCGCGCAAGGTGAACAAGCCCCTCAAGGGCCACTTCGCCAAGGCCGACGTGACCCCCCGCCGCCACCTGGTGGAGCTCCGCACCCCTGACGCCAGCGAGTACACGCTGGGCCAGGAGATCACTGCCGAGGTGTTCGAGTCCGGCGTCAAGGTCGACGTCACGGGCAAGAGCAAGGGCAAGGGCTTCGCCGGTGTCATGAAGCGTCACAACTTCAAGGGCCTCGGCGCCGGTCACGGCACCCAGCGCAAGCACCGCTCTCCCGGTTCCATCGGTGGCTGCGCCACCCCGGGCCGTGTGTTCAAGGGCCTCCGCATGGCGGGCCGTATGGGCAACGAGCGGGTCACCACCCAGAACCTGACCGTTCACGCCGTTGACGCGGAGAAGGGCCTGCTCCTCATCAAGGGCGCAGTTCCTGGTCCGAACGGCGGCCTGGTCCTGGTCCGCACTGCGGCCAAGGGGGCCTGAGGACTATGAGCACCATTGACATTCTGTCGCCCGCAGGCGACAAGACCGGGACCGTCGAGCTCCCGGCCGAGATCTTCGACGCCAAGGTCAGCGTCCCGCTGATCCACCAGGTCGTCGTCGCGCAGCTGGCCGCTGCCCGTCAGGGCACGCACAAGGTCAAGACGCGTGGCGAGGTCCGCGGTGGTGGCAAGAAGCCTTACCGCCAGAAGGGCACCGGCCGCGCCCGCCAGGGTTCGACCCGTGCGCCGCAGTTCGCCGGCGGTGGCGTCGTCCACGGCCCCGTGCCGCGTGACTACTCGCAGCGGACCCCGAAGAAGATGAAGGCCGCCGCCCTGCGCGGTGCCCTCTCGGACCGGGCCCGCCACTCCCGTATCCACGTCGTCTCCGGCGTGGTCGAGGGCGAGGTCTCCACCAAGGCCGCCAAGACGCTGTTCGGCAAGATCTCGGAGCGCAAGAACCTGCTCCTGGTCGCGGACCGCAGCGACGAGGCCGCGTGGCTGTCCGCCCGCAACCTGCCCCAGGTCCACATCCTGGAGCCGGGCCAGCTGAACACGTACGACGTGCTCGTCTCCGACGACGTGGTCTTCACCCAGGCCGCCTTCGAGTCCTTCGTGTCCGGCCCCAAGGCCGCCAACGACACCGAAGGGAGCGAGGCCTGATGTCCGAGGCCACGATCACCAGCAAGACCTACTCGGACCCGCGCGACATTCTCGTCAAGCCGGTTGTGTCCGAGAAGAGCTACGCGCTGCTGGACGAGAACAAGTACACGTTCATCGTCGACCCGCGTGCCAACAAGACCCAGATCAAGCAGGCCGTCGAGGCGGTCTTCTCGGTCAAGGTCACCGGGGTCAACACGATCAACCGCCAGGGCAAGCGCAAGCGCACCCGCACCGGTTTCGGCAAGCGCGCCAACACCAAGCGCGCCATCGTGACCCTTGCTGAGGGCGACCGTATCGACATCTTCGGCGGTCCGACCGCCTGAGGGCGGTCTGGATCGTCCGATATCGGACGAGGACTGAGAAATGGGTATCCGCAAGTACAAGCCGACGACTCCGGGCCGTCGTGGCTCCAGCGTCGCCGACTTCGTCGAGATCACGCGGTCCACGCCGGAGAAGTCGCTGGTCCGCCCTCTGCACAGCAAGGGCGGCCGTAACAACACCGGTCGTGTGACCGTCCGTCACCAGGGCGGTGGCCACAAGCGCGCCTACCGCGTGATCGACTTCCGTCGTCACGACAAGGACGGCGTGCCGGCCAAGGTCGCTCACATCGAGTACGACCCGAACCGCACCGCGCGCATCGCGCTCCTGCACTACGCAGACGGCGAGAAGCGCTACATCATCGCGCCGCGTGGCCTGAACCAGGGCGACCGTGTCGAGAACGGCCCGGCCGCCGACATCAAGCCCGGCAACAACCTGGCGCTGCGCAACATCCCGGTCGGTACGACCATCCACGCCATCGAGCTGCGGCCCGGCGGCGGCGCGAAGTTCGCCCGCTCCGCGGGTGCCTCCGTGCAGCTGCTGGCGAAGGAGGGCCAGATGGCCCACCTGCGTATGCCGTCCGGCGAGATCCGCCTGGTCGACGTCCGCTGCCGCGCCACCATCGGCGAGGTCGGCAACGCCGAGCAGTCGAACATCAACTGGGGCAAGGCCGGCCGCAAGCGCTGGCTGGGCGTTCGCCCGACCGTTCGCGGTGTGGCGATGAACCCGGTTGACCACCCGCACGGTGGTGGTGAGGGCAAGACCTCCGGTGGTCGCCACCCGGTCTCCCCGTGGGGTCAGAAGGAGGGTCGTACTCGTTCTCCCAAGAAGGCGAGCAACAAGTACATCGTCCGCCGCCGCAAGACGAACAAGAAGCGCTAGGAGCGGGTTTAGATGCCGCGCAGTCTCAAGAAGGGGCCCTTCGTCGACGACCACCTGATCAAGAAGGTGGATTCGCAGAACGAAGCCGGCACCAAGAACGTCATCAAGACCTGGTCCCGTCGCTCGATGATCGTCCCGGCCATGCTGGGCCACACGATCGCGGTGCACAACGGCAAGACCCACGTCCCGGTGTTCGTCACCGAGTCGATGGTCGGCCACAAGCTCGGCGAGTTCTCGCCGACTCGCACCTTCCGCGGCCACGTCAAGGACGACCGGAAGTCGAAGCGCCGCTAAGGCGGGGTGGAACGACTCATGACTTACACCGAAGGGACAACCATGGAAGCCAGGGCCCAGGCGCGGTACATCCGCGTCACGCCCATGAAGGCCCGCCGCGTGGTGGACCTCATCCGTGGCATGGATGCCACGGAGGCTCAGGCGGTCCTGCGTTTCGCCCCGCAGGCCGCGAGCGTGCCGGTCGGCAAGGTGCTGGACAGCGCCATTGCCAACGCCGCGCACAACTACGACCACACGGACGCCTCCACGCTGTTCATCAGCGAGGCGTACGTGGACGAGGGTCCGACCCTGAAGCGGTTCCGTCCGCGTGCTCAGGGCCGTGCCTACCGGATCCGTAAGCGGACCAGCCACATCACCGTGGTCGTCAGCAGCAAGGAAGGAACCCGGTAATGGGCCAGAAGGTAAACCCGCACGGGTTCCGGCTCGGTATCACCACGGACTTCAAGTCCCGCTGGTACGCCGACAAGCTGTACAAGGACTACGTCAAGGAAGACGTCGCCATCCGTCGGATGATGACGTCCGGCATGGAGCGCGCCGGCATCTCGAAGGTTGAGATCGAGCGCACCCGTGACCGCGTGCGGGTGGACATCCACACCGCGCGTCCCGGCATCGTCATCGGCCGCCGTGGCGCCGAGGCCGACCGCATCCGCGGCGACCTCGAGAAGCTCACGGGCAAGCAGGTCCAGCTGAACATCCTCGAGGTCAAGAACCCCGAGGTCGACGCTCAGCTCGTGGCCCAGGCCGTTGCCGAGCAGCTGTCCTCCCGCGTCTCCTTCCGCCGTGCCATGCGCAAGAGCATGCAGTCGGCCATGAAGGCGGGCGCCAAGGGCATCAAGATCCAGTGTGGTGGCCGTCTCGGCGGCGCCGAGATGTCCCGCTCGGAGTTCTACCGCGAGGGCCGTGTGCCGCTGCACACGCTCCGCGCGAACGTCGAGTACGGCTTCTTCGAGGCCAAGACCACCTTCGGCCGCATCGGCGTGAAGGTCTGGATCTACAAGGGCGACGTCAAGAACATCGCCGAGGTCCGCGCCGAGAACGCTGCTGCCCGCGCCGGCAACCGCCCGGCCCGTGGCGGCGCCGACCGCCCGGCCCGTGGTGGCCGCGGTGGCGAGCGTGGCGGTCGCGGTCGCAAGCCGCAGCAGGCTGCTGCTGCCGAGGCCCCCAAGGCCGAGGCCGCTGCCGCCGCTCCGGCTGAGAGCACCGGAACGGAGGCCTGACCGAAATGCTGATCCCCCGTAGGGTCAAGCACCGCAAGCAGCACCACCCGAAGCGCAGCGGTATGTCCAAGGGTGGTACGCAGGTTGCGTTCGGCGAGTACGGCATCCAGGCCCTCACTCCGGCGTACGTGACCAACCGCCAGATCGAGGCGGCTCGTATCGCGATGACCCGCCACATCAAGCGTGGCGGCAAGGTCTGGATCAACATCTACCCGGACCGCCCGCTGACCAAGAAGCCTGCCGAGACCCGCATGGGTTCCGGTAAGGGTTCCCCGGAGTGGTGGGTCGCGAACGTCAAGCCCGGTCGGGTGATGTTCGAACTGTCCTACCCGAACGAGAAGATTGCTCGTGAGGCGCTCACCCGCGCTGCTCACAAGCTTCCGATGAAGTGCCGCATCGTTCGGCGCGAGGCAGGTGAGGCGTGATGTCGGCCGGAACCAAGGCGTCCGAGCTGCGCGAGCTGGGCAACGAGGAGCTTCTTGCCAAGCTCCGCGAGGCCAAGGAAGAGCTGTTCAACCTCCGCTTCCAGGCGGCGACCGGTCAGCTCGAGAACCACGGCCGGCTGAAGGCCGTCCGCAAGGACATCGCCCGGATCTACACCCTGATGCGTGAGCGTGAGCTGGGCATCGAGACGGTGGAGAGCGCCTGATGAGCGAGAGCAACGTGACTGAGAACAAGACCGAGCGCGGATTCCGCAAGACCCGTGAGGGTCTGGTCGTCAGCGACAAGATGGACAAGACCGTCGTCGTCGCCGTCGAGGACCGCGTGAAGCACGCGCTGTACGGCAAGGTCATCCGCCGTACGAACAAGCTCAAGGCGCACGACGAGCAGAATGCCGCGGGCGTCGGCGACCGTGTCCTCCTCATGGAGACCCGGCCGCTGTCCGCGACGAAGCGCTGGCGCGTCGTCGAGATCCTCGAGAAGGCCAAGTAATCGCTTGAAGGGGTAACCCTTCGAGTTCGTTCCGCCAGGCTCGGTGGGGGCTTTCCCTCGTAAGAGGACAGCCCCCGCCGGGAACCGGCAGACAATCAGGAGATAGACGTGATCCAGCAGGAGTCGCGACTGCGTGTCGCCGACAACACTGGTGCCAAGGAGATCCTTTGCATCCGTGTTCTCGGTGGCTCCGGTCGCCGCTACGCGGGCATCGGTGACGTCATCGTCGCCACCGTCAAGGACGCGATCCCCGGTGGCAACGTGAAGAAGGGTGACGTCGTCAAGGCGGTCATCGTTCGCACCGTCAAGGAGCGCCGCCGCCAGGACGGCTCGTACATCCGCTTCGACGAGAACGCCGCCGTCATTCTGAAGAACGACGGCGACCCTCGCGGCACCCGTATCTTCGGCCCCGTGGGCCGTGAGCTGCGCGAGAAGAAGTTCATGAAGATCATCTCGCTCGCGCCGGAGGTGCTGTAAGCATGAAGATCAAGAAGGGCGACCTGGTACAGGTCATCACCGGCAAGGACAAGGGCAAGCAGGGCAAGGTCATTCAGGCCTTCCCCCGCGAGGACCGCGTCCTGGTCGAGGGTGTCAACCGGGTCAAGAAGCACACCAAGGCCGGCCAGACCGCTCGCGGTTCGCAGACCGGTGGCATCGTCACGACCGAGGCCCCCATCCACGTGAGCAATGTTCAGCTCGTCGTGGAGAAGGACGGCAACAAGGTCGTCACGCGCGTCGGTTACCGCTTCGACGAAGAGGGCAACAAGATCCGCGTTGCCAAGCGGACGGGTGAGGACATCTGATGGCTACCACCACCACTCCGCGTCTGAAGACGAAGTACCGCGAGGAGATCGCGGGCAAGCTGCGTGAGGAGTTCTCCTACGAGAACGTCATGCAGGTTCCCGGCCTCGTCAAGATCGTGGTCAACATGGGTGTGGGCGACGCCGCCCGCGACTCCAAGCTGATCGAGGGCGCCATCCGCGACCTCACCACGATCACCGGTCAGAAGCCGGCCGTCACCAAGGCCCGCAAGTCCATCGCGCAGTTCAAGCTGCGCGAGGGTCAGCCGATCGGTGCCCACGTCACGCTCCGTGGCGACCGCATGTGGGAGTTCCTGGACCGCACCCTGTCGCTCGCGCTCCCGCGCATCCGCGACTTCCGTGGTCTGTCCCCCAAGCAGTTCGACGGCCGTGGCAACTACACCTTCGGTCTCACGGAGCAGGTCATGTTCCACGAGATCGACCAGGACAAGATCGACCGTGTCCGGGGTATGGACATCACCGTGGTCACCACGGCGACCAACGACGACGAGGGCCGCGCCCTCCTTCGTCACCTCGGCTTCCCGTTCAAGGAGGCGTGAGCGAGATGGCGAAGAAGGCTCTGATTGCCAAGGCTGCTCGCAAGCCGAAGTTCGGTGTGCGCGCGTACACCCGCTGCCAGCGCTGCGGCCGTCCGCACTCCGTGTACCGCAAGTTCGGCCTGTGCCGCGTGTGCCTTCGTGAGATGGCTCACCGTGGCGAGCTGCCGGGCGTGACCAAGAGCTCCTGGTAATCCCTTCATCGGGATGACCGGAGTCTCTCGGTAAGCACTGGGTATGGCGGAGGCCCTTCCCTCCATGGCTTAGGCTAGGAGGGTTGGGCGTCCGCCGCCCGTACGACTTACTACGCCGTAGGTCCCCGCGCCGCACCCGTCCCGCCCCTGTGTGGGGAGAGGGATGGCGCATACAGGAAACCCCGGCGAGAGAGGCCGAAGGCCAATTCATGACCATGACTGATCCGATCGCAGACATGCTTACGCGTCTGCGGAACGCGAACTCGGCATACCACGACTCCGTGTCGATGCCGCACAGCAAGATCAAGTCGCACATCGCGGAGATCCTCCAGCAGGAGGGTTTCATCACCGGCTGGAAGGTCGAGGACGCCGAGGTCGGCAAGAACCTCGTCCTCGAGCTGAAGTTCGGCCCGAACCGTGAGCGTTCGATCGCCGGCATCAAGCGCATCTCGAAGCCGGGTCTGCGCGTTTACGCGAAGTCCACCAACCTGCCGAAGGTTCTCGGCGGCCTGGGCGTGGCGATCATCTCCACGTCCCACGGTCTCCTGACCGGCCAGCAGGCGCAGAAGAAGGGCGTGGGTGGGGAAGTCCTCGCCTACGTCTGGTAGTCGGGAACGGAGGAAAGCAAATGTCGCGCATCGGCAAGCTCCCCATCCCGGTTCCCTCCGGCGTGGACGTCACCATCGACGGCCGCACGGTCACCGTCAAGGGCTCCAAGGGCACCCTGACGCACACCGTTGCCGCTCCGATCGAGATTGTTAAGGGCGAGGACGGCGTTCTGAACGTCACCCGTCCCAACGACGAGCGTCAGAACAAGGCCCTCCACGGCCTGTCCCGCACGCTGGTGGCGAACATGATCACCGGTGTGACCCAGGGATACACCAAGGCGCTCGAGATCAGCGGTGTCGGTTACCGCGTCGCCGCGAAGGGCTCCAACCTGGAGTTCCAGCTCGGTTACAGCCACCCGATCCTGGTGGAGGCCCCCGAGGGCATCTCCTTCAAGGTCGAGTCGCCGACCAAGTTCTCGGTCGAGGGCATCGACAAGCAGAAGGTCGGCGAGGTCGCCGCGAACATCCGCAAGCTGCGCAAGCCCGACCCGTACAAGGCCAAGGGCGTGAAGTACGCGGGCGAGGTCATCCGCCGCAAGGTCGGAAAGGCGGGTAAGTAAGCCATGGCATACGGTGTGAAGATCGCCAAGGGCAAGGCCTACAAGGCTGCTGCCATCAAGCGCCGCCACATCCGCGTCCGCAAGAAGGTCTCGGGCACGGCCGAGCGTCCGCGCCTGGTCGTGACGCGCTCGAACCGCCACATGGTCGCCCAGGTCATCGACGACATCAAGGGTCACACCCTGGCGTCGGCGTCGACCCTGGACACCTCCATCCGGGGTGGCGAGGGCGACAAGTCCGCGCAGGCCAAGCAGGTCGGCGCCCTGGTCGCCGAGCGTGCCAAGGCCGCCGGTGTCGAGGCTGTCGTGTTCGACCGTGGTGGCAACCAGTACGCCGGGCGCATCGCCGCCCTGGCGGACGCCGCCCGCGAAGCCGGGCTCAAGTTCTGAGCCTGCCGTAGCTAGCGGAAACAGAGAGAGGTAAATCCAATGGCTGGACCCCAGCGCCGCGGAAGCGGTGCCGGTGGCGGCGAGCGGCGGGACCGGAAGGGCCGTGACGGCGGCGCAGCTGCCGCCGAGAAGACCGCGTACGTTGAGCGCGTTGTCGCGATCAACCGCGTCGCCAAGGTTGTGAAGGGTGGTCGTCGCTTCAGCTTCACCGCGCTCGTCGTGGTGGGCGATGGTGACGGCACCGTCGGCGTGGGCTACGGCAAGGCCAAGGAGGTGCCGGCCGCCATCGCCAAGGGTGTTGAGGAGGCCAAGAAGCACTTCTTCAAGGTCCCCCGTATCCAGGGCACCATCCCGCACCCGATCCAGGGCGAGAAGGCTGCCGGCGTCGTTCTGCTCAAGCCGGCTTCCCCCGGTACCGGTGTTATCGCCGGTGGCCCGGTGCGTGCCGTGCTCGAGTGCGCGGGCGTGCACGACATCCTGTCGAAGTCGCTCGGCTCGGACAACGCGATCAACATCGTGCACGCGACCGTGGCGGCCCTGAAGGGCCTGCAGCGTCCCGAGGAGATCGCGGCGCGCCGCGGTCTGCCGCTCGAGGACGTCGCCCCCGCGGCTCTGCTGCGTGCGCGTGCGGGAGCGGGTGCGTAATGGCTCGCCTCAAGATCACGCAGACGAAGTCGTACATCGGCAGCAAGCAGAACCACCGCGACACCCTGCGTTCGCTTGGCCTCAAGCGGGTCAACGACGTGGTCGTCAAGGAGGACCGTCCTGAGTTCCGCGGCATGGTGCACACCGTCCGCCACCTCGTGACGGTCGAGGAGGTCGACTGACATGGCGGAGCAGAACCCGCTGAAGGTCCACAACCTCCGTCCCGCCCCCGGCGCCAAGACCGCCAAGACCCGTGTCGGTCGTGGTGAGGCGTCGAAGGGTAAGACGGCCGGTCGTGGTACCAAGGGCACCAAGGCCCGTTACCAGGTTCCGCAGCGCTTCGAGGGCGGGCAGATGCCCCTCCACATGCGCCTGCCGAAGCTCAAGGGCTTCAAGAACCCGTTCCGCACCGAGTACCAGGTCGTGAACCTGGACAAGCTGGCCGCCCTGTACCCGCAGGGTGGCGAGGTCACCGTCGCCGACCTGGTCGACAAGGGTGCCGTGCGCAAGAACAGCCTCGTCAAGGTCCTGGGCCAGGGCGAGATCTCCGTGGCGCTGCAGGTGACGGTCGACGCCGTCTCCGGCTCCGCCAAGGAGAAGATCGCCGCCGCCGGCGGCACCGTCACCGAGCTCGTCTGAGACGACTCGATGGCTTGAACATCCAGCCGGGGATGCCTTCCAAAAGGGGCATCCCCGGTTGGTCGTTCCTAGGGGGGCATGGTCGCCGGTAAGGTGGCGTGCACTGTTAACTTCAGCCCGGTGTGCCTACCCGGCAAACCGTGCGGATACGTATTCGTCGATCCTCAAGACCGTCACCTCTGACGCAGAAGCGCGGGGGTCGCAGGAGGCACCGTGCTCACCGCGTTCGCCCGGGCGTTCAAGACGCCCGACCTGCGCAAGAAGCTGCTGTTCACACTGGCCATCATCGTGCTGTACCGCCTCGGGTCGCACATTCCGGTCCCGGGTGTGGACTATCAGAACGTTCAGATCTGTGTGGATGCGGCCCAGAAGGGCAACAACAGCCTGTTCGGGCTGGTGAACATGTTCAGCGGCGGGGCGCTGCTGCAGATCACCATTTTTGCGCTGGGCATCATGCCGTACATCACGGCGAGCATCATCCTTCAGCTGCTGACCGTGGTGATCCCACGGCTCGAGGCCCTCAAGAAGGAGGGCCAGTCCGGCACGGCGAAGATCACGCAGTACACGCGGTATCTGACCGTCGCGCTCGCCGTGCTGCAGGGCACCGGCCTGGTGGCGACCGCCCGCAGCGGCGCGCTGTTCAGCGGCTGCACGGTGGCCGACCAGATCGTTCCCGACCAGTCGATCTTCACCACCGTCGTGATGGTGGTCACGATGACCGCCGGCACCGCCGCCGTCATGTGGCTCGGTGAGCTCATCACCGACCGCGGCATCGGCAACGGCATGTCCATCCTGATGTTCATCTCGATCGCCGCCGGCTTCCCGGGCGCCCTGTGGGCCATCAAGGAGAGCGGCAAGCTCGCGGGCGGCTGGATCGAGTTCGGCACGGTCATCCTGATCGGCTTCGTGATGGTCGGCCTCGTCGTCTTCGTCGAGCAGGCCCAGCGCCGTATCCCTGTGCAGTACGCGAAGCGCATGATCGGCCGCAGGTCGTACGGCGGTACGTCCACTTACATCCCGCTCAAGGTGAACCAGGCAGGTGTGATTCCTGTCATCTTCGCGTCGTCGCTGCTGTACATCCCGGCGCTCGTCGCGCAGTTCTCGAACTCCAACGCAGGCTGGAAAACCTGGATCGAAGCCCACTTCGTCAAGGGTGACCACCCCTACTACATCGCTACGTACTTCCTCCTGATCGTGTTCTTCGCCTTCTTCTATGTGGCGATCTCGTTCAACCCCGAGGAAGTCGCGGACAACATGAAGAAGTATGGTGGCTTCATCCCGGGTATCCGGGCTGGTCGTCCTACTGCCGAGTACCTGAGCTACGTGCTCAACAGGATCACTTGGCCGGGCTCGCTGTACCTGGGTCTGATTGCTCTTGTTCCGACGATGGCGTTGGCAGGCTTCGGAGGCGCGAACCAGAACTTCCCGTTCGGCGGGACGAGCATCCTCATCATCGTGGGTGTGGGTCTGGAGACCGTGAAGCAGATCGAGAGCCAGCTCCAGCAGCGCAATTACGAAGGGTTCCTCCGCTGATGCGAATCGTCCTCGTCGGACCGCCCGGTGCCGGGAAGGGAACGCAGGCTGCGTACCTTGCCAAGAACCTGTCGATCCCGCACATCTCCACGGGCGACCTCTTCCGTGCCAACATCTCCCAGGGCACGGAGCTGGGCAAGCAGGCCAAGGCGTACATGGACGCCGGCAACCTGGTCCCGGACGAGGTGACCATCGGTATGGCCAAGGACCGCATGTCCCAGTCCGACGCCGTGAACGGGTTCCTGCTGGACGGCTTCCCGCGCAACGTGGGCCAGGCCGAGGCACTGGACGAGATGCTGCAGAGCGAGGGCGTCACGCTGGACGCGGTCCTCGACCTGGAGGTCCCCGAGGACGAGGTCGTCAAGCGGATCGCCGGCCGTCGCGTGTGCCGCAACGACAGCGCGCACGTCTTCCACGTCACGTACACCCCGCCGAAGGCCGAGGGTGTCTGCGACGAGTGCGGCGGCGAGCTGTACCAGCGCGACGACGACTCCGAGGAGACGGTGCGCAAGCGGCTCGAGGTCTACCACACGCAGACCGAGCCGATCATCGACTACTACAAGGCCCAGGGCCTGGTGGTCACCATCTCCGCGCTGGGCAAGGTCGCCGACGTGACCGCCCGGGCGATGGAGGCCCTGCAGAAGGACAAGGCCGCCCAGGCCTGATCCGGACAGTCTCGAGTACGGCCGCGGTGTCCGACGGACGCCGCGGCCGTATTGTTGATAAGCCCCCGATTCCCTGCCGAGAAAGGCGTCCGCCGCAATGGTGCAGATCAAGACCCCCGAGCAGATCGCGAAGATGCGCGAGGCGGGACTGGTCGTCGCCGCCATCCACGCGGCGACCCGGGAGGCCGCGGTGCCCGGCGCCACGACCCGGGATCTGGACGAGGTCGCCCGCAAGGTGATCGCCGACCACGGCGCCAAGTCGAACTTCCTCGGGTACGGCGGCTTCCCCGCGACGATCTGCACGTCGGTGAACGAGGTCGTCGTCCACGGCATCCCCGACGAGAAGACCGTCCTGAAGGACGGCGACATCATTTCCGTCGACTGCGGCGCGATCGTCGACGGCTGGCACGGCGACGCGGCGTACACGGCCTTCGTGGGCAGCGGTCACGCCCCGGAGCTCATCGAGCTGTCCCGGGTGACCGAGGAGTCGATGTGGGCCGGCATCGCCGCGATGAAGAACGGCAACCGCCTCGTCGACATCTCCCGCGCCATCGAGACGTACATCCGCCGCCAGCCGCGCCCCGCGACCGGCAAGTACGGGATCATCGAGGACTACGGCGGTCACGGCATCGGCACCGAGATGCACATGGACCCGCACCTGCTGAACTACGTCTCCCGCAAGCGCGGCCGCGGCCCCAAGCTGGTGCCGGGCTTCTGCCTCGCGATCGAGCCGATGGTCTCGCTCGGCACGCCGTTGACCGATGTGCTCGAGGACGACTGGACGGTCGTCACGACCGACGGCACCTGGTCCTCGCACTGGGAGCACTCCGTGGCGCTCACGGAGGAGGGCCCGCTCGTGCTGACGGCCCCCGACGGCGGGAAGGCGAAGCTGGCCGAGCTGGGCGTCACCGCGGCGCCGGACCCCCTGGCCTGACGGCCGGGCCGCTCCCGACAGCGTAACGATCTTCTACGGTGGGCACACTTGCCGGATTCGTCTTTTCGAAGGGCCTGGCGTAGACTGATGCGTCGGCTCTCGTGTACCCGTGTGTCCACACCCGGGGAGGAGAGTCGATCAAGGTAGCCGATTCGAAAGGCGAAGCGTGGCCAAGAAGCAAGGTGCCATCGAAATCGAGGGCACCGTGATCGAGTCCCTCCCGAACGCCATGTTCAAGGTGGAGCTCCAGAACGGTCACAAGGTCCTCGCGCACATCTCCGGCAAGATGCGGATGCACTACATCCGAATCCTTCCGGACGACCGGGTCGTCGTGGAGCTCTCTCCGTACGACCTGACGCGTGGGCGGATCGTCTACCGCTACAAGTAGATCTTGTCGCACCCCCTTCCGCGGGGTGTCGGCACTGACCCGGAGAACCTCACATCCCATGAAGGTCAAGCCGAGCGTCAAGAAGATCTGCGACAAGTGCAAGGTGATCCGCCGTCACGGCCGGGTCATGGTCATCTGCGACAACCTGCGCCACAAGCAGCGCCAGGGCTGACGCACGACCACCTGCACTCGCAGTTCTTCGCGCGACGCACGTAAAAACATGTACATACGCAGAGCCCGCCTGGCTACGGCTGGCGACACCTCCGGTGGAGGCCGGAGACCTGGGCGTACCACCCTTCTCCAAGGGTCGGCGACCACGGAACGGCTTTGCGGAAGACCTCCGACTACAACAGGAGCCATGAATGGCACGCCTTGAAGGCGTTGACCTCCCGCGCGACAAGCGTATTGAGGTCGCCCTCACCTACGTCTTCGGCATCGGGCGCACCCGGTCCAAGGAGACCCTCGCCGCCACCGGTGTCGACCCCAACATCCGCGTTCGTGACCTGGCCGAAGAGGACCTCGTCAAGATTCGCGAGTACGTGGACGTCAACTTCCAGACCGAAGGTGACCTCCGCCGCGACATCCAGGCGAACATCCGCCGCAAGGTCGAGATCGGCTGCTACCAGGGTCTGCGCCACCGTCGCGGCCTGCCGGTCCACGGCCAGCGCACCAGCACGAACGCGCGCACCCGCAAGGGCCCGCGTCGCGCCATCGCCGGTAAGAAGAAGCCGGGCAAGAAGTAGTCCGCAGCGGACGACTGTCCACGGTCTTCGCTGTAGGACCGACCACCTCCCGTAGGAGTTATAGATGCCCCCCAAGGGTCGTCAGGGCGCTGCCAAGAAGGTGCGCCGCAAGGAAAAGAAGAACGTCGCTCACGGCCACGCGCACATCAAGAGCACGTTCAACAACACGATCGTGTCCATCACGGACCCGACCGGCAACGTGATCTCCTGGGCCTCCGCCGGCCACGTCGGCTTCAAGGGCTCGCGCAAGTCCACCCCCTTCGCCGCGCAGATGGCCGCCGAGTCGGCCGCCCGCCGCGCGCAGGAGCACGGCATGCGCAAGGTCGACGTCTTCGTCAAGGGTCCCGGCTCCGGCCGTGAGACCGCGATCCGCTCCCTCCAGGCCACCGGCCTCGAGGTCGGCTCGATCCAGGACGTCACCCCCACGCCCCACAACGGCTGCCGTCCCCCGAAGCGCCGCCGCGTCTGACGCACGGCCGCTTGCGGGACGGTGTCCGGCTGGGGGGCCGGGGGTCATCCCCCGGATGTTGCAGCACGGCTGCCGTCCGCCGAAGCGCCGCCGCGTCTGACGCACGGCCGCTTGGCTGCTTGACCAGGGTGTTCCGGGCGGTACGTCCCCATTGGGGCGTACCGCCCGTACCCTGTATCAGAGGACGTCAAATAGCGGGCGTCCACGACTGAAGGAAACACACCATGCTGATCGCTCAGCGCCCCTCGCTGACCGAAGAGGTTGTCGACGAGTACCGCTCGCGGTTCGTCATCGAGCCGCTGGAGCCGGGCTTCGGCTACACGCTCGGCAACTCCCTGCGCCGTACGCTCCTCTCCTCGATCCCGGGTGCGGCGGTCACGTCCATCCGCATCGACGGTGTCCTGCACGAGTTCACCACCGTGCCGGGCGTCAAGGAGGACGTCACCGACCTCATCCTCAACATCAAGCAGCTGGTCGTCTCCTCGGAGCACGACGAGCCGGTCGTGATGTACCTGCGCAAGCAGGGTCCCGGCCTGGTCACCGCTGCTGACATCGCCCCGCCGGCCGGTGTCGAGGTGCACAACCCCGACCTGGTGCTCGCCACGCTGAACGGCAAGGGCAAGCTGGAGATGGAGCTGACCGTCGAGCGCGGTCGCGGCTACGTCTCCGCCGTGCAGAACAAGCAGGTGGGCCAGGAGATCGGCCGTATCCCGGTCGACTCCATCTACTCGCCGGTGCTCAAGGTCACCTACAAGGTCGAGGCGACCCGAGTCGAGCAGCGCACCGACTTCGACAAGCTGATCGTCGACGTCGAGACCAAGCAGGCCATGCGCCCGCGCGACGCCATGGCGTCCGCCGGCAAGACCCTGGTCGAGCTGTTCGGTCTGGCCCGTGAGCTCAACATCGACGCCGAGGGCATCGACATGGGCCCTTCCCCCACGGACGCCGCCCTGGCCGCCGACCTCGCGCTGCCGATCGAGGAGCTCGAGCTCACCGTTCGTTCGTACAACTGCCTCAAGCGTGAGGGCATCCACTCCGTGGGTGAGCTCGTGGCGCGCTCCGAGGCCGACCTCCTCGACATCCGCAACTTCGGTGCGAAGTCGATCGACGAGGTCAAGGCGAAGCTGGCCGGCATGGGCCTGGCCCTCAAGGACAGCCCGCCCGGATTCGACCCGACCGCCGCCGCCGACGCCTTCGGCGCCGACGACGACGCGGACGCCGGGTTCGTCGAGACCGAGCAGTACTGAGCACCTCCCGGTGCGGGCGGCGGGTCGTGAGGCCCGCCGCCGCGCCGGGCGGACTCGGCCGTGGGGTCCTGCCCCCCGGCACCCGGGCTACGGCCCGGGACTGGACTTCCCCGGTTCGTCCGGGGGCCCCGCGAGGGGCACGCCCCTCGCACACCCTCCGGCGACCGCCAGGAGGGAACTGACACCGGTACCTGACACGGCCGGTGCAGATCACAAGGAGAAACCCCATGCCGCGTCCCACCAAGGGAGCCCGTTTCGGCGGCAGCGCCGCGCACGAGAAGCTGCTTCTCGCGAACCTGGCGAAGTCGCTGTTCGAGCACGGCCGCATCACCACGACCGAGGCGAAGGCCCGCCGCCTGCGTCCGGTCGCCGAGCGCCTGATCACCAAGGCGAAGAAGGGCGACATCCACAACCGTCGCCTGGTGCTGCAGACCATCACGGACAAGGGCGTCGTGCACACCCTGTTCACCGAGATCGCTCCGCGTTACGCCGAGCGTCCCGGCGGCTACACCCGCATCACGAAGATCGGCAACCGTCGTGGCGACAACGCCCCGATGGCCGTGATCGAGCTGGTCGAGGGTGAGATCGCGAAGAAGGCCACCGTCGCCGAGGCCGAGGCCGCCACCAAGCGTGCGGTCAAGGAGTCCGAGGCGAAGGCCGAGGAGGCCAAGGTCGAGGAGACCGAGGCCGCCGAGGCCCCGGCCGACGAGGCCAAGGACGCCTGAACCGCGTTCTGACGGCTCACGGGCCCGCTCCCCTCGGGGGGCGGGCCCGTTCCGTGTCCGGTGCTTGAGAGGATTGATGGCGTGAGCGATGAGGTGGAGCCCGGCTTCGTGCGGGTGCGGCTGGATCTGTCGTACGACGGCAGGGACTTCTCCGGCTGGGCCAAGCAGGCCCGCGGGCAGCGGACCGTGCAGGGCGAGATCGAGGACGCGCTGCGTACGGTGACGCGGTCCTCCGTGACGTACGAGCTGACGGTCGCCGGGCGCACGGACGCCGGGGTGCACGCGCGCGGGCAGGTGGCGCACGTGGACCTGCCCGAGGAGCTGTGGGCCGAGCACCGGGACAAGCTCCTGAAGCGGCTGGCGGGACGGCTGTCGAAGGACGTGCGCGTGTGGAGCGTGGCCGAGGCCCCGGCAGGGTTCAACGCGCGGTTCTCGGCGATATGGCGCCGCTACGCGTACCGCGTGACCGACAATCCCGGCGGCGTCGATCCGCTGCTGCGCGGCCATGTGCTGTGGCACGACTGGCCGCTGGACGTCGACGCGATGAACGCTGCGGCCGAGCGGCTGGTCGGGGAGCACGACTTCGCGGCGTACTGCAGGAGGCGCGAGGGCGCCACCACCATCCGCACGCTGCAGCGGCTGTCCTGGGAGCGGGACGCCTCCGGTGTCGTCACGGCGACCGTGAAGGCCGACGCGTTCTGCCACAACATGGTGCGTTCGCTGGTCGGCGCGCTGCTGTTCGTGGGCGACGGACACCGGCCGGTGGAGTGGCCGGCCAAGGTCCTCGCGGCGGGCGTGCGGGACTCGGCGGTGCACGTCGTGCGGCCGCACGGACTGACGCTGGAGGAAGTCGGCTACCCCGCCGACGAGTTGCTCGCCACCCGGAACCGGGAGGCGCGCAACCGGCGTTCGCTGCCGACCGGTCCGCTACTGGGCGGGTGCGGTGGCTGCGGCTGAGGCCTGGGCCTCGCCGCGGCGCACGATCTGACGGAACGCGAACTCGCTGATGTCGTCGCCGGAGCGGTACGCCTTGGTGTCACCGGTCGTCACTGACTTGGCCTTCGTGTAGCCGGTGATGGTGAAGTAGGCGTAGCGGCCGTAGGAGTTGTACGTGTTCCGGCAGACCGGGCCGCCCTTGCAGAACGTGGGGACGCCGGCGCCGGGCAGCGGAGCGATGCCGCCCTTGGCCTGCTGGACGACCGTCTTGGCCTTCGCCTCGTTCTCGAAGGTCGCGACGCCGACGGTGACCGCGATGCCGTCCTTGAGGTAGGTCGCGCGGAAGACCTGCTCGCAGCCGTGCGTCTCCAGGACCGGGCCGAGGGCGCCGCTGGTGACCGACGCACAGTTGCCGGTGCGGGAGGTGGCGCCCTTGGTGTAGACGCGGTCGCCGTCACCCATCGTCAGCTTCGTGCCGGGGAAGAGGGTTTCGGCGCTGAGCGGCGCCGTGTCCTTCTTGCGGTCGGAGACGAAGTCCTTCGGGTTCGGCGGGGGCAGGGGCTCCACCGAGGAGAAGGACGGCTGCGGCTGGGTGGTGTCCTGCGGCAGGGTGGGCGCGGTGGGCAGGGTGCTGCTCTTGTCGGACGCGGTGTCGCTGCCGTCGTTGTTCGACGAGACGATCGCGGTCGCGACGATCCCGGCGATCAGCGCGGTGGCGAGCGCGCCGCCGCCGATCATCAGCCAGCGCCTGCGTCGGGCGCGGGCGGCGGAGGCGTCGGCGAGCGCGGCCCAGTCAGGGCTGCCCGAGTCCCCGCCGTACTGGCCGCGGACGCCGCCGTACGGGTCCTGGCCGTACGGATCCTGCCCGTACGGGCCCTGGTTGTACGGGTCCTGGTTCTGTCCGCCGGAACCCCACTGAGGTCCCCCCTGCCCAAAGCTCATGCCGCGCATCCTAAACCTGTTGGGCAAAGGCGGTACGGGCGGTGAGAATCGGCCCATGGGACACGTAGAGGCCGCGCATCTGGAGTACTGCCTACCGGACGGGCGGGTGCTCCTCGGTGACGCGTCCTTCCGTGTCGGGGAAGGCGCGGTGGCCGCGCTGGTGGGGGCCAACGGCGCGGGGAAGACCACGCTGCTGCGGATCATCGCGGGGGAACTCCAGCCGCACGGCGGCTCGGTGACGGTCAGCGGCGGGCTCGGTGTGATGCCGCAGTTCGTCGGTTCCGTGAGAGACGAGCGCACGGTCCGGGATCTGCTGGTGTCGGTGGCCCAGCCGCGGATCAGGGAGGCGGCGGCCGCGGTGGACGCGGCCGAGCTCGCGATCATGACGGTCGACGACGAAGCGGCGCAGATGACGTACGCCCAGGCGCTGAGCGACTGGGCGGAGGCGCGCGGCTACGAGGCCGAGACGGTCTGGGACATGTGCACCATGGCGGCGCTGGGCATCCCGTACGAGAAGGCGCAGTGGCGACAGGTGCGGACGCTGTCCGGCGGCGAGCAGAAGCGGCTCGTGCTGGAGGCGCTGCTGCGCGGCCCCGACGAGGTGCTGCTGCTGGACGAGCCGGACAACTATCTGGACGTGCCGGGCAAGCGGTGGCTGGAGGACCGGCTGCAGGAGACCCGCAAGACGGTCCTGTTCGTGTCCCACGACCGGGAGCTGCTGGCCCGGGTCGCGGAGAAGATCGTGGCGGTGGAGCCGGGGCCGGCGGGGTCGGACGTGTGGGTGCACGGCGCGGGCTTCGGGACGTTCCACGCGGCGCGCAAGGAGCGGTTCGCGCGGTTCGAGGAGCTGAAGCGGCGCTGGGAGGAGAAACACGCGCAGCTGAAGAAGCTGGTGCTCAGCCTGCGGCAGGCGGCGTCGGTCAGCCATGAGCTGGCGTCGCGGTACGCGGCGGCGCAGACGCGGCTGCGGAAGTTCGAGGAGGCGGGCCCGCCGCCGGAGCCGCCGCGCGAGCAGGACATCCGGATGCGGCTGCGGGGCGGCCGGACGGGCGTACGGGCGCTGACCTGCACCGGTCTGGAGCTGACCGGCCTGATGAAGCCGTTCTCGATGGAGGTCTTCTACGGGGAGCGGGTGGCGGTGCTCGGCTCGAACGGCTCCGGCAAGTCGCACTTCCTTCGGCTGCTGGCGGGGGACTCCGTCGCCCACACGGGGGAGTGGAAGCTGGGGGCGCGGGTCGTCCCCGGGCACTTCGCCCAGACCCATGCGCACCCGGAGCTACTGGGTCGCACGCTGGTGGACATCCTGTGGACGGAGCACGCGAAGGACCGGGGCGGCGCGATGTCGGTGCTGCGGCGCTACGAACTGGAGCGGCAGGGGGACCAGCCCTTCGAGAAGCTGTCCGGCGGCCAGCAGGCCCGCTTCCAGATCCTGCTGCTGGAGCTGGCGGGCACGACGGCGCTGCTCCTGGACGAGCCCACGGACAACCTGGATCTGGAGTCGGCGGAGGCGCTGCAGCGGGGCCTGGAGGCGTACGAGGGCACGGTGCTGGCCGTGACGCACGACAGGTGGTTCGCCCGGTCGTTCGACCGGTATCTGGTGTTCGGCTCGGACGGGGTGGTGCGGGAGACGCCGGAGCCGGTCTGGGACGAACGCCGCGTGGACCGGGCCCGGTAAGGGCCGCGCAGCTCTGTGGGGGCCTGAGCGGCCCCCGGGCGGGTGCGGCTGCCCCTCGGGCGGGGCTGTGCCTCGGCTCCGGGAGCGCGGCCGCTCCCGACGCGCCGCCGGCGTGCCCCAGACCCGATGCAGGGCGCCGTCGGAGTCGGTAGGTTGAGCGGCAACATGATCTCCGGGGGGCGGACATGCCGAGCGACAGTGTGGCGGATGCGGTCCGTCCGGGCCTCAGGTTCGGGGCGTTCACGGTGCTGGACGAACTCGCCAGTGGAGGCATGGGCCGCATCTATCTCGCCCGTTCGCCCGGCGGTCGCACCGTCGCGGTGAAGACACTGATCACCGACAGCAAGGACGACCGCCGCCGTTTCGCCCGCGAAGTCGTGCTCGCCCAGCGCGTCCAGGGAGTCTTCACCGCGAGCGTCGTGGCGGCGGACGCAGCGGCCGCCGTGCCGTGGATGGCGACCGAGTACGTCCCCGCCCCCTCCCTGCGCGACCTCGTGGAGAGCTGCGGGACGCTGGACGCGGGCGCTCTGCACTGGGTGGCGGCCGGGATGGCGGAGGCGCTGGTCTCCATCCACGCGGCAGGCCTCGTGCACCGGGACGTGAAACCGTCGAACGTCCTACTGCCGGTGGAGGGCCCGCGGGTGATCGACTTCGGGATCTCGCAGGCTCACGACGTCACCCGGACCCAGACCGCCCTCGGCACGGTCGCCTACGCCTCTCCCGAGCAGGCCCGCGGCGAGGAGACCACCCCAGCCTCGGACGTGTACTCGCTGGGAGCAACGCTGTTCTGTCTCGCCGTCGGCCGGGCTCCGTACCGAGACGGCGGCGCGGGTCCGGCCCTGGAGCAGCTCGTCCGCGCGGCGACGGGCGACCTGGACGTGTCGGGGCTGCCGGCCGAGCTGGAAGGGCTGGTGCTGCCGTGTCTGGCGCTGGACCCCGCGGACCGGCCGACCCCCGCGGAGATCCTCGCGTACTGCGCGGACAGGCTGGGCGAGCGCCCGGACGCCCGCGGCGGCGAGGACTGGCTGAACGGGGCGTGGATCGAGGCGATCGAGCGGTACCGCGAGGGGCGTGTGCGGGCGGTGGAGGCCGCCCGGCGGCGTATCGACCCGGACGCGGCGACAGCGGCGGTGCCTGCGCCTGGCCGGACGTCCCGCCTGTGGCTCCCGCCGCCCGCAGCCCCGCGGACCCGCCTGTGGTGGGCGACCGGTGCGGCGTCCGCCGTCGTCGCGCTCGCGGTCGCGGTCGTCCTGGTGGTACGCCCCTGGGACGCAGGTGCGGGGAACGCCGCTGCGGGGGTGCCGGACGAGCCCGTGCGCATCCTGGAAGTGGAGGACGAGTTCGAGGGCGTGTGCCCGACCGGCTCACCGGAGCCCGACGCGTGGCCGCCGCAGAGTCCCGCGCCCCCCGGACGGGCCTTCACCTCGGACGACCGTCAGAGCTGTGTCGTCGTCTCGACGGCTCCCGGGATGACGGTCAACCGGTTCGAGGAGGTCGCCGCCTACGAGGAGAAGGCGCCGGGGGCGGAGGGCTGGTCCGTCCGCGTCGCCCTGAAGGACTCCGACCGTGCGAAGTTCGCCGAGCTGACGGGGAAGATCGTGGGACGGGGACTGCAACCGGACGATCCGAAGGCCCGGCTGGCGGTCGTCCTGGGTGACAAGAGGCTGCTGGCCAGTTTCTTCATCGCGACCAAGCTGCCGGGAGGGACTGCGATCATCGCCACGGGACTGGGTGAGAACGAGGCCCGGTTCCTGGCCGAGGCGCTGGGAGCGCCCTGACGTCTCCGCCCGCACTGTCGTCTTTGCCCGTTCTGGGCCTGGGGCCCCTCCTGCGCACTCGGTCCGCCCGGCACCGGCGGTTTTGACCCGTGCGGGGCCTCACGGGTATTCTGCTGGTTCGTTATGCGTATTGGCTTGCTCTATCTCACGTGAGAGGCCCTTACGCCGGTCCACCGGGCCGATGACCAGCGATCGACACTCGGGTTGCGTCCCCGACGTGCGATCAGGGCTGTCGTGATCGTCCGGGTGGCCTTGTCAGGACCCACTCACTGAAGAAGCGAAGGCTACGACCGTGCGTACGTACAGCCCCAAGCCCGGCGATGTGACGCGCCAGTGGCACATCATCGACGCGCAGGACATCGTCCTGGGCCGTCTGGCGACCACCGCCGCAACCCTTCTCCGGGGCAAGCACAAGCCGATCTACGCCCCCCACGTCGACGCTGGTGACTTCGTCATCATCATCAACGCGGAGAAGGTGCACCTGTCCGGCAACAAGCGGACCCAGAAGATGGCGTACCGCCACTCCGGCTACCCGGGTGGTCTGCGTTCCGTCCGCTACGACGAGCTGCTCGAGAAGAGCCCCGAGAAGGCCATCGAGAAGGCCGTCAAGGGCATGCTCCCCAAGAACACCCTGGGCCGTCAGATGCTCTCGAAGCTGAAGGTCTACGCGGGCGAGAACCACCCGCACGCTGCCCAGCAGCCGGTCCCGTTCGAGATCACCCAGGTCGCGCAGTAAGTCCGGCCACCCCCTAAGACGAAAAGAATCTGAGGAGAATCGTGGCTGAGACCACCGCCGAGACCCCGCTCGAAGAGGTTGACGTCGAGCAGTACACCACCGAGACCGAGGTTCCGGTCGAGGGTGAGTACACCTCCGAGTCCCTGGCTTCCCGCTTCGGCGAGCCGCAGCCGGCCGCCGGCCTGGGCCGCCGCAAGAACGCCATCGCCCGCGTCCGGATCGTTCCGGGCACCGGCAAGTGGAAGATCAACGGCCGCACCCTTGAGGACTACTTCCCCAACAAGGTGCACCAGCAGGAAGTCAACGAGCCCTTCAAGGTGCTCGAGCTCGACAACCGCTACGACGTCATCGCCCGCATCTCGGGTGGCGGCGTCTCCGGTCAGGCCGGTGCCCTGCGCCTCGGCGTGGCCCGTGCGCTGAACGAGGCGGACGTGGACAACAACCGCGGCCCGCTGAAGAAGGCCGGCTTCCTCTCCCGCGACGACCGTGCGGTCGAGCGCAAGAAGGCCGGTCTCAAGAAGGCCCGCAAGGCTCCGCAGTACAGCAAGCGCTAAAGCGCACGCTGGCCTGTACAAGCTGGTACGGCTTCTGTACGGCTTCACGTTCGCCCCGGCGGCACTCCGTGCTGCCGGGGCGTTCGTTTATCGACCCTCGGACATCGGCCCGACGACCTCGGGCGTATAACGAACTCGCGCATTCAGCTTCTTCGGAGGACAACTGTGGGACGACTCTTCGGAACGGACGGTGTACGCGGTGTGGCCAACGCGGACCTGACGGCAGAGCTTGCGCTCGGCCTGTCGGTCGCCGCGGCGCACGTGCTCGCCGAAGCGGGCACCTTCGCGGGCCATCGCCCGACCGCGGTGGTGGGACGTGACCCCCGTGCCTCCGGAGAGTTCCTGGAGGCGGCCGTCGTGGCGGGCCTCGCCAGCGCCGGTGTCGACGTGCTGCGCGTCGGCGTGCTGCCCACCCCGGCGGTGGCCTACCTCACCGGCGCGCTCGGCGCCGACCTCGGCGTGATGCTCTCCGCCAGCCACAACGCCATGCCGGACAACGGCATCAAGTTCTTCGCGCGCGGCGGCCACAAGCTCGCCGACGAGCTGGAGGACCGGATCGAGCAGGTCTACGAGCAGCACCGCACCGGTGAGCCGTGGGACCGGCCGACCGGCGCGGGCGTGGGCCGGGTGGCGGACTACGACGAGGGCTTCGACAAGTACGTCGCCCATCTCATCGCCGTGCTGCCCAACCGCCTGGACGGACTGAAGATCGTCCTCGACGAGGCGCACGGCGCGGCCGCCCGGGTGTCCCCGGAGGCGTTCGCCCGGGCCGGCGCCCAGGTCGTCACCATCGGCGCGGAACCGGACGGCCTGAACATCAACGACGGCTGCGGCTCGACGCACCTGGGCCTGCTCAAGGCGGCCGTGGTCGAGCACGGCGCCGACCTCGGCATCGCCCACGACGGCGACGCCGACCGCTGCCTCGCCGTGGACGCCGACGGCAACGAGGTCGACGGCGACCAGATCCTCGCGGTGCTCGCGCTCGCGATGCGCGAGGCCGGCACGCTGCGCGGCAACACGGTCGTCGCCACCGTCATGTCGAACCTGGGCTTCAAGCTGGCGATGGAGCGCGAGGGCGTCGAGCTGGTGCAGACCGCGGTCGGCGACCGCTACGTCCTGGAGGCCATGAAGGCGCAGGGCTACGCGCTCGGCGGCGAGCAGTCCGGGCATGTGATCGTCCTGGACCACGCCACCACCGGCGACGGCACGCTGACCGGCCTGATGCTGGCGGCCCGGGTCGCCGCGACCGGCCGTTCCCTGGCCGACCTCGTCGGCGTGATGCAGCGTCTGCCGCAGGTGCTCATCAACGTGCGCGACGTCGACAAGTCCCGGGTGCAGACGTCCGCCGAGCTGGCGCAGGCCGTCGGCGAGGCGGAGCGCGAACTCGGCGCCACAGGCCGCGTCCTGCTGCGCCCCTCGGGCACCGAGCCGCTGGTGCGGGTCATGGTCGAGGCCGCCGACCTCGAGCAGGCGCAGGCCGTCGCGGGCCGGCTGGCCGACGTGGTGAAGTCGGCGCTCGGCTAGAGTGCCGTGCTTCGCGAGGGGGCCCGTACGGGGATCACGTACGGGCCCCCTCGCTCTGCGTGCCCTTGCGGCTCGCGCGCCACAGTGCCTTCTGCACCAACAGCGTCAGCGTGCCGGCCAGGACGATGCCGAGCAGGTTCAGCAGCAGCTGCTCCGTGGAGCCCCATGCCTGCTGGTACTCGGAGTAGCTGAAGGCCACGGCCGCGTTCGCCGCGGCCGGGACGGTCGTCACCGAGATGGCGACGCCGACCAGCGCGCCCGACTTGGCGGAGGTCAGCGAGAGCATCCCCGCCGAGCCGGCGAGGACGGCGACGACGAACGAGAACTCGTCGGGGGCGTAGATGAAGGCCGTGTTGGGCCGCTCGGCGTCCAGCTTCGCGGCGGAGAACAGGTCCAGCGCGTCCATGAGGAAGCTGAATCCCGCGGTCATCAGCATCGCGGCGCCGAAGCCGACGATCAGCGCGAGGAACGACCGCCAGGCGAGCTTCGGCGCACGCCGTACCAGGGCCGTGCAGAAGCCGGCCAGCGGGCCGAACTCGGGGCCGACCGCCATGGCGCCGACGATCAGGATCGCGTTGTCGAGCACCACGCCGCACGCCGCGATCATCATCGCGAGGGCCAGGAACGCGAGGTAGGTGACGCTGAGCGTCGACTCCTCGTGCGTGGCGTCGGACAGCTGCTCCCACAGGACCGCGTCCGCGCCCTCGCCCGGCGCGTCCTTCTCCGCCTTCTCCGCGCGGGCCGACAGCGACAGGCCGATGCCGTCGACGGCGATGGAGCCGCACTCGTCGATGCCGCGCTCCCGCAGCTCGGACAGGAGCGCGTCGCCGGCCTCCCGTGCCACGTCGCACAGGATCAGGTCGCCCCGGGGATCGCGGGCCGCGCCCGGGAGCACCACGAGATGGGCCGTGCCGACCGTCTTCTCCAGCACGGAGACCACCTCGGCGGTCCGGTCGGCCGGGGTGATGAGCCGCAGATGCAACACGCCGCGTTCTCCTAGAGCTTGCGCAGCGACAGGCGCTGCACCTTGTGGTCGGGGCCCTTGCGCAGCACCAGTGTGGCGCGCCCCCGGGTGGGCGCCACGTTCTCCAGCAGATTGGGCCGGTTGATGGTGCGCCACATCGTGCGCGCGTAGTCGAGGGCCTCTTCCTCGGAGACCTGCGTGTACTTGCGGAAGTAAGAGAACGGGTTCTGGAAGGCGGTCTCGCGCAGTTTGCGGAACCGGTTGAGGTACCAGGTCTCGATGTCCTCGGGCCGGGCGTCGACGTACACGCTGAAGTCGAAGTAGTCGGCGAGGCCGACCCGGGTGCGGCCGTCCTTGCCGGGCAGGGCGGGCTGCAGGACGTTGAGCCCCTCGACGATGAGGATGTCCGGGCGGCGTACCGTCAGCCGCTCGTCCGGGACGATGTCGTAGATCAGGTGGGAGTAGACGGGCGCGGTGACCTCGTCCTTGCCCGCCTTGATGTCGGCGACGAAGCGGGTCAGCGCCCGGCGGTCGTACGACTCGGGGAAGCCCTTGCGGGACACCAGCCCCCGGGCCTGGAGCTCCTTCATCGGCAGCAGGAACCCGTCGGTCGTGACGAGCTCGACGCGGGGGTGCTCGGGCCAGCGGGCCAGGAGGGCCTGGAGCAGACGGGCCACCGTGGACTTGCCGACGGCGACGGACCCGGCGACGCCTATGACGAAAGGGGTCCCGCGCTGGGCGCCCTGCCCGTTGCCGGCGTCGCCGAGGAACGTGTTGAGAGCGCCGCGCAGACCGGCCGTGGCCTGCACGTAGAGGTTCAGCAGCCGGGACAGCGGCAGGTAGACGTCCCGGACCTCGTCCAGGTCGATGACGTCCCCCAGGCCGCGCAGCCGCTCGACCTCCTCGGCGCTCAGCGGCAGCGGCGTTTTCTCGCGCAGGGCGCTCCACTCCGCTCGGGTGAGGTCGACGTACGGGGTCGACGCAGGCTCTGCCCGGCGGTGGGAGCTTCGTGGCGGCGAAGAGATCACACGGTCATTGTCGGGGCTGCGGGGCCGCTGTGGGGGGTGGAGTGGGTCACGCGGCGGGGCCGCACCCGTCCGGAATGTCAGTGGCGTGCGTCACAGTTGTCTCTGAGGTGGGCGCCGACCCGCGACGTCCGCGAAGCCCGCGAAGTCACCAGGGGGACATCCCATGACCTACGCGATCCAGGCGGAGGGCCTGGTCAAGCGGTTCAAGGAGACCGAGGCACTGGCGGGGGTGGATCTGGCGGCCCGCACCGGCTCGGTGCTCGGCCTGCTCGGCCCGAACGGGGCGGGAAAGACGACGGCGGTGCGGATCTTCGCCACCCTGCTGTCCCCCGACGGCGGCCGGGCGACGGTGGCCGGCCACGACGTCGTCCGGGAGGCGGGCCTCGTGCGCTCCCTGATCGGTCTGACCGGGCAGTACGCGGCCGTGGACGAGAATCTGACCGGCACGGAGAATCTGCTGCTCATAGGGCGTCTGCTGGGTCTGTCGAGACGTGAGGCGAAGGCCCGCGCGGCCGAGCTGCTGGACCGGTTCCAGCTCACCGACGCGGCGGGCCGGGCCGCGAAGACGTTCTCGGGCGGCATGCGGCGGCGCCTGGACCTCGCGGCGAGCCTGGTCGGCCGGCCCAGCATCCTCTTCCTCGACGAGCCGACGACCGGCCTGGACCCGCACAGCCGCGGCGAGCTGTGGGACATGCTGCGCGCCCTGGTGGCCGACGGTGCGACTGCCCTGCTGACCACGCAGTACCTGAACGAGGCGGATGTGCTCGCCGACGACATCGTGGTGATCGACAAGGGCCGGGTGATCGCCGAGGGCACCCCGGACCAGCTGAAGTCCGAGGTGGGCGGCCAGGTGCTGGAGCTTCGCCCGGTCCGGTCCGTGGACCTTCCGGCTACGCACCGGCTGGTGTCCGACGCTGCGGGGGACGGGGCCCGGATCGAGGGCGGGTCGATCACCGCCCCGGTGAAGGATCCCGAGCTGATGCCCACGGTCGTGCGCAGCCTCGACCGCGAGGGGATCGCGGTGGGGGAGCTGACCCTTCGGCGGTCCTCGCTGGACGAGGTCTTCCTCGCGCTCACCGGACACCGGGCCGCGCCCGCGTCCGGGAACGGCTCCGGGCCGGGCGGGCACGGGGGCGCGGAAGGGGACGGCGGCGGTGACGAGAGGGAGAAGGCGGTGAGTCCGGCATGACGGCCACGACGATCACCGCGCCCCTGACCGCGTCGGGCCGGGTGAAACCGCTGGCCTGGGGCCGGCAGACGCTCACGATGGCATGGCGCAGCCTGGTGGCCGTCAAGCACAACCCCCTGGAGCTCGTGGACTACAGCGTCACGCCGATCATGTTCGTGTTCCTGTTCACGTACGTCCTCGGCGGACAGATGGCCGGCTCCCCCGAGGCGTATCTGAAGTACGCGCTGCCCGGAATCATCGTGCAGAACACCCTGTTCATGACGATGTACACGGCCATGGCGCTCAACACCGACCTGACCAAAGGGGTCTTCGACCGGCTGCGCAGCCTTCCCATAGCCCGCTCCGCGCCGTTGATCGGGCGGATCACCGCGGACCTCGCCAAGCACGTGTGGGCGATGCTGCTGATGATCGGGCTCGGCCTGCTGCTCGGGTTCCGGGTCACCGGCGGCGTCGGCGGATTCCTGGCCGGGGCGCTGCTGCTGGTCGTCTTCGCGGCGGCGGTGTCGTGGAGCGCGGTGCTGATCGGCATGCTGGCCGGCGACGTGGAGAAGGTGCAGGCGTTCGCCTTCACGCTGATCTTCCCGATCACGTTCACCAGCAGTGCGTTCGTCGTGGTCGACACCATGCCGGGCTGGCTCCAGGCGTGGAGCGACGTCAACCCGGTCACCCATCTGTCGGACGCGTTCCGCGGGCTGCTGCTGGGCGGTCCGGTGGCGGAGCCGGTGCTGTGGTCGCTGCTGTGGGCCGCGGGCATCGCGGCCGTGTTCTGCCCGCTGGCGATGCGGGCCTACCGGGCGAAGGTCTGAGCGCGCGGGCCCGGCCGGCGGGGCTCGGCCGTCGGACCGGCCCAATGCCGAGCCGAGCCCCGCGCCGTAGGCTGCGCACATGTGCGGAATCGTGGGTTACGTCGGCGGGCAGTCGGCGCTTGATGTGGTCATCGCCGGACTGAAGCGGCTGGAGTACCGCGGCTACGACTCGGCCGGGGTCGCCGTGCTCGCGGACGGCGGGCTCGCCGCGGCGAAGAAGGCGGGCAAGCTCGTCAACCTGGAGAAGGATCTGGTGGAGCGGCCGCTGCCGAGCGGTTCCACCGGGATCGGACACACACGGTGGGCCACGCACGGCGGCCCGACGGATGCCAACGCACATCCCCATCTGGACAATGCGGGGCGCGTCGCCGTCGTGCACAACGGGATCATCGAGAACTTCGCCGTGCTGCGGGCCGAGTTGGCCGAGCGCGGGCACGACCTGGCGTCGGAGACCGACACCGAGGTCGTCGCGCATCTGCTCGCGGAGTCGTTCTCGTCGTGCGGCGACCTCGCGGAGGCCATGCGGCTGGTGTGCCGTCAGCTGGAGGGCGCCTTCACGCTGGTCGCCGTGCACGCCGACGAACCGGACGTGGTGGTCGGCGCCCGGCGCAACTCCCCGCTGGTGGTGGGCGTCGGGGAGGGCGAGTCCTTCCTCGCCTCGGACGTGGCCGCGTTCATCGCCCACACCCGGTCCGCCATCGAGCTGGGACAGGACCAGGTGGTGGAGCTCCGCCGTGACGGCGTGACGGTCACCGGCTTCGACGGGGCGCCCGCGGACGTGCGGTCCTACCACGTGGACTGGGACGCCTCCGCGGCCGAGAAGGGGGGGTACGACTACTTCATGCTCAAGGAGATCGCCGAGCAGCCCAAGGCGGTCGCCGACACCCTGCTGGGCCGCATCGACGCCTCGGGGGCGCTGAGTCTCGACGAGGTGCGCATCCCGGTGTCCGTGCTGCGCGAGGCGACCAAGGTCGTCATCGTGGCCTGCGGGACCGCCTTCCACGCGGGCATGATCGCGAAGTACGCCATCGAGCACTGGACCCGTATCCCCTGCGAGGTGGAGCTGGCCAGCGAGTTCCGTTACCGGGACCCCATCCTGGACCAGCGGACGCTGGTCGTCGCGATCTCGCAGTCCGGCGAGACCATGGACACCCTGATGGCGCTGCGGCACGCGCGGGAGCAGGGCGCCAAGGTGCTGGCCATCTGCAACACCAACGGGTCGACCATCCCGCGCGAGTCGGACGCCGTGCTGTACACGCACGCGGGCCCCGAGGTGGCGGTCGCCTCCACGAAGGCGTTCCTGACGCAGTTGGTGGCCTGCTACCTGGTCGCCCTCTACCTGGGACAGGTGCGGGGCACCAAGTGGGGCGACGAGATCCGGGCCGTGGTCCGCGACCTGGCACAGATCTCCGGTGAGGTCGAGCGGGTCCTGGAGACGATGGAGCCGGTGCGCGAGCTGGCGCGCTCGCTGGCGGACAAGAACACCGTGCTGTTCCTGGGGCGGCACGTGGGCTACCCGGTGGCGCTGGAGGGTGCGCTCAAGCTCAAGGAGCTGGCGTACATGCACGCGGAGGGGTTCGCGGCGGGCGAGCTCAAGCACGGGCCGATCGCGCTGATCGAGGAGGACCTGCCGGTGGTGGTCGTGGTGCCGTCGCCGCGGGGGCGTTCGGTGCTGCACGACAAGATCGTCTCCAACATCCAGGAGATCCGGGCACGGGGTGCGCGGACGATCGTGATCGCGGAGGAGGGCGACGAGTCGGTCGTGCCGTACGCGGACCACCTGGTGTGGATCCCTGCGACACCGACCCTGCTCCAGCCGATGGTGGCCGCGGTGCCGCTCCAGGTCTTCGCGTGCGAGCTGGCGACGGCCCGCGGCAACGAGGTCGACCAGCCGAGGAACCTCGCCAAGTCGGTGACGGTGGAGTGAGGGGCGGGCACGGGGCGGGAGGCGCCACCGCATGATCATCGGGGTGGGGATCGACGTCGCCGAGATCGACCGCTTCGCCGCGTCGCTGAGGCGCACGCCGCACATGGCGGAACGGCTCTTCGTGGAGCACGAGTTGCTGCTGCCGAGCGGGGATCGGCGGGGGTACGCGTCTCTCGCGGCGAGGTTCGCCGCGAAGGAGGCGCTGGCCAAGGCGCTCGGCGCGCCGGCCGGACTGCTGTGGACGGACGCCGAGGTGTACGTGGAGGACTCGGGCCGCCCCCGCCTGCGCGTGCGCGGCACGGTCGCGGCCCGCGCGGCCGAACTGGGCGTCCGTTCCTGGCACGTCTCGCTCAGCCACGACGCGGGGGTGGCGTCGGCGGTGGTGATCGCGGAGGGCTGAGGCGCGCTGTCGGGCCGGCCCGCCGGGGGCGTCCCGCCCTGACGCGGTGGGCCCGCGCGGGGCGAGTCGGCGCTGAGGCGGCCCACCGGCTGCGTTCCGCTCCCCACGCCGGGGTGCGCGCGTCCGGCGGGTTGGCGACTGAGGCGCAGCGCCGGTACCCGCCGTGCCCGGTCCTCCTGGACGCTCACGTAGCGCACGCTCGCCCCTGGTGGGGCGTGCCGCACTCCCGCCCCCCGCCCCCATCCCCGCCATGAGGCGGCGGTCGCGATCCCGGCGTGCGGGTTCGGGCGTGGCTGCCGCAAGCGTGGCCGGTCGCGTCCGCGGTGACGGTGCCCGCGACGGAGGGGCGGGCTCATTCCGCCCGGAAACGGCGGGGTGCCCAAGGGCGCGCCGGGCGTCCCCGCAGGAGGGCGCAGCGTGCCGCGCTCCTGGGCCCCGTAACTCCGGCCCGTGCCGCGAGACTTGTGACGCGGCGTCCTCGCGCGGCAGGCGCGGGCTTGGGGCAGACTCGGGGGCATGCGTACTGCCTACAGCGTCGAGACCGTCCGGCACGCCGAGGCGCAGCTCATGGCCCGACTGCCCGAAGGGGCGCTCATGCAGCGGGCCGCCGCCGGATTGGCCGCCGCCTGTGCCGGGGTGCTGGGGAGGGTGTACGGCGCGCGCGTCGTGCTGCTGGCCGGCAGCGGGGACAACGGCGGCGACGCCCTGTTCGCCGGGGCGCGCCTCGCCCGCCGCGGCGCCGGGGTCGTCGCCGTGCTGCTCGCCCCCGACCGGACCCACCCCGCGGGCCTGGCGGCCCTGCTCGCCGCGGGCGGCCGGGTGGCGGACGACCCGTTCGAGGCGCTCGCCTCCGCCGACCTCGTGCTGGACGGCATCACCGGGATCGGCGGACGCGGCGGCCTGCGGCCGGACGCCGTGCCGGTCGCCCGCGCCGCCCGCGGATCGGACGCCGTCGTCGTCGCCGTCGACCTGCCGAGCGGCGTCGAGGCCGACACGGGAGAGGTGCGCGGGGAGGCGCTGCGCGCGGACACCACGGTGACGTTCGGGACGTACAAGCCGGGCCTGCTCGTCGACCCGGCCAAGGAGTACACCGGCACGGTCCGGCTGGTCGGCATCGGCATCGAGGAGCACCTGCCGGCCGTGCCGGACCTGGAGGCGCTGCAACACGCCGACGTGGCACGGCTGTTGCCCCTCCCGGCCGCGGAGAGCGACAAGTACCGCCGCGGTGTCGTCGGCATCGTCGCCGGGTCCGCGCGCTACCCGGGCGCGGCCGTGCTGGCCGTGGCGGGCGCCCTGCGCGGCGGGGCCGGAGCCGTGCGGTACGTCGGACCGGCGGCCGACGCGGTGATCGCCCGCTTCCCGGAGAGCCTGGTGCACGCGGGACCGCCGGGGAAGGCGGGACGGGTCCAGTCCTGGGTCGTCGGGCCGGGCATCGGGGAGAACGGGGACGCGGTGCGGGATGTGCTCGCCGCCGACGTTCCCGTACTCGTCGACGCCGACGGGCTGCGGTTCCTGGATCCGGCCGCCGTGCGCGAGCGGGCCGCGCCCACCCTCATGACGCCGCACGCGGGCGAGGCCGCCGCGCTGCTCGGCGTGTCGCGCGAGGAGGTGGAGGCGGCGCGGCTCGCGTCCGTGCGGGAACTGGCCGCGCGGTTCGGGGCGACCGTGCTGCTCAAGGGCTCGACCACGCTGGTCGCCGACGCGGACGGCGGCCGCTCCCCGGTGCGCGTCAACCCCATGGGCACCCCGTGGCTGGCGACCGCGGGCAGCGGGGACGTGCTCTCCGGGCTCGCCGGTTCGCTGCTGGCCGCCGGACTCGACGCGCGCGACGCGGGCTCCGCCGCCGCCTATCTGCACGGCCTCGCGGCCCGGCTCCGCGCAGCGCGGGGCGTGCCGATCACCGCGGACGAGGTGGCGGCGACTCTCCCGGCCGCCTGGCGCGATGTGAGGGAATGACGGGCCCCGGCGCCGCCCGGCGAGTGACACAGTCGACTGCCGCCCATACGGATCGAGCCGGGCGGCTCTGAGAGACTGGGCGCGATGAGCCAGACACCGCCGCCCCCCGCACCGCCGCGAGCTCGCGCCGAGATCGACCTCGCGGCCCTGCGCGCCAACGTCCGCGCGCTGCGCGCCCGTGCGCCGCGCTCCGCGCTGATGGCCGTGGTCAAGTCGGACGCGTACGGGCACGGCATGGTGCCCTGCGCCCGTGCCGCGCTCGCCGCGGGCGCGACCTGGCTGGGCACGGCCACCCCGCACGAGGCGCTCGCCCTGCGCGCGGCCGGGATCGGCGGGCGGATCATGTGCTGGCTGTGGACGCCGGGCGACCCGTGGCGCGAGGGCATCGAGGCGGACCTCGACATGTCCGTGAGCGGCCTGTGGGCGCTGAAGGAGGTCACCACGGCGGCCAGGGAGGCCGGCGCACCGGCCCGCGTCCAGCTCAAGGCGGACACCGGACTCGGCCGCAACGGCTGCCAGCCCGCCGACTGGCCCGCGCTCGTGGCGGCCGCGCGCGCCGCCGAGGACGAGGGCCTGGTCGAGATCACGGGTCTGTGGTCGCACTTCGCCTGTGCCGACGAGCCAGGGCACCCCTCGATCGCCGCCCAGCTGGACGTGTTCCGCGACATGGTGGACCACGCCGAGAAGGCCGGCGTCGAGCCCGAGGTGCGGCACATGGCCAACTCCCCGGCCACGCTGAGCGTTCCGGAGTCCCACTTCGATCTCGTACGGACCGGCATCGCGATGTACGGCGTCTCGCCCAGCCCCGAGCTGGGCACGCCCGCGGACTTCGGCCTGCGCCCGGTGATGACGCTCGCCGCGTCCGTGGCGCTCGTCAAGCAGGTGCCGGCGGGCCACGGCGTCAGCTACGGCCACCACTACGTCACCGGCTCCGAGACGACGCTCGGTCTCGTGCCCCTCGGCTACGCGGACGGCATTCCGCGCCATGCGTCGGGCCGCGGTCCGGTGCTGATCGGCGGGGAGTGGCGGCGGGTCGCCGGCCGGGTCGCGATGGACCAGTTCGTCGTCGATCTCGGCGGGCAGACGGTCGAGGAGGGAACCGAGGCGCTGCTGTTCGGCCCGGGCGACCGGGGCGAGCCGACCGCCGAGGACTGGGCGCGGGCGGCGGACACGATCGCGTACGAGATCGTCACCCGCATCGGCGCCCGGGTGCCGCGCGTCTATGTGAACGAGGTTCCCGAAGAGTGCGACGAGCGGACCGCCGACGAGTAGGAGAGGCACGGTGAGCGAGACCAGCACGGGGGAGGTGGCCGAGGCCGCCGCAGCGGTGGCCACGGGCAACTGGCGCAGGGCGGGCATCGCCGGTGCCGCCATAGGCGTGGTCGCGGCCGGTGCCGCCGCGGGCGTCGCGCTCGAGCGCCTCACCGTCGGGCGCGGCATGCGCAGGAAGGCGCGTCTCGCCCTCGACGCGGCCGGCCCCTACGGCTCGCTGCGCGGCATGCCCGGCACGGCGGTCGCGGACGACGGCACCGAGCTCTACTACGAGGTGGAGGAGGTCGACCCGGACGTGGCAGCGCCGCGCCGCCGCCGGATGTTCGGGCGCAAGGCGCCCGCCCCCGTCACCGTCGTCTTCAGCCACGGCTACTGCCTCAACCAGGACTCGTGGCACTTCCAGCGGGCGGCGCTGCGGGGTCTGGTGCGCGCGGTGTACTGGGACCAGCGCAGCCACGGCCGTTCGGCGCGCGGCGCCGCGCAGGCGGGCCCGGACGGCGTGCCGGTCTCCATCGACCAGCTCGGCCGTGACCTGAAGGCGGTCGTCGACGCGGCGGCTCCCGAGGGCCCGCTGGTGCTCGTCGGCCACTCGATGGGCGGCATGACGATGATGGCGCTGGGCGCCCATTACCCCGAGTTCGTCCGGGAGCGGGTGGCGGCGATCGCCCTGATCGGCACGTCGTCGGGCAAGCTCGGCGAGGTCAGTTACGGCCTCCCGGTGGCGGGCGTCAACGTGGTGCGCCGGGTGCTGCCCGGGGTGCTGCGGGCACTCGGCTCGCAGGCGGAGCTGGTCGAGCGGGGCAGGCGGGCGACGGCCGACCTGTTCGCGGGCCTGATCAAGCGGTACTCCTTCTCGTCGAGGGACGTGGACCCGGCGGTCGCGCGGTTCGCGGAACGGATGATCGAGTCGACACCGATCGACGTGGTCGCCGAGTTCTACCCGGCCTTCGCCGAGCACGACAAGGCCGAGGCGCTCGTCGTGTTCGACGGGCTGCCGGTCCTCGTCCTCGCGGGTGACAAGGACCTGGTCACGCCCGGGACGCACAGTGAGGCGATCGCCGATGTGATGCCGGAGGCCGAGCTGGTGATCGTGCCGGACTCGGGACACCTGGTGATGCTGGAGCATCCCGAGGCCGTCACCGACCGGCTGGCGGACCTGCTGGCCCGGGCGGGCGCGGTCGCGGCAGCGGCTAACGTTGGCACGTATGGAAGCACCGCTGGAAGCACCGCACAGCCCGGCGGCTGAGACGGCCGTCGCCGGCTCCGCCCGCCTCTCGATCGAGTCCCCCGAGCAGATGCAGGATCTGGGCCGCAGGCTCGCGAAACTGCTCCGCCCCGGCGACCTGGTGATGCTCACGGGCGAGCTCGGCGCGGGCAAGACGACGCTGACACGCGGCCTGGGCGAGGGGCTCGGGGTCCGCGGAGCCGTCACGTCCCCGACGTTCGTGATCGCGCGCGTCCACCCGTCCCTGACGGGCGGACCGGCGCTCGTCCACGTCGACGCGTACCGCCTGGGCGGCGGCCTCGACGAGATGGAGGACCTCGACCTCGACGTCTCGCTGCCGGAATCGGTGGTGGTCGTGGAGTGGGGCGAGGGCAAGGTCGAGGACCTGTCCGAGGACCGTCTGCACGTGGTGATCCACCGGGTCGTGGGCGACACGGAGGACGACCGCCGCGAGGTGGTGCTGCGGGGGTACGGGGAGCGCTGGGCGGAGCTGGGTCTGGCCTGAACGAGTGGGACGCGGGCGCGGTCCCGACACGAAACGCCGTACGTTCCGACAAGACGTCGGGAAATTGTTGCGCCCGGCGTCCCGCGCGTGATGACATGGTGGAGAGACCTGGTTAGGTCTACCTAACCACGCCCGCCCCCGGAGCCCACCAGGAGGCGTCCATGTCGGCATCGGAGCGCGAACCGCAGAACCGGCAGCACGCGCCCGCGGCGCCCGTGCCGCACCCCCCGGTCCTGTCGATGCGGGACCTGCTGGCGTCCTGCGCGGCGGCCAGCGCGGTGTCGACCCCGCCGCGTGAGAGGCCGCGGGCAGGGGAGACGGACGAGGCGCGGCGCGACGCCGCGTAGCGCACGGGCGGGCCCGGATTCGTACAGCCGGTTCCGTACGGGTGGTCCTACGGGACCACGACCACCTTCGAGTCGATCGTCGCGAACACCCACATCGCGTCCCCGTCGGCCCGCGTCATCCGTACGCCGCCCGTCCTCCTGTTCGGGTCCGGGCTCGCCATCGAGCCGTTCACGGCCGCGCTGAAGCCGATCGACACGTCGCCGACCTTCGCGAACCGCACCACGTGTTCGACCGGGACCCCGTCCGACCCGGGGACGCTGCCCGAGCGCGAGGTGACGGTGTACGTGCCGGGAGCGGGGCTCACCGTCGACGGCATGACCTCGAAGGTGCGCGGCTTGCCCTTCGCGCCGACCAGCCACACCCGCCGCTCGCCCAGCGCGTAGACCACCCGCACGCCCGTACCGGAGTGCGCGGGCACCGCGAGCGGGTCCTTCGCCTTCTCCTGCGGGCTGCCGGAGGCCTTCGCCGACGGCACGGCGCTCGGGGCCTTGGGCGCGTTGAGGCTGTCGGGAACGTTCGCCGACGCCTGATAGGCGAGGAAGCCGACGACGGCCAGCGCGGCCGCCGTGAGCCCGGCCACGAGTCCCGAGCTGCTCCGTGCCACCGTGCCCACCTTTCGAATCTCTTCCCGGTTGTGGTGACGGTAGCAGCAGGCCCCGCGTTCGACGGGGCGGCCGTGCCTCCGCCGCCGGAGCCGTAGGCTGTTTGCGTGCTCTTGCTCGCCATGGATACCGCCACGCCCGCCGTCACCGCCGCTCTCCACGACGGGTCCGCCGTCGTCGCCGAGTCCAGCCGGGTGGACGCCCGAAGGCACGGGGAGCTGCTGCTGCCCGCCGTCGACCGGGTGCTCGCCGAGGCCGGCGTGAAACTCGACGCCGTCACCGGGATCGTGGTCGGCGTCGGACCGGGGCCGTACACGGGACTGCGCGTCGGGCTCGTGACGGCCACGACGTTCGCGTCGGCGCTCGGTGTCCCCGTCCACGGGGTGTGCACGCTGGACGGTCTCGCGTACGCCGCCGGCCTCGACGAGCCGTTCGTGGTGGCGACGGACGCGCGCCGCAAGGAGGTCTACTGGGCGCGGTACGCGGATGCCGGCACCCGTGTGACCGACGCCGCCGTCGACCGGCCCGCCGACATCGCCGAGCAGGTCGCGGGCCTGCCCGCGGTCGGCGCCGGCGCCCTGCTGTACCCGGAGACGTTCCCGGACGCCCGCGGCCCCGAGCACGTCAGCGCCGCCGCCCTCGCCGCGCTCGCGGCCGGGAAGCTGGCGGCCGGCGAGGACTTCCTCGCCCCGCTGCCGCTGTACCTGCGCCGACCCGACGCCCAGGTCCCCAAGAACTACAAGGTGGTCACTCCGAAGTGAGCGCCGCCGCCCTGCGTGAGATGCGCTGGTGGGACATCCGGCCGGTGCTCGAGCTCGAGAACGAGCTGTTCCCCGACGACGCCTGGTCGGCCGGGATGTTCTGGTCCGAGCTCGCGCACTCCCGGGGCCCGCAGGCCACCCGCCGGTACGTCGTCGCCGAGCTCGACGGCAGGATCGTCGGCTACGCGGGGCTCGCGGCGGCGGGCGGCCTCGGCGACGTCCAGACCATCGCGGTCGAACGCGACCAGTGGGGCAGCGGCCTCGGCGCCCGGCTGCTGACCGACCTGCTCCAGCACGCCACCGCCTTCGAGTGCGACGAGGTGCTCCTCGAAGTGCGTGTGGACAACACCCGGGCCCAGAAGCTGTACGAGCGCTTCGGCTTCGAGCCCATCGGATTCCGCCGCGGCTACTACCAGCCCGGCAACATCGACGCCCTCGTCATGCGCCTGACCGTACAAGCCTGACCGTTCAAGGAACTGAGACTCACACCCATGGCTGACGAACCGCTCGTACTCGGCATCGAGACCTCCTGCGACGAGACCGGAGTCGGCATCGTCCGCGGGACGACCCTGCTCGCCGACGCGATCGCCTCCAGCGTGGACACGCACGCCCGCTTCGGCGGCGTCGTCCCGGAGATCGCCTCGCGCGCGCACCTGGAGGCGATGGTGCCGACCATCGAGCGCGCCCTGAAGGAGGCCGGGGTCAGCGCCCGCGACCTCGACGGCATCGCCGTCACGGCCGGGCCCGGGCTCGCCGGCGCGCTGCTGGTGGGGGTCTCGGCGGCGAAGGCGTACGCGTACGCCCTGAACAAGCCGCTGTACGGGGTCAACCACCTCGCCTCGCACATCTGCGTCGACCAGCTGGAGCACGGCCCGCTCCCGGAGCCGACCATGGCGCTCCTCGTCTCCGGCGGCCACTCCTCGCTGCTGCTCGCCCCCGACATCACCGCCGACGTGCGTCCCATGGGCGCGACGATCGACGACGCGGCCGGTGAGGCGTTCGACAAGATCGCGCGTGTCCTCGACCTCGGCTTCCCCGGCGGCCCGGTGATCGACCGGCTGGCCAGGGAGGGGGACCCGGAGGCGATCGCGTTCCCGCGCGGCCTGAGCGGGGCGAAGGACCCGGCGTACGACTTCTCCTTCTCGGGCCTGAAGACGGCCGTCGCCCGCTGGATCGAGGCGAAGCGGGCCGCGGGCGAGGAGGTGCCGGTGCGGGACGTGGCGGCGTCCTTCCAGGAGGCGGTCGTCGACGTGCTGACCCGCAAGGCAGTGCGCGCGTGCAAGGACCAGGGCGTGGACCACCTGATGATCGGCGGCGGCGTCGCGGCCAACTCCCGGCTGCGCGCGCTCGCCGAGGAGCGCTGCGAGCGTGCGGGCATCCGGCTGCGCGTCCCGCGGCCCAAGCTGTGCACGGACAACGGCGCGATGGTCGCCGCTCTGGGCGCGGAGATGGTGGCGCGCAACCGGCCGGCCTCCGACTGGGAGCTGTCCGCGGACTCGTCGCTGCCCGTGACGGACCCGCACGTGCCGGGCACGGACCCCGCCGGCGCGATCCACGACCACGATCATGTGCACGAGGTCAGCAAGGACAACCTGTACTCATGACCGTCGTCGCCCTGATGTGGGAGGCCCGCGCCGTGGACGGCCGGGGCGCCGAGTTGCTGGAGTGGGCCCGCGCCCAGCAGCTCGCGCGCGATCCGCTGCGCCGCGAGACCTTCCGGGCCGCGCCGGACCGGGTGCTGGTCATCACCTGGTGGGAGGCGGCGCACGCCGACGCGGAGCTGCCCGAACTTCCCGAGCCCGCCCGCGATGTGATCACCCGGCCGGTGCACCGCTGGCGCTTCGAGTCGCTCGGCTGAGAACCCGCCGGGAATTCCCGGAAGAATTTTCCGGGAGGACGTCGATCCGGCCGTCTCCCGTTCGACGCACGGGTGAGAGGCGGGGAACGGCCCCGTACTCACGACCCGAGGAGTCACCATGCCCCGCTTCCTGTCGATGATCCGCGTCAACGAGAACGAGATCCCCACGGACGACTTCCCGGAGGACTTCGACGAGCGCATGGGCAAGCTGCTCGAAGAGATCACCAAGGCCGGGGTCATGCTGGACACCGCCGGCCTGCTCCCGTCCTCCGAGGGCACCCGCGTGACCTGGTCCGGCGGGAAGCTGTCGTACACCGACGGCCCCTTCACCGAGACCAAGGAAGTCATCGGCGGCTACGCCCTCATGCAGTGCAAGGACAAGGCCGAGGCCCTCGAATGGGCCAAGCGCTTCCTGGAGATCCACCCGGAGGAGTGGACCGTCACCTGCGAGGTCCGCCAGATCATGGAGGGCTGAGCCGGCCGCGGTTGCGCCCGTTCCGCCGCGGCTGCTCTGATGGGTGGCCGTGACGGCAGGAAGCGCAGCGAACACGGTCGAGGCGGTCTTCAGGATCGAGTCGGCGCGCATCATCGCCGGCGTGGCCCGCATCGTGCGGGACGTCGGCATCGCCGAGGAGATCGCGCAGGACGCTCTGGTCGCCGCGCTGGAGCAGTGGCCGGAGTCGGGCGTCCCGGACAGGCCGGGAGCCTGGCTCATGGCCACCGCCAAGCACCGCGCCATCGACCTCGTACGCCGCAAGGAGACGTACGCCCGCAAGCTGGCCGAGGTGGGGCGCACGCTGGAGGACGCGCCGCCGCCGCCAGAACCGGCCGAGGCGGACGACATCGACGACGACCTCCTGCGGCTGATCTTCACCGCCTGCCATCCGGTGCTGTCGACCGAGGCCAGGGTCGCGCTCACGCTCAGGCTGCTCGGTGGGCTGACGACCGCGGAGATCGCCCGCGCGTTCCTCGTGTCGGAGCCGACGGTCGCGCAGCGCATCGTGCGCGCCAAGCGGGCGCTGGCCACGGCGGACGTGGCCTTCGAGGCGCCGTACGGAGCCGAGCGCGCCGCGCGCCTTGGCTCCGTGCTCGACGTCATCTACCTGATCTTCAACGAGGGATACGCGGCGACCGCCGGGGACGACCTCGTGCGCCCGGCGCTCTGCGAGGACGCGCTGCGCCTGGCCCGGGTCCTCGCCGGCCTGACGCCGGACGAACCGGAAGTCCACGGCCTGGCTGCCCTGCTGGAGTTCCAGGCGTCCCGCATCCCGGCCCGTACGGGCCCCTCGGGCGAGCCCGTCCTCCTCGCCGAGCAGAACCGCGCCAAGTGGAACCGGCTGCTGATCCGGCGCGGCATCGAGGCACTGGGACGCGCGGGCGGCGGCCCGTACGGCCCGTACTGCCTCCAGGCCGCCATCGCCGCCTGCCACGCGCGGGCTCTGCGTTACGGGGACACCGACTGGGCGACGATCGCCGCGCTGTACGGGCAGTTGGTCCGTCTCACGCCGTCCCCGGTCGTCGAACTGAACCGGGCGGTCGCGGTGTCGATGACCGAGGGGCCCGGGGCCGGGCTCGCCCTGGTGGACGCGGTGGCCGGTGAACCGGCTCTGAAGGACTACCACTTGCTCCCGAGCGTCCGCGGCGACCTGCTGGCCCGGCTGGGCCGCGCCGAGGAGGCACGGGCGGAGTTCGAACGGGCGGCGTCCCTCGCCCGCAACGCGCGGGAGAGGGAACTGCTGCTGGACCGGGCCGCCCGCGCCGTGCCGTAGCCGGGGCCCGGGTGCCCCGCGCCCGAGGAAGCGCCCGGTAGCCTCATGGCCATGTCAGGACGCACCCTCCCGCCCCCGCCCCCGCCCTTCGGCGTACGGGCGTGGCCCGACCGCACGTCGCTGCTCGCCGACCGGGCGCGCGCGATGGCGGAGCTCCACCGGATGAGCATCGGCGGGGCCGTGCTGGTCCAACTGTGGTTGCTGGCCGCGGGGTTCGCGGTCGGCTGGGTGCTGGTCGCCGCCGCACTGCGGACGTTCGACGAGCCGCTCGACGCGCTGAGCAAGATGTTCGGCGGGGTGCTCCTCCTGCTGGGCGCCGCCTTCATGGTGCCGACCGGCCTGCTGATCGGCTTCGGCCTCGCCCGCGACGCGAAGGTGCGTGGGCTGCTGCGCGCGTGGAGCGGCCTGGACAGCGACCCGGCAGGCGACGCACGCTTCGCCTCGCCGGGCCTGAGCCTGACCTGGTTCCTGCCGTCGTTCCTGATGTGCGCGGGCGGTCTGTGGACGTGCTTCGCCGTCCCGGCCGGCGCGGAGCCCGGCCAGGACACGGTGCCGGGGGTGGTGCTGCTGATGGGTCTCGGGATGATCCTGTGGCTGACGGGCCTGATCGGCGTCTCGAAGGCGGTGGGCCACTACCGCTGGGCGCTGCGGCTCGTCCCGCGCCGGGCCGCCTCCGGCGCCCGCGTCTGAGCCGGCGCCCTTGCGCGTGCCCAGCCCTGAGCCGGGGACCGCGCCGCCGGATCGCTAGGCCGGGTGGCCCACCAGCATGGCCGGCGCCCCGGCCACGCGCGTGAGGAACACGGTCGCCGAGGCCGGCCCCTGGGGCTTCATCTTGCGGCGCAGTTCCTCCGGTTCGACCGCCGAGCCGCGCTTCTTCACGGTCAGGACGCCGACCTGGCGCTCCCGGAGCAGCGCCTTCAGCTTCTTCACGTTGAAGGGCAGCGCGTCGGTGATCTCGTAGGCCGTGGCGTACGGCGTCGGGTGCAGCCCGTCCGACGTGATGTAGGCGATCGTCTCGTCGATCAGGCCGCCCGAGACGTCCTCGGCGACCTCGGCGACCAGATGCGCGCGGATCGCCGCGCCGTCGGGCTCGTAGAGGTAGCGGCCGACCGCGCGGACGGCGGGGTCCGGCAGGCCGCGCCCGGTCAGGGTGTGCGGGCCCGGGAGCAGGGTCGCGCGAACCGCGGCCGGGTCCGTGCCGAACCAGAGCACCGCCTCCTTGACGTCACCCCCGTCCGAGATCCACTCGGCCTCGGCGTCCTCGGGGACGGCCTCGTGCGGGATGCCCGGCGCGATCTTGAGCGCGGCGTGGGGGCGTGTGCGGGCCGCGGCGATCGCCCAGGACAGGGGCGGCGAGTACGCCTCCGGGTCGAAGATCCTGCCCCGGCCGCCGCGTCGCGCCGGGTCCACGAACACCGCGTCGTACGCGGAGGTGTCGATGTCCGTCACGTCCGCGCAGCGGACCTCGACGAGATCGGCGAGGCCGAGCGCCTCGGCGTTGGCCCGCGCGGCCTCGGCCGTCAGCGGGTCCCGGTCCACGGCCAGGACGGAGATGCCCGCCCGCGCGAGCGCGAGCGCGTCGCCGCCGATGCCGCTGCACAGGTCGGCGACGCTGCGCACGCCGAGCGCGGCGAAGCGCTCGGCCCGGTGGGCGGCGACCGACCGGCGGGTGGACTGCTCGACGCCGTTCGGGGTGAAGAACATCCGTCCGGCGTCCTCCGCGCCGAACTTCGCCGCCGCGCGCTGCCGCAGCCGGGCCTGCCCGAGGGCCGCCGAGACGAGCTCCGCCGGATGCTCGCGGCGCAGCCGGGTGGCCACCGCCAGTTCGTCGGCGGGGTCGTAGGAGGCGAGCGACGCCAGCAGCGCGGCCCCCTCCTCGGTGCGCAGGGCCAGGAAGGCGGCGAGCGGATCGGAGGCGTTCACCCGGCCATTGTGGGCCAGGCGGGGGATGCTCCGCGCGCACAGGCGGTGTCGGCCGGGCGGGCGGGCGCCGCGCTGACAGGATGCGACGCCATGCAGCTAGTACGACAAAAGGGAAAAGTGAGAGCGTACCGGGTCGGGGTGGGTCTCGCCGCGCTCGTCGTCGCCGCCACCGGCTCGGGCTGTGCGGGCGGGGACGGGCAGGCCCCGCGTCCGGCGCCGTCCGCCGCGGGGCGTCAGGCCGAGCGGGGTCCGGCGGCGCAGGAGCAGGCGGCGGGCCCGTCCGGTGCGCTGGCCGCGTCCGCCGGAAAGGTCAGGCGGGCTCAGGCCAAACGGGCCGCGGCAGCGAAGAAGTGGGGCCTGGAGCAGACCCCGCTCGCCGCGCCCCCGCCGCCCGCCGTCAAGCCGAGGATCACCACCCGCAAGGGCTTCGAGGTCGAGGGCGGCGACGAACTGCCGCCGGTCTTCACGACCGTTCCGACCAAGGAGAAGATCGTCTTCCTGACGATCGACGACGGCGCGGAGAAGGACCCCGAGCTGCTGCGGATGATGTCCGAACTGCAGATCCCGTACAGCGCCTTCCTCAGCGACTACGTGATCGACGACGACTACGACTACTTCGAGAAGATGCGGGACCGCGGCGTCGCGCTGCACAACCACACGCTCAACCACCCCTATCTGCCCGGCCTTTCGTACTCAGCCCAGAAGCGGGAGATCTGCAGCCAGCAGGACAGGCTGCAGAAGCGGTACGGCACGCGCCCGCGGCTGTTCCGCCCGCCGTACGGCAGCTACAACAAGGACACGCTGCGCGTCGCGAAGTCCTGCGGGATCGAGGCTGTGCCGCTGTGGGCGTCCGAGGCGTTCCCCGATCGCATGGAGTGGCGCGAATGGGACCGGGACCTGCACCCCGGCGACATCGTCCTCACCCACTTCCGTGGCCGTGGGGAGTGGAAGGGCACGATGCCGGACATGATCCGGCGGGTCATGCGGACCGTGACCGCCAAGGGCTACGCCGTGGCGAAGCTGGAGGACTACGTGTGAGCCGTGCGCACCGGCTCCTCGCCGGGGCAGCGGCGGCCGGTGCGCTGCTCGCCGAGGAGGGCGGCGCACCGGCCGTGGACTCGATCGAGAACGCGGGCCGCACGGCGGGCGCAGAGGGCGCCGCTCGCCGCAGGCGGCACGGCCGTCGGGGGCGCGGCCAGGACCGGATCAGGCCGCCACGCGGCGCTGCATTGGCACTCCGCTTGACCGAGTGCTAATCGCAGTCATAGTCTCGCTCCTGGCACTCCCCACCGGAGAGTGCCAACACAGCGACGGGCAGGTCCGGCACCCGCGACGACGGATCCACCTGGTCGCCACCTCAGATCAGTTAACCCCGTGAGATCTCCGAAGGGGGAGGTCGGATCGTGACGACCACCAGCTCCAAGGTTGCCATCAAGCCGCTCGAGGACCGCATTGTGGTCCAGCCGCTCGACGCCGAGCAGACCACGGCTTCTGGCCTGGTTATCCCGGACACCGCCAAGGAGAAGCCCCAGGAGGGCGTCGTCCTGGCCGTGGGCCCGGGCCGCTTCGAGAACGGCGAGCGCCTTCCGCTCGACGTGAACGTCGGCGACGTGGTGCTGTACAGCAAGTACGGCGGCACCGAAGTGAAGTACAGCGGCGAGGAGTACCTCGTCCTCTCGGCCCGCGACGTGCTCGCGATCGTCGAGAAGTAATTCCTGCTTCACCCGGCAGATTTGCTTTGAGCTGCGCCCCTGGCCACCCCGCTGACGCCGGGCGGCGAGGGGCGCGGTTCTTTTGAACACGATTTCCGAGAGGGCTGAATCGCTCCCATGGCGAAGATCCTGAAGTTCGACGAGGACGCCCGTCGCGCCCTCGAGCGCGGCGTCAACAAGCTTGCCGACACGGTCAAGGTGACGATCGGTCCCCGCGGCCGCAACGTCGTCATCGACAAGAAGTTCGGCGCGCCCACCATCACCAACGACGGTGTCACCATCGCCCGCGAGGTCGAGGTCGAGGACCCGTACGAGAACCTCGGCGCCCAGCTGGTGAAGGAGGTGGCGACCAAGACCAACGACATCGCGGGTGACGGTACGACCACCGCCACCGTGCTGGCCCAGGCTCTGGTCCGCGAGGGCCTGCGCAACGTCGCCGCCGGCGCCTCCCCGGCCGCCCTGAAGAAGGGCATCGACGCCGCGGTCAAGGCCGTGTCCGAGGAGCTCCTCGCGACCGCCCGCCCGATCGAGGACAAGGCCGACATCGCCGCCGTGGCCGCGCTCTCCGCGCAGGACCAGCAGGTAGGCGAGCTCATCGCCGAGGCGATGGACAAGGTGGGCAAGGACGGTGTCATCACCGTCGAGGAGTCCAACACCTTCGGCCTGGAGCTCGACTTCACCGAGGGCATGGCCTTCGACAAGGGCTACCTCTCCCCGTACATGGTGACCGACCAGGAGCGTATGGAGGCCGTCCTCGACGACCCGTACATCCTGATCCACCAGGGCAAGATCTCCTCCATCCAGGACCTGCTCCCGCTGCTGGAGAAGGTCATCCAGGCGGGTGGCTCCAAGCCGCTGCTGATCATCGCCGAGGACGTCGAGGGCGAGGCCCTGTCGACCCTGGTCGTGAACAAGATCCGCGGCACGTTCAACGCGGTGGCCGTCAAGGCCCCCGGCTTCGGCGACCGCCGCAAGGCGATGCTCGGCGACATGGCCACCCTCACCGGTGCCACCGTCATCGCCGAGGAGGTCGGCCTCAAGCTCGACCAGGCCGGTCTGGACGTGCTGGGCACCGCCCGCCGTGTCACCGTCACCAAGGACGACACCACCATCGTCGACGGTGGCGGCAACTCCGAGGACGTGCAGGGCCGCGTCAACCAGATCAAGGCCGAGATCGAGACCACGGACTCCGACTGGGACCGCGAGAAGCTCCAGGAGCGCCTCGCGAAGCTGGCCGGCGGCGTGTGCGTGATCAAGGTCGGCGCCGCCACCGAGGTGGAGCTGAAGGAGAAGAAGCACCGTCTGGAGGACGCCATCTCCGCGACCCGCGCCGCGGTCGAGGAGGGCATCGTCTCCGGTGGTGGCTCCGCGCTCGTCCACGCCGTGAAGGTGCTCGAGGGCAACCTGGGCAAGGAGGGCGACGAGGCCACCGGTGTCGCCGTCGTCCGCCGCGCCGCCGTCGAGCCGCTGCGCTGGATCGCGGAGAACGCCGGCCTCGAGGGCTACGTCATCACCGCCAAGGTCGCGGAGCTCGAGGCGGGCCAGGGCTTCAACGCCGCCACCGGCGAGTACGGCGACCTCGTGAAGGCCGGCGTCATCGACCCGGTCAAGGTCACACGCTCCGCCCTGGAGAACGCCGCCTCCATCGCCTCGCTGCTGCTCACGACCGAGACCCTGGTCGTCGAGAAGCCGGCCGAGGAGGAGGCCGAGGCGGGCCACGGCCACGGTCACGGCCACAGCCACTGACGTACGGGCCTCACGGCCGTACGAGCCCCACGGCGCCGAAGACGCCGAGAAGGCCCCCGTCCCCCGCTGTCCGCGGGGGCGGGGGCCTTCGCCGTTCGCACCGGGGCGGTCGGTCACATCGCGCCGAGCTGCCGCATCAGCCGCGTCATGTCGAAGTGCCACCAGCCTTCCTTGATCTTCCCGTCCTCGAACCGGAAGATCGTCGTGCCGGTCATGGAGCACTGCTCGCCCGTGGCCGGTATCCCCTGGAAATCGCCCTTGTGCCTGCCGTTGAAGGTCCACAGCATCACGACGTCGTCGCCCTCGGTGATCTGCCGGTCGAGCTCGAAGGTGAAGTCGAAGGCGTTGCGCCACATCGTGAGGTCACGCCGGACGACATCGACGCCGACCTCCGCGTCCTCCTCGTTGGCGATGTCGTGGTCGACGTAGTCCTCGGCGAACACCTCCGCGACGGCGTCCATGTTCCCGCCCGCGGCGATCTCGTGGAAGAAGCGCCGGGCCGTCGCCGCGTTCAGCTGCTCCTCACGGACCACGTCGAGGTCGGTGAACGTGGGCATGCCGTCGCACAGGGCGACCATCTCCTGGAAGATCCGGTCGGTCTCCGGGAGCTTGGAGTTCCGCATCGCCTCCTCGTACGACGGGAACTCGACGATCTCGACGTAGTGCGAGCCCTCCGCACGGTCCTTGCCCATCATGAGGTGGGAGGTGGTCCGCTTGCCCCTGGTCTTCTCGACCCACTGGTCCATGAGCGCATTCACGCCGTCGAACCGGTCGGTCTTGTAGTCGATGATCTGTACGAATTTCATCGTGCCTCCCAGGGTCGATGACGTACCTCCATTTTAGTGACGCAGGTCACGTCGGGCGCCTCAGGCCGAGCGCTCCAGCGTCCCCGGGTGGACCGGGTCGGCGAACGGCACACCCCGCGCGAACCGCTCCACCTCGTCCAGGGCCTGGTCGGCCATCCGGTGCAGCTCGCCGCCGAGCGACCCGGCGATGTGCGGCGTCAGCAGCACGTTCGGCAGGTCGTACAACGGCGAGTCCACCGGCGGCAGTTCGGGGTCGGTCACGTCGAGCACGGCGTCCAGCCGGCCGGAGACGAGCTCGGGCAGCAGCGCCTCCTCGTCGACGAGCGAGCCGCGCGCGGTGTTGATCAGCGTGGTCCCGTTCCGCATCAGGGCCAGCCGGCGGGCGCCGATCATGTGGTGGGTGGCCGGGACCTGCGGCGCGTGGACGGTGACGACGTCGGCGCGGGCGCAGAGCTCGTCCAGACCGGTGCGCTCGACACCGAGCTCCGCCGCCCCGGCGTCGTCCACATACGGGTCGTACAGCAGGACCCGCAGGTCGAAGGGGCGCAGCAGCTCGATCACGCGCCGTCCGATGCGGGACGCGCCGATGACTCCGACCGTACGGCGGTAGTTGCCGGCGCCGTCGAGCTCACGGTGCCAGTTGTGCTCGGTGCGCAGCTGCGCGTACCGGTGGGCGGAACGCAGCACCCGCTTGCCGGCGAAGAGGACGGCGGCGAGCGTGAACTCCGCGACGGGCAGGGCGTTGGCGGCCGCCGCCGAGGTCACGGCGATGCCCCGGTCCCAGCACGCCTGGGTGATGTGGTGCTTGACCGAGCCCGCGGCGTGCACGACCGCGCGCAGCCGGGGTGCGGCGGCGAGCACCTCTGCGGTGAGCGAGGGCGCGCCCCAGCAGGTCAGCAGCACCTCGGCCTCGGCGAGCGCGGCGGCGACGCGTTCCGAGGGGGCGGTCAGGTCGTGGGCGACGAGATGCGGGTCGGTGCGGGTCAGCGCGGTCAGCCGCTCGCGGTGGCGGTCGGCGAGCAGCCGGGCGGCGACGGCCGGATTCATGGCCAGCAGCAGCGCGGGGCGAGTGTCAGTGGCGTGGTGCATGGTGGGATCCGGGCTCCTCACAGGTCGCTTGGGTCACTTGACGCTGCCGGCGGTCAGGCCGGCCTTCCAGTGCCGCTGAAGTGGGACGAAGGCGACGATCAGGGGGATGACGGCGAGCAGGGAGCCGGTCACGACGAGCGGGTAGAACTCCGGCTCGGCGTGGGAGTTGCTGTTCCACGCGTACAGGCCGAGGCTCAGCGGGAAGAGCTTCTGGTCCGAAAGCATCACGAGGGGGAGGAAGAAATTGTTCCAGATCGCGGTGAACTGGAAGAGGAAGACAGTCACGAAGCCCGGCATCAGCATGCGCAGCCCGATGGACCAGAAGGTGCGCAGCTCACCGGCACCGTCGATACGGGCGGCCTCCAGGGCCTCGCCGGGGACGTAGCCGGCGCTGAAGACCCGGGAGAGGTACACACCGAAGGGGTGCACCAGTACGGGGAGGAGCACGGCCCAGTAGGTGTTGACGATGCCCACCTCACTGGCGAGCAGGTACATCGGCAGGGCGAGCGCGGTGGTCGGGACGAGCACCCCCAGCAGGACCACGCCGAACAGCTTCTCCTTGCCCCGGAAGTGGTACTTGTCGAAGGCGTAGCCCGCCGCGACGCTGATCAGCGAGCTGACCACGGCTCCGCCGCCCGCGTACAGCAGGCTGTTGAGGTACCAGCGGAAGTAGACGCCGTCGCCGTACGAGGCCAGGGCGGACAGGTTCGCGCCGAGGTTGAACCCCTCGAAGGAGAAGGCGTTTCCGGCGAGGAGGCCGCCGGTGTACTTGGTGGCCGCGGTGACCAGCCACACGAGAGGGAAGAGCGTGTAGAGCGTGGCGAGGGCGAGCGCGGCGTTGACGGCGCCCTTCGACATCCAGCGGGAGGCGGGGGAGCTCATGCCTGCTTCTCCTTCCGGCCGGTGAGGCGGGTGACCCCGAAGGAGAGCAGCGCGGCGGTGAGCGCGAGGAGTACGGAGGCGGCGGCCGCGAGTCCGTAGTCGTTGCGGTCGAAGGCCGCGGTGTAGGCGTACATGTTCGGTGTCCAGGTGGAGGTGACGGAGGAGCCGGTGCCCTTGTTGAGGATCAGCGGCTCGGTGAACAGCTGCAGCGATCCGATGACGGTGAAGAGCGCGACCATCACGAGCGAGGCGCGGATCAGCGGGACCTTGATGTTCAGCGCGGTGCGCCAGGCGCCCGCGCCGTCCACCGTGGCCGCTTCGAGCACGGAGCGGTCGATGGCCTGGAGAGCGGCGTAGAAGATCACCACGTTGTAGCCGAGCCACTCCCACAGTGCGATGTTGATCACGGAGGGCAGGGCGCCGTCGGTGGCGAAGAAGTCGAAGCCGATGCCCCCGGCCTCCATCGCCTCGACGACCGGGCTGAGTTGGGGGGTGTAGAGGTAGACCCAGATCAGGGCCGCGATGATGCCGGGGACGGCGTGCGGCAGGAAGAGCGCGAGCTGGAAGAAGCGGCGGGCGCGGGCGAGCGCCGAGTCGAGGAGCAGGGCGAGGACGAGGGCTCCGCCGATCATCAGCGGGATGTAGGACACGCAGTACCCGAGGAGTACGGCGAAGCCCTCGCGGAAGGCCGGGTCACCCAGCGCCGCCGCGTAGTTGTCGAGGCCGCCGAAGACGGTCTCTGTGCCGCCGAAGCCCAGTCCGGACTGCTTCTCGGTGAACAGGCTCAGCCAGACCGCGTAACTGATCGGCAGCACCATCACCAGCACGAAGAGGACGAAGAAGGGGGTCAGCAGGACGCCGGCAGCGGCGTTGGTACGGGTGCGGGCCTTCATGCTCTTCCTCAGCCCTCGACCTTCAGGCCGCGCTTGTCGAGCTCGGAGACGGTCGCGTCGTGTCCGGCCCTGACGGCGTCGGCGATCGTCGCGCCGCCGGTCGTGACCTTGCCGAAGGCGTCCTTGATGGCGGTGTTCGTGGTGCCGGAGGTCGGGCCCCATGCCCAGTTCGGGCCGATGGAGGCGCCTGCGTCCTCGAAGACCTGGTAGATGTCCTGGCCGCCGTAGTACTCCGTGTCGAACGCGGACTTGGCGGCCGGACGCAGTCCGGCGGCGGCGGGGAAGGCGCTGGAGGTGCCGGATTCGATCCGGGCCTTGATGCCGTCCTCGGTGGTCGTCATCCACTTCGCGAACTCGACCGCGGCCTCGGCCTTCTTGCTGTCCTTGGTCACGGCGAACGTGGAGCCGCCCAGCATGCCGCTGGCCGGCTTTCCGTCCCAGGTGGGCATCGGGGCGACGGCCCACTTGCCGCTCTGCTCGGGCAGCGTGCCCTTGAGGACGCCGGCGCCCCAGGAGGCGCCGAGGTAGCCGACGGTGCCGCCGCTCTTGAGGGAGTTGGTCCACTCGGGGCTGAAGGAGGCGTTGCTGCGGATGAGGTCGTCGTCGATGAGTCCCTGCCAGTACGCCGAGACCTCGGCCGTGGCGGCGTCCGTGGTGTCGATCTTCCAGGTGTCGCCCGCGGCCTTGAACCACTGGGCGCCGGCCTGCCAGACCATGGCCTGGAAGGTGGTCGGGTCGTCGGGGAAGAAGGTGCCTATGCGCGCCTTCCTGTCGGCCTTCTTCACCTTCTCGGCGGCCTTGCGGAAGTCGTCCCAGGTCTTGGGGACCTCGACGCCGTACTTCTCGAACAGGTCCTTGCGGTAGTAGAAGGCCTGCGGCGAGGCGTCGAAGGGGACGGCCCAGTTCTTGCCGCCGAGGGTGGTCAGTTCGACCGCCTGCGGCAGGAACTTCTTCTTGACGTCGTCGGGCAGGTGGGAGCTGATGTCCTGGACCGCGCCCTGGCTCACGAACTCGGGGAGCATCGGGTACTCGATGGAGACCAGGTCGGGCGCGTTGCCGGCCTTCACCGCGTTGGAGATCTTGGCGTAGCCTCCGGCGTTGCCGGAGGGGGTCTCCTCGAACGTCACGCGGATGTCGCTCTGCGAGGCGTTGAACGCGTCCACGACTTCCTGCGTCCCCTTGGCCCATCCCCAGAAGGTGATGGTCACCGGCTTCCCGTCGCTTCCCTCGGTCCGGGAGTCCGCGCCGCTGCCGCCGCAGGCCGTGAGCACGGCGAGGGCGGAGGCGGCGGCGATCGCGGCGATCGCGGCGACGGAGTCTCTGGTCCGGCGGGTCCGGACATTCCTGGTAGGGCTCACGGCACAGCTCCTGACAAAGCGGCGGCATTTGCGTTGGCCGCGATCCTTGGCCGAGGCGTGAGCGAAGTCAAGAACGAATGATCGAATGATTGAAAAGGTCAGTAACTGTTTCTGTCGGCGTCGGCCCGCTCAGGCGCCGGCTCCCGCCGCGCCCCCGCTCGCACGGCGCGCCCCGCACGAGTCCCGCACCCGCAGGCGCGGCAGCAGCGACAGGTGCCGCCGCGGCTCGTCCGCGTCGGGCCGGCCCGTGAGCCGCTCCACGAGCAGCCTCGTCGCCTCCCGGCCGACCTCGCGCTTGGGCGGGGCCACCGCGGTCAGCGGGATGTCGGCGAGCGCCGCCACCTCGTCGTCGTACGCGATCAGCGCCAGGTCGTCGGGCACCCGTACGCCCAGCTCGGCCAGCCGCTGCACCATCTGGATCGCGTCGACGTCGTTGTGCACCAGTGCCGCGCTCGCGGTGCCCGAGACCACCGCCTCGTGCAGAGCGCGCACGGCCGCCTCGAACTCCTCCGGACGCTGCTCGGCGGGCACCGAGTCGATCACGGCCCGGGGGGCGCGCAACCCCAGTGCGCCGACCGCGTCCGTGTACCCGGAGCGCACCGCGAGGGCGGTCGGGCTGTCGGCCCGGGCCACCAGCAGCGGTGTGCCGTGGCCCAGGTCCATCAGGTGGCGTACGGCCAGCAGGGTGCCGTGCCCGTGGTCGGACGCGACGCGGTCCATGCCGTCCAGGGCGCTGCCCGGCGCGGCGCGGCGCTCCAGCAGCACGGCGGGCACCGGCAGGCGGGTGATCCATTCGCCGTACTCGGCCGGGTCCCCGGGGGCGCGCCAGCCCGGGGCGATCAGCAGCCCCTCGGCGCCGGCGGCCAGCAGCCCCTCGGTGCGCATCGGGTCCTCCTCGGGCCGGTAGTCCGAGATCCGCAGGATCAGCCGGGAACCGGCGCGCGCGGCCGCCTCGTGGGCGCCGCGGATCACCTCGGCGAAGTAGTACGTCGAGGAGGGCGCGAGCAGTCCGAGCACGGGGCCGTGCCCGCCCGCCGCCGACGGCGCGCCGGCCGCCGCGGGACGCCGGCCCGGCCAGGACACCGAGCCGTGGACCCGGTCGAGCCTGCCCTCCCCGGCCAGGAGCTCGACGTCCCTGCGCGCGGTCACGGGCGAGACGCCCAGCAGAGCGGCCAGGTCGGAGACGCGTGCGCTGCCGCGTTCCCGTACCAGCTCCAGCAGTCGTTCGTGACGTTCGGCGGCACTCTCGCGCACGGTGAAGGTCCCCCTCGCAGTGTGTGGCCCGGCTGATGCCCACTCTACGGCAGAGTGATCGAACGGCGGGAAGTTTCGATCATTCAAAACGCAATCCATTGACGTTCGATCAAAGGAAGTTCATGCTTCCGCCGTCGCCCGTCGTCTCTGCTCAGGAGGGCATCATGCCGTTCGAGCCCACCGGCTGGACCCGGGAGCACTGGGAGAGCGCCGCCGACGACCTGCTTCTCGCCGTACGCCCGTGGGCCTCGGCTCGGAACGGCCTGATCAGCCTCCCCCGGTGCCCGCCCGAGCTGGTCGGGCCCCCGCTCCGACGGCCTCGAAGGTTACGCCCGTACGTTCCTCCTCGCCGCGCTCCGCGTCGCGAGCGCGGCCGGCGAGCGCACGGCTTCCTGCCCCAGTACGCCGAGGGGCTGGCCGCCGGCACCGAGGACCCCGTCCCCACGGGCGACCTGAGCCCCCACGCGCCCGATGCCTGGCCGCTCATGGCCGACGTGCGCCAGGCCGTCGTCGAATCCGCCTCCGTCGCCCTCGCCCTGCGGCTCACCCGCCCCTGGCTCTGGGACACCCTCGACGAGAGGACCCGCGAACGAGTCGTCGACTGGCTGCTCCCGGCCCTCGGTCCCTCGCCGGTCGACAACAACTGGTGGCTCTTCGGCCTCACCGTCGCTGGCTTCCTCCAGGACGCCGGCATCGAAACCGACCGGGCGCAGCGCACGATCGACCGCGCACTCGACCGCATCGAGCAGTGGTGGCTCGGTGACGGCTGGTACAGCGACGGCCCGAACCGCGCCTTCGACCACTACAACGCCTGGGCCTTGCACCTCTACCCCGTCCTGCACGCCCACCTCGCGGGCGACAAGGCCCTGCTCGACCACTACGGCCCGCGCCTGCACCGCCACCTCGACGACGTCACCCGCCTCTTCGACGCCAACGGCGCGCCCCTGCCCTACGGCCGCTCCCTGACCTACCGCTTCGCCGCGGCCGCGGCCCCCTGGCTCGGCGCGCTGACCGGCCACACCCCGCTGGCCCCCGGCGCCACCCGCCGGCTCGCCTCCGGCACCCTGCGCCACTTCCTCGACCGGGGCGCCGGGGACGAACGAGGGCTGCTCACCCTGGGCTGGTACGGCACCTACGAACCGGCCGTCCAGAGCTACTCCGGCCCCGCGTCCCCCTACTGGGCCTCCAAGGGCTTCCTCGGTCTGCTCCTGCCCGCGACCCACCCGGTGTGGACCGACCCCGAGGAACCTCTCCCCGCCGAGACCGAGGACGCGGTCACCACGCTGGGCCCGCCCGGCATGCTGATCCAGTCCACCGCCGCCGACGGTCTCGTACGCCTCCACAACCACGGCAGCAACCACGTGGACCCGCGGGAGGACGACCCCGGGTACGCCCGGTTCGCCTACTCCACCCGGACCGGCCCGGCCATCGAGACCGCCGACAACCACTTCGCCCTGCTCATCGACGGTGCACCTACCCGGCGCGGCCCCGCCGAGCCGCTCGGCCACGGCCCCGGCTGGGCCGCCTCCGCCCACACCCCGCACCCCGGCGTGCGCGTCGTGTCCGCCACGCTCGCGCACGACCGCGCCGAGGTCCGCGCCCATCTGGTCGTCGGTGCGCCGCCCGGGACGCCGGTCCGCCAGACCGGCTGGGCCACCGACGGCACGGTGACCGCCCAACTCCACCCCGTCCACGGCTACGGCGTCGCGGCGGAGTCGGCGACGGGCCCGACCCTGGTCGCCGACCGGAGCCGTACGCACGTGCTCGAAGGGCGCACCGAGTCGGCCGAGTCGCTCTTCGTCGCCCTCGCCTCGGTGACCGCTGAGCCGGACCCGGCCCCCGTCGCCACCCTCGCAGACGTCCAGATCACCGGCCGCACCATCCGGGTGACCTGGCCGGGCAACGTCACCCGCGGAGTGACGCTCGACCCGAGGACGTCAGACGTTCGGACAGAAGTCCAGCAGGAGACAGAAGGACTTCCGGATGTCGTAGGTGTGACCGTCTGCATCTGATACGTGGGCGACGGCGGCCCTCAACCGGCGTACCTGGACGCCGAGATCGGTGGGCACGAAAGAACGTTGCGTGGCTGGGACTGCTTCCCGCTCAGGCAGCCCAGGCGGTGCTCAAGACAGGGCAGTCGTCGGGCAGACGCACGTGCTGTCAAACGCCCCGGAGTGATCCAGGGAGCGTCCTCGATCTCGGGAAGCACTCCCATTCGAGTCGACTTTCCGCAACCCCTCCAACAAGCCTCCCTCTGTCTGACGCTACTGCGGCCCGTACTTGCGGCCTGCTCGCGAACTGACCCCTCCGAGCAGGCCGCGCGGCGCCAGCTTCACCACGCCCATCAGCGCCTTGTACCGCGGATCGGGGATCGACAGCGACTTGCCCTTCGCCAGATCCGCCAGCGCCGACGACACAAGCTTGTCGGCGTCGAGCCACATCCAGCCCGGGATGTTGTCCGTCCCCATCCCGGCCCGCTGGTGGAACTCCGTCCGGACGAAACCGGGGCACAGAGCCATCAGCCGCACGCCCGAGCCCGCCATGTCCCGCGCCACGCCCTGCGTGAACTGCACGACCCACGCCTTCGACGCGCCGTACGTGCCGCGCGGCACGAACGCCGCCACCGAGGCCACGTTCACCACGCCTCCGCGGCCCCGCTCCCGCATCGAGCCGGCCGCCGCCGACGTCAGCCGCAGCACCGCCTCGCAGTGCACCTTCAGCATCGTCAGCTCGTCGGCCATGGACACCTCCAGGAAGCGTCCCTTGTTGCCGAAGCCGGCGTTGTTGATCAGCAGATCGACCGGGTGCCTGCGGTCCGCGAGCCGTTTCTCGACCGCCGCCATCCCCTCGTCCTCGGACAGATCCGCCGTCAGCACCTCCGCCTCGATGCCGTGCCGGTCGTGCAGCTCGGTGGCCTGCTCCTGCAGCCGCTCGGTGTCGCGGGCCACCAGCACCAGATTGCGTCCCTCGGCCGCCAGCCGTCGCGCGAACGCGGCGCCGATGCCCGCGGTCGCTCCCGTGATCAGTGCAGTCGTCATAGGCGGCACGTTAGTGCCCCGCGTGTGAGGGCGGCGTACGCACCTCGCCCGCCCGCTGTCCCTTCTCGACGACCACGAACTGGCCCATCATGCCCTCGTCCTCGTGGTACAGCAGGTGGCAGTGGTACATGTACGGAGTGTCCGGGTCGGCCGGGCCGGTGAACCGCACGGCAATCCTCACGCTCCCGTTGCCGGGCACGAAGACGGTGTCCTTGGCGCCGCGCAGATGCGGCGGGGGCTGCCGCCCGTCGACCTCCACCACCCGGAACTGCGCGTCGTGCACATGGAAGTTGTGCGGCATCCCGTCGTCGTTGCGCAGGACCCAGGTCTCGGTGGTGCCCCGGGTGACGGTCTCGTCGATCCGCTCCATGGACATCGGCCTGCCGTTGATGCCCGACCGCTGAAGGCCGAAGAACCGTGTCCGCACCGATTCCCCGGCGTCCGGCAGCTCCGGCTCGCCGAGCCGTCCCGGAAGCTCCGGGGAGGGGCGCAGCGTCTTCGCGGCGCGCAGCTCCAGCACGTCGAACGCGTCGTCGCCGCCGTTGAACCGGGTCTGCCAGAAGTCGCCCAGACTCTGCGGATGGCTGCGCAGCACCGCACGCTCGCCGGGCCGCATCCGCACCACTATCTCCGCCCGTTCACCGGGTGAGAGCCGGACACGGTCCGTCGGCACCGCCTCCTCCAGCAGCCCGCCGTCCGACGCGACGAGCGAGAAGCGCCGGTCGTCGGCGAAGCCGAAGTGGTAGACGCGGGCGGTGGAGGCGTTGAGCAGGCGCAGCCGGACCAGCTCGTCACCGACCTCCTTGTACGGGTCGAGAGTGCCGTTGACCAGGGTCCGGTCGCCCAGGAAGCCGCTGTTGGACATGAGCTTGTGGCCGTGGTCGAACTGTGCGCCGTCGAAGCGGACGTCCTGCACGATGACGGGCAGGTCGTCGACGCCGTACCGCTTCGGCAGCGGAAGCCGCGCCGACCTCTCGTCGTCGAGCAGGAACATGCCGGCCAGTCCGCGCCGCACGTGCTGCTCCGTCTTCCCGTGCGGATGCGGGTGGTACCAGAGCGACGCCGCCGGCTGGTCCACCGTCCAGTGCGGGCTCCAGGTGCCGCCGGGCGCCACCGCCTGGTGCGGGCCGCCGTCCATCGCGGCGGGCAGGTGCATGCCGTGCCAGTGCACGGTGGAGGTCTCGCCCAGACTGTTCCGTATCCGCACCTGGACCTTGTCGCCGCGTGCGGCCCGCAGGGTCGGTCCCAGATAGTCGCCGTTGAAGCCCCAGGTGGGCGTCCGCAGCCCGGCTCTGAACTCCTTGTGCCCGGCCTGCATCGTGAGATCGAAGACCTTGGTGCCGTCACGCCCGACGGTCGGTTCGGCCAGGGGCGGCACGGCCAACTCGCGGCTGAACGAGGCGCCGACGGTCGACACCCGGGCGTCGGAGTACAGCCAGAAGAACCCGCCGCCGACCGCGACGGCGAAGGCGACGGCGACAGCCGTGAGGATGACGATGACGCGCTTGAGCCGGGACATGCCTCCAGCGTCCCGGCCGCCGCGCGCGGCCACATCGGGGCCCGTCCCCCATCGGCCCCCGATCCAACTGACGTCCCCTCTCGGGGATTTCCCCTACGAGGCGACCGGCTGCTCCGCGCCCCCGGCCCCGTACCTGGCCACGTACTGCCGCGCCTCGCGCAGCTGCTCGGGGTGCAGCGCGTCGCCCGCGGCGAGCACCCGGGGCAGCAGGGCGCGTTCCGTGGTTCCGGCCCGGAACGACAGCGAGACGGTGACCTCGTGCTCCGGCCGGTGCACGATCTCGATCGGGTCGCCCGCACGGATCTCACCGGGCGTGATCACCCGCAGGTACGCCCCGGGGGCGGCGGCCCGGGTGAACCGCCTGACCCAGCCTTTCTCGTCAAGCCAGCTCGCGAAGGTCCGGCACGGGATGCGTCCGCCGGTGACCTCGAGCACCAGTTCTTCGCCGATCCGCCAGCGCTCGCCGATCCTCGCGCCGTTGACGTCGAGCCCGCTCGTCGTGAGGTTCTCGCCGAACGAGCCGCTCGCCAGCGGCCTGCCCAGCTCCTTCTCCCAGAGGTCCAGATCCTCGCGCGCGAAGGCGTAGACGGCCTGGTCCGCGCCCCCGTGGTGACGCAGGTCGGATATGGCGTCGCCGGCCACCCCGCTGCCTCCCTCGCCCTTGCGGCCCGGGTCGCTCACCCGGACGGCCCCCTCCGCGGGGCGCTTGTCGATGCCGGTCGTGCCGGTGTCCGCGTAGTCCACCGGCTTCAGCCGCCCCACGTTCACACTCAGAAGCTTCATACGGGGCACGCTAGCCCGGGGCTCCTCAAAGGAACCAGTCGATATTTCCCCTCGGCCCCCAAGGCTCCCTTATGCTCAAAGGATGATCGAAGCCCGTCACCTCCGTGTCCTGCGTGCCGTCGCCGCCACCGGCTCCTTCTCCGCCGCCGCGCGCGAACTGGGCTGCACCCAGCCCGCGGTCAGCCAGCAGATGAAGGCGCTCGAGACCTCGGCCGGCACGCCGTTGCTCATCCGTACGGGCCGGGAGATGCGCCTGACCCAGGCCGGCGAAGTGCTCGTCCGGCACGCCTCCGGCATCCTCGCGGGGCTCACCGCGGCGGAGGAGGAGATCGCGGCCATCGCCGGTCTCCGGGCGGGCCGGGTCCGGCTGGTGTCGTTCCCGAGCGGCAGCTCCACACTCGTGCCGACCGCGCTCGCCGCCCTGCGCGCGGCACACCCCGGCACCAGGGTCTCCCTGGTGGACGCCGAGCCGCCCCGCTCCGTCGAGATGCTGCGCGAGGGCGACTGCGACGTGGCCCTCGCCTTCCGTTACGGCACGGCGGGCGCCGAATGGGACGACCTCGTGGTGCGTCCGCTGCTCACCGACCGGCTCGTCGGGCTCGTGCCGGAGGGGCACCGCCTGGCGGGAGCGGAGAGCGCCGCGATCGGCGATCTCACCGACGAGCCGTGGATCGCGGGCTGCCCGCGCTGCCGCCGTCAGCTCGTGGAGGTCTGCGAGGAGGCGGGCTTCACTCCCCGGATCGACTTCGCGACGGACGACTATCCGGCGGTGATCGGGCTGGTGGGCGCCGGCCTGGGCGTGGCCGTGCTACCGGAGCTCGCGCTGGAGTCGGTGCGCCCCAAGGGCGTGCGGACGATCACGGTGACCCCGCCCGTCGTGCGCGAGATCGTCGCCCTGACCCTGCCCGACCTGTCCCAGGTCCCGGCGGTCGCGGCGACCCTCGACCAGCTGACCCTGGCGGCCCGGCGCTGAGGACGCGGAAGCCGGTCCCGGCAGAGGCCGGGACCGGCGGGGATTCGGGGGCTGGGGGGCGCAGGGGGATCGCCCGTTGCCGCTCGTGCAGATGATCGTCGTCGTCGTCGCTGTCGTATTCGCTCATACACGCGAAGGAACGTTTCTTCGATAGCCCGCGGTCCTGGCGTCAGCCACCCACCGCGCCGCCCGCGCTCGTCGCGGGGATCAGTCGATGGCGTGCGCGTCCCATGAGCTCTTCGCGCTCGTCCTCGGTCAGCCCGCCCCAGACGCCGTACGGTTCGCGCACGGCCAGCGCGTGTGCGGCGCACTCGGCCCGGACGGGGCACCGCATGCAGACCTCTTTCGCCGAGTTCTCGCGCGCACTGCGCGCGGCACCGCGCTCGCCTTCCGGATGGAAGAAGAGCGAGCTGTCGACCCCACGGCATGCCGCGAGGAGCTGCCAGTCCCACAGATCGGCGTTGGGTCCGGGAAGGCGAGAGAAATCTGCCATAGCGCATGTCCCCTTGAAACCGTGCTGAGTGGATACAGGACAAGTCGGATACGGACGGGACTCCTGGCCGGCCTGTGCCGGATCCGGCACCCCGCACTGTGCCAACGACCGTACATCTGCTGTGTAAGTAGATGTAAATATGACTCATTGCGAATCTAGCCAAAGACACCAGCGAATGGGAAGAAAAGCCGCTGAATGGGGCACGACTTGCCGAAGAAACGACGGTGACCTGCGGCGCTGCGGTTCGCGTACGGCCCCTTACGCAGAGTGCCGAAGAGCCTCGCCCGACCCGTAACTCTTTCGAGTGACCGTCGTTGAGAGGGCGGAGGCGGTTGAAGGAACAAGCTGTCGGGCACATGTCCGAGAGCGTTCAACCGCTCAGGTGATGAAACGTACCCAGCCTGGAGGCTCAAGGTGACGCGCATTTGCTGCGAGAGCCACGGAGGTCAGTCATGACATCCGTCCTCGTCTGCGACGACTCCCCGCTTGCCCGAGAGGCGCTCCGCCGCGCGGTCGCGACCGTGCCCGGCGTCGAGCGCGTGACGACCGCGGCCAACGGCGAGGAAGTCCTCCGCCGCTGGGGCGCGGACCGCTCGGACCTGATTCTGATGGACGTACGCATGCCCGGACTGGGCGGCGTCGAGACCGTGCGTCGGCTGCTGTCGGCCGATCCGGGCGCCCGGATCATCATGCTCACCGTCGCCGAGGATCTGGACGGTGTCGCGCTCGCGGTCGCCGCCGGCGCCCGGGGTTATCTGCACAAGGACGCCTCGCGCGCCGAACTGCGGGCGACCGTGACCCAGGCGCTCGCCGACCCGACGTGGCGGCTCGCCCCGCGCCGGCTCCGCTCGGCCGAGATGGGCGCCGCGCCCACCCTCACCGCGCGCGAGATCCAGGTGCTGGAGGGCATGAGCCACGGCCGGTCCAACGCGGAGATCGGGCGTGAGCTGTTCCTGTCCGAGGACACGGTGAAGACGCACGCCAGGCGCCTGTTCAAGAAGCTCGGCGCCTCGGACCGGGCGCACGCGGTGGCGCTCGGATTCCGGTGGGGCCTGGTCCGCTGAGTGGGCCCGCACGGGGTGACGGATGCCCGAGGGCATCCGTTTCCCGCGCGATGCCGCATCCTTGAGGGTGTGGAGTTCCTCGGGGACAAGTCGGTCGAGCGGGAGGGGAGGGCGCAGGAGATGAGTTCCGGCGCACCTGCTCATAACGCTTCGGTGCACAACATGGGACGCGGTGCCACGGACGCTCCGGCGCCGAGGCACCATGGACCGATGCGTGACGACGAGGCGGCGAACGCCCAGGGGGCCATCGGTGCGCTCGTCCATCGTGCCGTCGACGGCGACGAGCAGGCCACGCACGACCTGCTCGCGCACGTCCACCCGCTCGCGCTGCGTTTCTGCCGTTCCCGTCTGAACAGACTTCCGGGCGACGCCCGGCACTTCGCCGACGACCTCGCCCAGGAGGTGTGCGTCGCGGTGCTGATGGCACTGCCGCGCTACAGGGACACCGGAAGGCCCTTCGAGGCCTTCGTCTTCGCCATCGCCTCGCACAAGGTCGCCGACCTGCAGCGGGCCGCGATGCGGCACCCCGGCTCGACGGCCGTGCCGTCCGACGAGATGCCCGAGCGGCCCGACGACTCCCTCGGCCCCGAGGAGCGCGCGCTGCTCAGCGACGACGCCGAGTGGGCCAAGAGGCTTCTCGCCAACCTCCCGGAGAACCAGCGCGAGCTGCTGGTGCTGCGCGTCGCCGTAGGGCTGACGGCGGAGGAGACGGGGCAGATGCTGGGGATGTCGCCGGGTGCGGTGCGAGTCGCCCAGCACCGTGCGCTGAGCCGACTGCGGGCGCTGGCCGAGCAGTGATCCGCGTGGTGGCCGCGTACGTATGAACGTACAAAGCTGCTTACTGATCTTGATCGTGGAATGAGACGGGTGCCGAGCCCGTTAGCATGGACATCCGCACCGATCAAGGCCATTGGGGAAGGTGTCATGACCAACGTCGACGGAGTGCCCGAGAAATTCGCGACACTCGGGCTGACCTACGACGATGTGCTTCTGCTGCCGGGTGCGTCGGAAGTGCTTCCTAACGCAGTCGACACCTCGTCCCGTGTCTCCAGGAATGTCCGGGTGAACATCCCGCTGCTCTCGGCGGCGATGGACAAGGTTACCGAGTCCCGCATGGCGATCGCGATGGCGCGCCAGGGCGGCGTGGGTGTGCTGCACCGCAATCTGTCCATCGAGGACCAGGTGAACCAGGTCGACCTGGTCAAGCGTTCCGAGTCCGGCATGGTGACCGACCCGATCACGGTGCACCCGGACGCCACCCTCGCCGAGGCCGACGCCCTGTGCGCCAAGTTCCGCATCAGCGGTGTGCCGGTGACCGACGCGGCGGGCAAGCTGCTCGGCATCGTCACCAACCGTGACATGGCCTTCGAGTCGGACCGCACACGCCAGGTGCGCGAGGTCATGACCCCGATGCCGCTGGTCACCGGCAAGGTGGGCATCTCCGGCGTGGACGCCATGGAGCTGCTGCGCCGCCACAAGATCGAGAAACTTCCGCTGGTCGACGACGCCGGCATTCTCAAGGGCCTCATCACGGTCAAGGACTTCGTCAAGGCCGAGCAGTACCCGAACGCGGCGAAGGACGCCGAGGGCCGTCTGCTCGTCGGAGCGGCCGTCGGTGCGAGCCCGGAGGCGCTGGAGCGGGCCCAGGCACTGGCCGGTGCGGGCGTCGACTTCCTGATCGTAGACACCTCGCACGGACACAACAGCAACGCCCTCAACTGGATGGCGAAGATCAAGTCGAGCGTCGGTGTCGACGTCATCGGCGGCAACGTGGCGACGCGCGACGGAGCCCAGGCCCTGATCGACGCGGGCGTGGACGGCGTCAAGGTCGGCGTCGGACCCGGTTCCATCTGCACCACGCGTGTGGTCGCCGGCATCGGTGTCCCGCAGGTCACCGCGATCTACGAGGCGGCGCTGGCCTGCCGCGCCGCAGGCGTCCCGGTGATCGGCGACGGTGGCCTGCAGTACTCCGGAGACATCGGCAAGGCGCTCGCCGCAGGGGCCGACACGGTCATGCTGGGCAGCCTTCTCGCGGGCTGCGAGGAGTCCCCCGGTGAACTGCTCTTCATCAACGGCAAGCAGTTCAAGTCGTACCGGGGCATGGGCTCGCTCGGGGCGATGCAGTCTCGCGGCCAGGGCCGCTCGTATTCCAAGGACCGCTACTTCCAGGCAGAGGTGGCCTCCGACGACAAGCTCGTTCCCGAGGGCATCGAGGGCCAGGTGCCCTACCGCGGTCCGCTCGCGGCCGTGCTGCACCAACTGGTCGGCGGCCTGCGCCAGACCATGGGCTACGTCGGAGCGGCCTCCATCGACGAGATGGAGAGCAAGGGCCGGTTCGTCCGGATCACCTCGGCGGGTCTCAAGGAGAGCCACCCGCACGACATCCAGATGACGGTCGAGGCGCCGAACTACAGCAGGAAGTAGCGCGTACGTCCCACGAGGGGCGGTCCCGGGTCGCCGGGGCCGCCCCTCGTGTGTGGGTCGGGGATACTGGTAGGGCCCCAGGCGCAGAAGTAAGAGGGAAAGGCCACACATCGTGACTGAGATCGAGATCGGGCGCGGCAAGCGCGGCCGCCGGGCGTACGCGTTCGATGACATCGCCGTCGTACCGAGCCGGCGCACGCGGGACCCGAAGGAGGTCTCGATCGCCTGGCAGATCGACGCCTACCGCTTCGAGCTGCCCTTCCTGGCCGCCCCGATGGACTCGGTCGTCTCCCCGAGCACCGCGATCCGCATCGGCGAGATGGGCGGTCTCGGCGTCCTGAACCTCGAGGGCCTGTGGACCCGCTACGAGGACCCGCAGCCCCTGCTCGACGAGATCGCCGAGCTGGACCCGGAGAGCGCCACGCGCCGGCTCCAGGAGATCTACGACGCTCCGATCAAGGAGGAGCTGATCGGGCAGCGCATCAAGGAGGTGCGCGACTCGGGCGTCGTCACCGCCGCCGCGCTCTCCCCGCAGCGCACCGCGCAGTTCTCGAAGGCCGTCGTCGACGCCGGTGTCGACATCTTCGTCATCCGCGGCACGACGGTCTCCGCCGAGCACGTCTCCGGCGCCGCCGAGCCGCTGAACCTCAAGCAGTTCATCTACGAGCTCGACGTCCCGGTCATCGTCGGCGGCTGCGCCACCTACACCGCCGCGCTGCACCTGATGCGCACGGGCGCGGCGGGCGTCCTCGTGGGCTTCGGTGGCGGAGCCGCGCACACCACGCGCAACGTGCTGGGCATCCAGGTGCCGATGGCGACCGCCGTCGCCGACGTGGCCGCGGCCCGCCGCGACTACATGGACGAGTCCGGCGGCCGGTACGTCCACGTCATCGCCGACGGCGGTGTGGGCTGGTCGGGCGACCTGCCGAAGGCGATCGCCTGCGGCGCGGACGCCGTGATGATCGGCTCGCCGCTGGCGCGCGCGACCGACGCGCCGGGCAAGGGTCGCCACTGGGGCATGGAGGCCGTCCACGAGGACGTGCCGCGCGGCAAGCTGGTCGACCTGGGCATCGTGGGCACGACCGAGGAGGTCCTGACCGGTCCCTCGCACAGCCCGGACGGGTCGATGAACTTCTTCGGCGCGCTGCGCCGGGCGATGGCGACGACCGGCTACAGCGAGCTCAAGGAGTTCCAGCGGGTCGAGGTCACGGTGGCGGACTCGCAGCACAGCCGCTGACGTCCGGCCGTACACAGAGAAGGGCCCGGCACTTCGGTGCCGGGCCCTTCCCTGTGCGGGGTGCGCGTCAGCCGTCGGCCTTCCCGGATCGCGGCGCCCGCGCGGACGCCGTGTGTCCTGCCGTCCGCGGCCTCCCGTACCTGCGTCGGGTCGCCCGCGACGACCCGTACCGGGACCGGATCTGTCCAGCGCCGCACCCCGGCTCCTCAGAGGCGGTGGGCCGCGCCCGCGGGGGTCGCTCCCCGGGTGTCGAGCAGGAGTTGCGCCTTGACCGCCAGTCCCTGGAGGTCGTACGTGCGGTGGTGTTGGAGCAGCACCGTCAGGTCCGCGTCGGCGGCGGCCTCGTAGAGCGAGTCGGCGCGGGGGACGGGCCGTCCGTTCACCTGCCAGTCCGGGACGTACGGATCGTGGTAGCTGACGGATGCGCCGAGGTCCATCAGGCGGCGGGCGATCTCGGTGGCGGGAGAGCCGGTCAGGTCGGCGAGGTCGGGCTTGTAGGTGATGCCGAGGAGCAGGACGCGGGCGCCGCGTGCCGACTTGCCGTGCTCGTTGAGGAGCGTGGCGCTGCGCTGGATGATGTACTGCGGCATCCGGGTGTTGATGTCCTGGGCGAGGCCGACCATGCGCAGGGTACGGCCCGTGGGCGGGAGGTGGCCGGGGTCGAGGGGGACGCCGTGCCCGCCGACGCCGGGGCCGGGACGGAAGGCCTGGAAGCCGAACGGCTTGGTCTCGGCGCAGCGGATGACGTCCCACAGGTCGATGCCGAGATCGTGGCAGAGGACGGACATCTCGTTGACCAGCGCGATGTTGACGTGCCGGAAGTTCGTCTCCAGCACCTTGACGGTCTCGGCCTCGCGCAGGCCGCGTGCCCGGACGACCTTGTCGGTGAGCCGGCCGTAGAAGGCTGCGGCCGACTCGGTGCACGCGGGGGTGAGGCCGCCGATGACCTTGGGGGTGTTGGCGTAGCCGTGGTCCCGATTGCCGGGGTCGGTGCGGCTGGGGGAGTAGGCCAGGTGGAAGTCGCGCCCCGCGCGCAGGCCGGAGCCCTGTTCGAGCAGCGGGCGGAGGAACTCCTCGGTCGTGCCGGGCTGGACGGCCGATTCGAGGAGCACGGTGGTGTGCGGGCGCAGCCGGGAGGCGAGGGCGCGGGCCGCGTCCGCGAGTGCCGTGAGGTCGGGCGCGCCGTCCGGGCCGGGGGGTGTGGGGGCGCAGATGACGGCGGTGCGCACCCGTCCCAGTTCGGCCGCGTCGGTGACCGTGCGGAAGCCGGCGGAGAGCATGCGGCGGATGTCCGCGGCGGTGACTCCGGCGGCCGGTTCGGCGGGGCGGCGCGGGTCGGGGTCGTAACCGATGGTCTCGATGCGAGCTGCCACGGCGGCCTGGGCGAGGGGCAGACCGAGGTGGCCGAGTCCGATGACGGCGAGATCTGCGGGCATGGCGGTGGCCGTCCTTTCCCATAGCCGGAGGGGACAGAGGTCGCAAGCCCTGTGGGCGGAACGGGCGTGCGCAATGTCAGACTAGGCGTAAATATGACCGTTATGCCGGATTGTGGGCGTGTGGCTAACGGAGTGTTATCCACAGGCGGTGGCTGAAGTCGGTGAGTGCGGACAGAATCGAGGTTGTGAGCCCGACCGCAGGGAACGCACGGGGGCGACGGGAGGCAGCAGTGAGGACAGCGACACTGGGACCCGAGGAGCGCGCCGCAGCGCTCGCCGGTATGGCCGAGCGTGAACTGGACGTGCTGGTGGTCGGCGCCGGCGTCGTCGGAGCGGGCACCGCGCTGGACGCGGCGACGAGAGGTCTGGCGACGGGGCTAGTCGAGGCGCGCGACTGGGCGTCGGGCACGTCGAGCCGGTCGAGCAAGCTCATCCACGGTGGTCTGCGGTATCTGGAGATGCTCGACTTCGCCCTGGTCAGAGAGGCGCTCAAGGAGCGCGGGCTGCTCCTGGAGCGGCTGGCCCCCCACCTGGTCAAGCCGGTGCCCTTCCTCTATCCGCTGCAGCACAAGGGCTGGGAGCGGTGGTACGCGGGATCGGGCGTCGCGCTGTACGACGCGATGTCGGTCTCCTCCGGCCACGGGCGCGGTCTGCCCGTGCACCGCCATCTGTCACGGCGTCATGCGCTGCGGGTGGCACCCGCGCTGAAGAAGGACGCGCTCGTGGGCGCCCTGCAGTACTACGACGCCCAGATGGACGACGCCCGTTTCGTCACGACCCTGGTACGCACGGCCGCGAGCTACGGAGCCCACGTGGCCAGCCGCGCAAGGGTGGTCGGCTTCCTGCGCGAGGGTGAGCGGGTCGTCGGGGCACGGGTGCTCGATGTCGAGGCCGGCGGGGAGTACGAGATCCGTGCCCGCCAGATCGTCAATGCGACCGGGGTGTGGACGGACGACACGCAGGCGCTGATCGGCGAGCGCGGACAGTTCCACGTGCGGGCGTCCAAGGGCATCCACCTCGTGGTGCCGAAGGACCGCATCCACTCCTCCACCGGTCTGATCCTGCGGACCGAGAAGTCGGTGCTGTTCGTCATCCCGTGGGGCCGGCACTGGATCGTCGGCACCACGGACACCGACTGGGACCTGGACAAGGCGCACCCCGCCGCGTCCAGCGCGGACATCGACTACCTGCTGGAGCACGTCAATTCGGTGCTCGCCGTGCCCCTCACCCGCGACGACGTCCAGGGGGTGTACGCGGGGCTGCGGCCGCTGCTCGCCGGCGAGTCCGACGCGACGAGCAAACTCTCCCGCGAGCACACGGTGGCGCACCCGGTGCCGGGGCTGGTGGTCGTGGCGGGCGGCAAGTACACGACGTACCGGGTGATGGCGAAGGACGCGGTGGACGAGGCGGTGCACGGTCTCGACCAGCGGGTGGCCACATGCGTCACGGAGGAGACCCCGCTCCTCGGCGCCGAGGGCTACCGCGCTCTGTGGAACGCCCGGGCGAGGATCGCGTCGCGGACCGGGCTCCATGTCGTGCGCGTGGAGCACCTGTTGAACCGGTACGGCTCCCTGACCGAGGAGCTGCTGGCGCTGATCGCCGAGGACCCCTCGCTCGGCGAGCCGCTCACCGGCGCCGACGACTACCTCCGCGCCGAGGTCGTCTACGCGGCCTCGCACGAGGGCGCACGCCATCTGGACGACGTGCTGACGAGGCGCACCAGGATCTCGATCGAGACCTTCGACCGGGGGACGCGCTGTGCGCGGGAGTGCGCGGAGCTGATGGCTCCGGTGCTGGGGTGGGAGAAGGCGCACGTCGAGAAGGAGGTCGAGCACTACGAGAAGCGGGTCGAGGCGGAGCGGGAGTCGCAGCGTCAGCCGGACGACCTGACGGCGGACGCGGCGCGGCTGGGGGCACCGGACATCGTGCCGATCTGACGGACGCTCCGGGGCTCGGCCGGAGCGTGCCCGTCCGCTCCGGCGGGCAGGCCGGCCTCCCCGACCGTTTCCGCCGAGCCCTGATCGGCGGTGAGCCGCCTCGCTCACGGGGGCGGGCAAGACGGGCAAAGCCCCCACCGGCACAGGGGCGGACTTCACACCGCGTGACCGCCCGATTGGGCGCCGTGTCCGCGCGCCCGTGTGCGCCCGGTGGATGGACCCGGGAGAGATTCCCGTCCCGGAGTAGGGGACAATGGTCGCTCTGCCAGGGCGGGTTACCGCATCGAGCGGGAAGCGGCAGGCGCGGGCGAAGATCAGGGATCGCAGAGGGGACGCATGTCGGAGGCTGAGCAGTCGCGGGAGCCCCAGCGGGACGAGACCGAGGGGGCCGGCCTCGCCGGCAAGGGCGAGGACTCCGCCGTGGGCGCCGGGGGCGGCAGCGGCGACTCCAAGCCCGAGGACGCGGGGGAAGCGACGGGGGGAGCGGCGCGTGGCGGGACGGTGACGGCCCCTCAGAGCGGTGCGTCCGATGCCGGGGCGGGGGACGAGACGCCGTCCGGCGAGACGTCGTCAGGTGACGCGTCGTCCGATGAGGCATCGGCCGGAGACCTGTCGTCCGCTGACGTCAAGCCCTCGGACGCCGGCGTCACGGAGGGAGCTGCCGCGGAGGACCCGGCGGCAGGCACGGACGACGGCGACGAGGTGGGCTCCGACGCGGGTGACGCTCCCGCGGCCGATGACGTGACGGCCTCGGGCGCGGCCGAGGACGTGGCCGGCACGACCACTGGCAACGGGGACGCGGCGCCCTTCGGCGCGGTCGAGGCCGGCGCTGACAGTGACGTGGCCTCCGACAGCGCGGCCGGCAGCGGCCCTCGCGACGGCGGCGCGGCAGCCACCGGTGCGGGTAAGGCCGCCTCCGGCGGCGGCGCGGCAGCCACAGATGCGGGTAAGGACGCCACCGGCGTCGCCGAGAGCGGCACCCGCCGTGGGGCCGCGGGGGCCGGAGCCAAAAGGGTCGCCCCCAGCGGCGCCAAGGCGCCCGAAGGGCGGTTGCTGGCCGGGCGTTACCGGCTGGGAGGCGTGCTCGGCCGCGGTGGGATGGGCACCGTGTGGCGTGCCGTCGACGAGACGCTCGGGCGCACCGTCGCCGTCAAGGAGCTGCGCTTCCCGAATGCGATCGACGAGGAGGAGAAGCGCCGGCTCATCACGCGTACGCTCCGCGAGGCCAAGGCCATCGCCCGGATCCGTAACAACAGCGCCGTCACCGTCTACGACGTCGTCGACGAGGACGACCGGCCGTGGATCGTCATGGAGCTCGTCGAGGGCAAGTCGCTCGCCGAGGTCGTGCGCGAGGACGGCGTCCTGACGCCCCGTCGTGCCGCCGAGGTCGGGCTCGCGATCCTCGACGTGCTGCGTTCCGCGCACCGCGAGGGCATCCTGCACCGCGACGTGAAGCCGTCGAACGTGCTCATCGGCAAGGACGGCCGCGTAGTCCTCACCGACTTCGGCATCGCCCAGGTCGAGGGCGACCCGTCGATCACGTCGACCGGCATGCTCGTCGGCGCCCCTTCGTACATCTCGCCCGAGCGCGCCCGCGGCCACAAGCCCGGCCCCGCCGCGGACCTGTGGTCCCTCGGCGGCCTGCTGTACGCGAGCGTCGAGGGCTGCCCCCCGTACGACAAGGGTTCGGCGATCGCGACGCTGACCGCTGTCATGACCGAGCCGCTCGACCCGCCGAAGAACGCGGGCCCGCTGGAGGAGGTCATCTACGGCCTGCTCGCCAAGGACCCGGCCCAGCGGCTCGACGACGCGGGCGCCCGCGCTCTGCTCACACAGGTGGTCAACGCCCCCGAGGCGCCGGTCCGGACGGCCGAGATCGAGGCCCCGGTGGAGCAGACGCGGGCCATACGGATCCCGCCGGTCCCGCCCGTTCTCCCAGCATCGCGCCCGGATGCCAAGCCGAAGGACCCGGCGGCCGAGCGGCTGCGCGGGGCCCTGCGTTCCGTGCGGAACGCCGCCGCGGCGGCCAAGGCCGATTCGAGGGCCGAGGCGGGCGTGGGGGCGAGAACCGCGACCACGGCCGGGGCTCCGGCCGCTTCCGCCGCTCCGTCCTCCGGCAGGCCCGCCCCCGTCCGCGCGCCGCTCACCGATGTGGTGCCCCGCCGCACCCTGGTGATCATCGCGGTCGTCGCCGCGCTGGTGGTGCTGTCCACCGTGCTCGTCTTCGCGTTCGGCGGCGACGACAAGGCCAACGAGGGCAAGGGCAAGGGGGACACCGCCGCGTCGGCGGGCTCGACCGCGGGCGGCGACGGCAAGGCCACCGCCGGCAGCGATGCGACCCCGGACACCGGGAAGGGCACGGACGAGGGCGACGGCAAGGACGACGGCAAGGACGACCAGGCCGGCACCGGCACGTCCGGCGGGCAGCCGTCCGGCGACGGGAGCGGCACCGGCGGGGGCAAGGACGCCCTGCCCTCGGGATACGTGATGGTCTCCAACGACCAGTTCCACTTCACCATGGCGATGCCCGAGAAGTTCCGGTTCACCGGCATCGCGGGCCGCAACTCCGGTGCCAAGTACAGCGTCGACGGCGGCGTGCCGCGCGTCCAGGTCGACTTCACCGCCAGCCCGGGGGGCGATGCGGCCGCCGCCTGGTCCGCGGCCGTCCTCGGCGTCAGGTCGACGAGCACCGGCTACAAGCACCTCGGCATCCGGAAGGTCGACTACAACGGCTATCCGACCGTCGCCGACTGGGAGTTCGAGCGCACCGAGAACGGGCAGCGGGTGCGCATTCTGAACAGGGGCTTCAAGGTCGACGCCAAGCACGGCTACGCGATCATGATCACGTGCAAGGCGAGTGAGTGGGACGACGACGAGTGCCGGACGCTGCGCAGGACGGCGTTCGTGACGTTCAGCCCCAAGGACTGAGCAAGGCCACGTATCGTGAGAACTCGCGGACGGATCGCAGCGACAAGGGGCCGTTGAGCGACCGGTATTGACGGCTTCGTGCGGTTGTGTGCGGTGTTTCCGGACCGGCCGGGGGAACAACGCGCACGTGGGGAGGCGTCGTGGAGGACTATGCGGGAAGGGTGCTCGCCGACCGCTACCGCCTGCCGTTGCCGCCCTCCGACGCGTTCGAGCTGGCCGAGACGCGCGCCTTCGACACGTACAGCGGACATGAAGTGCTGGTGCGGCAGGTGCCGTTGCCGGAGGTCGTGGACGCGGAGGTGGTCGACGGCGACGGGCTCGCAGGCTCCGCCGTGCCCCGGCGGATACCGGGGCGGGCGACCCGGCGCCCCACGGACCCGGCCGTGCTCCGGGCCGTCGAGGCCGCGCAGGCGGCGGCGCAGATCCCCGACCATCCGCGCCTCGACCAGGTCTTCGACGTCTTCGCCGAGGACGGCTCGCTCTGGATCGTGAGCGAGCTCGTCGGCGCACGCCCGCTCGCCGCCCTCCTCGCCGAGAAGCCGCTCAGCCCGTACCGCGCGGCCGAGGTGGCGTCCGACGTGCTCACCGCGCTGCGCGTGCTGCACGCCCACGGCTGGACCCACCGGAACATCACCGTGCGCACCGTCCTCGTCTGCGACGACGGCCGCGTGGTGCTCACCGGCCTGGCCTCCGGAGCGGCCGAGGAGGCGCTCTGCGGGTACGCGCCGGTCCCCGAGCCGCCCGGGTCCGGCCCCGACGGTCCAGAGGCCGGTTTCGACGGCCCCGGCTCCGGTCACGACCTCGCGGGCGCCCCGGAAGGGACCGGCGCCGAGCCGGTGCCGCGGCCGCGGTTGGGCGGCGCACCGGACGGCCCGGCCGCCCTGGAGCCCGCCCGGTCCGCGTTGCCCCGCCAGGCAGGCGCGGACACCGGCCAGGTCCCCGACGTACGAGCCGCCAGGGCGGGCGCCATAGCGGCCTACCGCGCGGGCGCCCGCGCGGCGGCCCGCGTCCAGGACGGCCAGGCGCGCGACAACGGGCGGTACACGGGCGGCGCCGACGACGACCGCCCCGTGCAGGACGGCCTCGACCCCGACTGGTGGGCCCGTCGCCCGGGCGAGGGCACGGACCTCCGCGCAGGCGACGAGGCAACGGCCTACGACGACGCCGACCAGGGCGGGGCATCCGCGGACGACGACGCCGGCCACGACGAGGCATCCGCGTACGACGACGACTACGAGGACGGGCCCGGCAGCGCCCGCCTCGCCGGGACCTGGCACGACGCTCCACTCCCCGGCCGCGACGGCCCGGGCCCCCTGTCCGCGGGCGGCGGCAGCCGGCCCGCGCTGCCCGCGGCGCGCCCCGCCCAGGAGACCCTGCGGAACGACTCGTACCGCGACGACCCCTACGGCGTGCGCCAGGCGGCGGCCGGTCACGGGCGCCCGGACGGCGGCGCCCACGGAGCCCGTCCCGCGCTGCCGGCCGCCCGCCCGGACAGCGCGGCGACGGGCAGCTGGAACCGCGGCGGTGGCGGCGGGGACGCCCTGCGCGCCGACGCCCAGCGCCGTCCACTCCCGGCCGGGGGCTCCCCGGCGCCCGCGTCCGACCGCTGGGACGACGTCGTGGCGGGCGGCGACGCCGCCCCCGTCTTCCGCGGCCCGACCACGCCGCTGGCGGCCGAGCGTGCGCGCCAGGCGCGGATCGCCGTCGTCGGCGCGGTCACCGAGCGGTGGGCCCCCGAGCAGGCCGGACCGGTCCACGAGAACTGGCAGCTGGCCGCCCCCGTCGGACCCGCGACGGACCTGTGGGCGCTCGGCGCGCTGCTCTTCCGGGCCGTCCAGGGCCACGCCCCGTATCCCGAGGAGAGCGCCGCCGAGCTGGTCCAGCTCGTGTGCGCGGAGCCGCCCGCGTTCGCGGAGGAGTGCGGGCCGCTGCGTCCGGTCGTCGAATCGCTGCTGCGTCAGGACCCCACGGAGCGGCCGGACTTCGAGGAGCTGCGCGGCTGGCTGCGGTCCCTGGTGCGCTCCGCGCCGGAGCCCGAGGCGGGCATGGGCGTCGTGCCGCTTCCCGCGGGCCCGGTGGACGCCTCGCGCCTGCCGGTCGTACGGCGGCGGGGCGAGCTGGTGCGCAGGCGCCGGTCCGGCGGCCGGGAGGCGGCGCACGGCCGGCACCGGCAGCAGGGACCGAGAGGCGGTGTCCGTCCGGGGCGGGTCGAGCGCCGGGACCACCAGGTGCGTCCGGAGCGGCAGCCGTACGGCGGTCGGGCTCGCGCGCCGCGTGCCCTGGGCCGCACCTTGCTGCTGCTGATCCTGCTCGCCGTGGTGGCGGCCGTCGCGTACGCGTTCCTGTTCATGCCCAAGGCCGGCTCCGGGGAGCCGGACCAGGGCGCCGGCCGCACGGCGGGTGCGGGGCCGAGCCCGGGGCGGACGGGCGGTGACGGGGAGGGCGGTCAGGGGCCCTCGCCGAGCGGGAGCCCCGGTGCGCAGCAGCCTCAGACGTCGGCACCGGCCGCGAACCTTCCCGACGGCTACGTGCTGCGCGAGGACCCCGAGGGCTTCCGGCTCGCCGTCGACGAGGACTGGCAGCGCAGGCCGATCAACGACGCCGGTCAAGTGCGTTACACCGACGGCGACTTCACGCTGATCGTGGTGCCCGGCCGGGACCGGGTGAGCACCAGCGGCGACGATCCGCTGATCTACCAGCGCGACAAGGAGCGGGAGCTTCAGCCGTTCCGGGACTCGTCGTGGGCCAGCGCGAGCGGACTGCGCCGCATCGACGTGGGCCAGCAGTCGATGGCGGAGGGCCAGTTCACCTGGCAGGACAGTACCGGCCGCGAGGTGTTCGTCCGCAACCTCGCGCTGATCGTCGGGGACAGCTATCACGTGATCCAGGTGATCGGACCCGCCGACCGCCGGGACCGGGTCACCGAGATCCATCAGCAGGCCACGGCCACCTACCGCGTCACGCGCTGAGTCGCGGCCCGCCGTCAACCGCCCTGCCGGGCCTCCCGGTTCCGCCCGAACCACCCCGAACCGGCCGCTGTGTCACAGAGAGTGACGCCTCGGCAGCTCACCACGCATCACAGTGCGGTCACTTGAGCGAACCTCGGTTCCACGCGCGTACCAACCCTCCGTAACCTGTCAATCCTAAGAACGGGGCGGGTACGTGGAACACACTCACAGCACAGGCACCGGTCTGCTGCTTGCCGGACGCTACCGGCTCGGCGAGACCATCGGGCGCGGCGGCATGGGAAAAGTCTGGCGCGCGCATGACGAGGTGTTGCACAGAGTAGTCGCCGTCAAGGAACTGACGGCGGGTCTGTACGTCTCCGAGGCCGACCGGATCGTGCTGCACGCCCGGACCCAGAAGGAGGCCCGCGCGGCGGCGCGCATCAGCCATCCCGGAGTCGTCACCGTCCATGACGTGCTGGAGCACGACGCCCGGCCCTGGATCGTCATGCAGTACGTCGACGGTCCGTCGCTCGCCGACGCCGCCAAGGAGCCCGGCCGCATCGACGAGCGGGAGGCCGCCCGGATCGGGCTGCACGTCCTGGGCGCGCTCGGCGCCGCGCATGCCGCCGGGGTGCTCCACCGGGACATCAAGCCCGCCAACGTGCTGCTGGGCCGTGACGGCCGGGCGATGATCACCGACTTCGGGATCGCGGCGATCGAGGGCGACTCGACGATCACCAGGACGGGCGAGATCGTCGGCTCGATCGACTACCTGGCTCCCGAGCGGGTCCGCGGCCACGACCCGGGCCCGGCGTCCGACCTGTGGTCGCTGGGCGCGACGCTGTACACGGCGCTGGAGGGGCAGTCGCCGTTCCGCCGCTCGTCGCCGCTGGCGACGATGCAGGCCGTGGTGGACGACGAGCCGCCCGCGCCCCTGCGGGCGGGACGCCTCGCACCCGTGATCGCGGCGCTGCTCCACAAGGACCCGGCGGCCCGCCCCTCGGTGGCCGAGACCGAGCGGATGCTGACGGAGGCCATGGAGGGCCGGGAGCCGGCCGTGCCGGCGCGGGTGCCGGCGCAGAGGGTGACCCAGCGGCTGCCGTGGGGCGGATACCCGGCCTCCGGCGCGGGCACGGGCGCGGCGGGTTCCGGCACGGTCCCGGCCACGGCGCCCGGCGAGGGCCCCGTCCGGCCGCGGCGTGGTCCGCGGCTGCGCACGCTCGCCGTCGTCGTGGTCCTCGCGGCGCTGATCGGCGGGGGAGCCGGCCTCGCCGCGATGAAGTACGCGGACCGGGGCGGTGCCCAGGACAGGGCCACGGACAGCGGGCCGACCGGGCAGGCCCGGGCGTCGGACGTTCCCGACGGCTGGGAGCGCGTCAAGGACCCGAAGGGATTCAGCCTCTGGGTGCCACACGGCTGGAAGCGCCAGGCCGACGGCGACCAGATCGACTACACGCCGGACAACGGCCGCCACCGCATCCGGATCAGCGTCGACCCCTCCCCGGACTTCGAGAACCCCTACATGCACATGCTCGACATGCAGCAGCGGCTGGAGAAGCGCCTCCCGGACTACCGCCGGGTGAAGCTGCGTCCCAACACCTTCCGCGACCAGACGCAGTCCGCGCTCTGGGAGTTCACCTGGACCGAGCGCACGGAGCACCCCGGGCCCCGGCGCGCCATCGACCAGATGTACTACGAGGACGACGGCACCGAGTACGCCCTCTACATGTCCGGCCCGGCGAAGGACTGGGCCGTGACGCGCGAGCAGTTCGACACGATGCTCAGGGGCTGGCGGCCGCACCCGAACTGACGTCCGGGCGGTCGTCCGCGGAGATCCGTACTACGGCTTCATCACGCTGCCGACCCCTGGCCAACCATGACAAGCCCCTGATCAGGGCTTATCCGCCAGTGATCGCTGGCGCAATCGTGGGGACCCGGTGAAAAGCTGTTACCGACGGGTACCCAAAGTGCCCGACCGCCGCATACTCTCGCCCCCATGACGGACTCGCAGGCCACCGCAACCGCCCTCGGCACCAACCCCATCGCCGCCTCGCCGGCCGGCGTGCGCACCGCAGCCGACGTGGTCACTCCCGAACTGGTCGCCCAGCTCACCAAGGGTGTGACGGGCTCCGGCCGCACGGCGAACCACGCCCCGTTCACCGGCGAGAAGCTGGCGGACCTGCCCGAGTCCACCCCCGACGACGTGGCCGCCGCCTTCGAGCGGGCCCGCGCCGCCCAGCGCGTGTGGGAGGCCACCCCGGTGCGGGCCCGTGCCGCCGTGCTGCTGCGCTTCCACGACCTGGTCCTCCAGCGCCAGGCCGAGGTGCTGGACCTGATCCAGCTGGAGACGGGCAAGGCCCGGCTCCACGCGCACGAGGAGGTGCAGGCCGTCGCCGTCGCGGCCCGCCACTACGGGCGCAAGGCCCCCGCGTACCTCAGGCCCAAGCACCACACGGGCGTCGTGCCCGTGCTGACGAAGACCACCGAACTGCGCCAGCCGCGCGGGGTCGTGGGCCAGATCGCGCCCTGGAACTACCCGCTGGAGCTGTCCGTCGGCGACGCCCTGCCCGCCTTCGTCTCCGGCAACGCGGTCGTCATGAAGCCCGACACCGAGACCGCGCTCACCGCGCTGTGGGCGCGCGACCTGCTGATCGAGGCGGGCCTGCCCGCCGAGGTGTTCCAGGTCGTCATCGGCGAGGGCCCGGTCGTCGGCCCCGAGGTCGTCAAGCACGCCGACTACGTCTCCTTCACCGGATCGACCCGCACCGGCCGCGAGGTCGCCCAAGCGGCGGCCGCCCGGCTGGTCGGCGTCTCCCTCGAACTCGGCGGCAAGAACGCCATGCTGGTGCTCCACGACGCCGATGTGGAGAAGGCCGCGGCCGGTGCCGTCCGCGCCTGCTTCTCGTCCGCGGGCCAGCTGTGCATCTCCATCGAGCGGCTGTACGTCCACGAGTCGATCGCCGACGAGTTCGTCGAGCGCTTCGCCGCGCGCACCAAGGCGATGCGGCTCGGCAACTCCCTCGCCTACGGCGCGGACATGGGCTCCCTCGTCGGCCCGCGCCAGCTGGAGACCGTCACCCGCCATGTCGAGGAGGCCGTCGCCAAGGGCGCGACCCTCGTCGCCGGCGGCGTCGCCCGCCCCGACATCGGCCCGTACTTCTACGAGCCCACCATCCTCGACGGCGTCGACGCGCCGATGGCCGTGTGCGGCGAGGAGACCTTCGGCCCGGTCGTGTCCGTCTACCGCTTCTCGGACGAGGACAAGGTCGTCGAGCTGGCCAACGCCACCACGTACGGGCTCAATTCGAGCGTGTGGACCAAGGACGGCAAGCGAGGCCACGCCGTCGCCGCGAAGCTGCGCACCGGCACCGTCAACATCAACGAGGGCTACGCCCCGGCCTACGGCAGCGTCCAGGCGCCCATGGGCGGCATGAAGGACTCCGGGCTCGGCCGGCGGCACGGCTCCGAGGGCATCCTCAAGTACACGGAGGCGCAGACCGTCGCCCAGCAGCGGCTGCTGCCGCTCGCCCCGTCGTTCGGCATGGACGACGAGAAGTACGCCGCGTTCATGAGCGTCAGCCTGAAGGCGATGAAGGCCCTGCGCCTGCGCTGACCGCCGGCCCCCCGCACCCGCACGCCCGCACATTTTTCCCGAGGAGAGCCATGTCCGAGGTACCCCCTGCCCGACATCAGGACGCGGCGGACGGCGTCGCGTACGACTACGACGTGATCGTCGTGGGCTCCGGCTTCGGCGGCTCGGTCTCCGCCCTCCGGCTGTCCGAGAAGGGATACCGGGTCGGTGTCCTCGAGGCGGGCCGCCGGTTCACCCGGGAGTCGCTGCCGAAGAACTCCTGGGACCTGCGCAACTACCTCTGGGCCCCCGCGCTCGGCCTGTTCGGCATCCAGCGCATCCACCTGCTCGGCAACGTGATGGTGCTCGCGGGGGCTGGCGTCGGCGGCGGCTCGCTCAACTACGCCAACACGCTCTACGTCCCGCCCGCGCCGTTCTTCAACGACCCGCAGTGGAAGGACATCACCGACTGGCAGGACGAGCTCGCGCCGTACTACGACCAGGCCCGCCGCATGCTCGGCGTACGGCTCAACCCGACGATGACACCCTCGGACGTCCACCTGAAGGCGACCGCCGACGCGATGGGCGTGGGCGACACCTTCCACATGGCTCCCGTCGGGGTGTTCTTCGGGGACGGCGAGGACGCCGACGGATCGGCGAAGGCCAGGCCCGGCCAGGAGGTCGCCGACCCGTACTTCGGCGGGCAGGGCCCCTCGCGCAGGGCGTGCACCGAGTGCGGCGAGTGCATGACGGGCTGCCGGCACGGGGCCAAGAACACCCTCAACGAGAACTACCTCTACCTCGCCGAGAAGGCGGGCGCGGTCGTCCACCCGATGACGTCCGTCGTCGCCGTCACCGAGGACCCGTGCGGCGGTTTCGCGGTCGGGACGCTGCCGAGCGACAACAAGCGCAAGGGGCAGGGCCGTACGTTCCGGGCCCGCCGGGTCGTCATCGCCGCCGGCACGTACGGCACGCAGACCCTGCTGCACCGGATGAAGGACAGCGGGCTGCTCCCGCGGCTGTCCGCGCGCCTCGGCGAACTGACCCGGACCAACTCCGAGGCACTCGTCGGCGCCCAGACCGACAACCGCCGCTACCGCAAGCGCCACGGCGCCGACCGGGTCGACTTCACGCGTGGTGTGGCGATCACGTCCTCGATCCACCCGGACGAGAACACCCACATCGAGCCGGTCCGCTACGGCCGCGGCTCGAACGCCATGGGCGGCATGACGATCCTCCAGGTGCCCTACCGGGTCAAGGGCCGGGTCGCCGGCTGGCTCGGCAACATGGCCAGGCACCCGTTGCTCGCCGTTCGCGCGCTGTCCAACCGGCGCTGGTCGGAGCGGACGATCATCGGCCTGGTCATGCAGTCGCTGGACAACTCGCTGACCACCTACCGCAAGCCGAGCGGCATCGGAAAGGGACTGCTCACCGCCCGCCAGGGCCACGGCGCCCCGAACCCGAACCAGATCCCCGAGGCCACGCGCGCCGCGTCCCTGCTCGCGGAGGAGATCAACGGCTTCGCGGGGTCCAACATCGGTGAGCTCATGGGCACCCCGCTCACCGCCCACTTCCTCGGCGGCTGCCCGATCGGCGCCTCGGCCGAGGAGGGCGTGATCGACCCGTACCACCGGCTGTACGGGCACCCGGGCATCTCGGTCGTCGACGGCTCCGCCGTCTCCGCGAACCTGGGCGTCAACCCGTCGCTGACGATCACGGCGCAGGCGGAGCGCGCGATGTCGTTCTGGCCCAACAACGGGGACGAGGACACCCGTCCTGCCCAGGGCGCCGCCTACGAGCGGCTGTCCCCGGTGGCGCCGAAGTCCCCGGCAGTCCCGGCCGAGGCGTTCGGCGCGCTGAAGCTGCCGTTCCTGGGCATCCCGGCGGTCCCGCCCAAGAAGTAGCCCGCGCGCCCGGGGCCGCCCCCCGCACGACGAAGGCCGCTGCACCCCCCTCCGAGTGCAGCGGCCTCCTGGCTCTTCGCGGTCGCCGCGCGCCGGAGCGCACAAGAGGCCGTTGTTACGCATGCATGACCTGTGACCAGTGGGGATGGTTGTCCTCGCGTCACAGAAATCCTCCTGTGAGGTGGATCACATCCGAGGCCGTGGCCAAGCCGTGATCTTGTCCCGCGCAACCGTTCACCGCTCCTCCTGGTCACATGACTGCCGCGTCGCTCACCCGGCACGCGGTCCATGGATCCCACCCGACCCAGAGGTTCGTAGATGAGACGCGTCAACTCGTCGGCCCTCGCGCGCGGTTCCGCGGCCGGCCTCGCCGCCGCGGGAATGATCGCCGCTGCCGGGCTCTTCGCCGCTCCCGCCCACGCGGCCGACCCCGTCTTCACGCTCGGCGGCCCCGCGGAGATCGGCCTGCGCCCCCACCCCGGGAGCGGTGCGCCGCAGAAGGCGACGCTGGACGTCACGGTCGACAACCCGCGGGACGAGGACTTCACCGACGAGTACACCGTCGCCTTCGACTTCAGCGGGATCGCGGGCGTGGCGGACGTCCGGTTCGACGGTGATGCCACGAGCGCCGACTGCGAGATCACCGGAGCGACGGCGGTGTGCACCGACCACAGCATCTGGGGCTCCGCGCTCAACAGCGTGGCCCGCCTGGAGCTCACCGCCGCCGAGGGAAGCGTCCTCGGCGCCGGTGGCGACATCAAGGTCACCGGGAAGTCCGGGACCGCGACGTTCACCCCGTACACGGCCAAGGTGACGGTCGGCGGACCCGACCTCGTCATGCGGCCCCTCGGTCTCCAGCAGGACGTCCTGCCCGGCGAGGCGCAGCCCGCGCGGATCTCCTTCGCGAACACGGGCACCGCCGCCGCCGAAGGCGTGCTCCTCACGCTGAAGTACACGCACGGCATCGAGATCCCCGAGCGGTACTCCAACTGCGAGTACACCAAGGGCACGGGCGCGTCGGCCGAGGATGTGCTCTCCACGGCGATCTGTTCGTTCGACGGCTCGTACGAGCCGGGCACCGTCTACGAGCTGGCAGAACCCCTCACCGTCAAGGCCGCGCAGCACGCCTTCCACGAGGACTTCGTCTACCGCGTCGGCGAGAACACGCGGAAGGAACGGGACGCCCAGCACGCCGGGGCCTCCTTCACCCGGGGCAGCGGCGGGAAGCTCGCCCTGAAGAGGGTGCTCTCCGCCCGCTCCGCGGACCTCGACCCGCGGGACAACCAGCGGGAGCAGTCCATCCGCGCGAAGAACACCGCCGACTTCGTGGCCTACGGCGCGTCCGTCGCCGAGGCCGCCGCCGGGGAGACCGTGCGGACGACCGTCGGTTTCCGCAACGAGGGCCTGGCCTGGATCGGCTACATCCGCTCCGGCGAGGACATCGGCGTCGTGGACTTCACGGTTCCCGAGGGGGCCGCGGTGACCGGGAAGCCCGACACCTGCACCGGTGTGACGGCCTCCGGCGGCGACCGCGAGCAGCAGCTCGGCGCGCCCCGCTACCTCTGCGCCGTCCCCTCCGTGGTGATGGAGGACGAGGACTTCGCGCTGCCCTTCGAGATGAAGATCGAGAAGGTGGTCCACCGGGCGAAGGGCAAGGTGACCGTCCGGAACCGGTCCGCGTCCCACCCGGCGCTCCCCTTCGACCCCGACATGGACGACAACACCGCGGCGGTCGTCCTGAACAGCGGGGACGCCGGCTCCGACAGCGGCGGCACGGGTGACCCGGCCACGAGCGGCGGCACCGGTGGTTCCACCGGCGGCGGTGGCGACGACGACGAGTCGACGGGCGGCACCGCCGGCGGCTCCACGACGTCCGGGACCTCGGCAGGCGGCGCCACCGCCCAGGGCGGTCTCGCCGCCACCGGCTCCTCGGCCCTGCTTGCCGCGGGCGGCGCGGCCGCAGCGCTCGCCGCGGGTGCGGTGGCGATCATGGCGGCCCGCCGCCGGCGTACGGACGCCTGATCGGCCTCCCCGGAGGGAGCCGACAGGTGAAGGGCCCCGCGGACACCGGTCCGCGGGGCCCTTCCGTTCGGCACCGGCGTCAGGGCTGCGCGGTGCCGTGGCGCGGCGCCGGGGGGCTGCGCCGCGTGGGGGGAGGCCGCCGCCCCGGCGCTTTCGGGGCGCCTGGGGTTCGGCCTGTCACAGTGCGGTTGCACAGAGGGGGACGTGCTCGTACTCGTGTCTGCGGGACGGGCTGCGGCCTGCGCAGCCGTCGGACCGGATGCGGTCGGCGCCGGGCGTCCCCGGAGCCGACCGCCCTTGGGGTGACCGGGCTGCTGTCCCCTGCCGACCGGTCACGCGCGCTGGGGCGAGGTCCCACGACGCACCTCGGGTGCGTCACACGCTCCAGCGGAGCCACGCGTGGTTTCCTTCGAGGCCCGCCCCTGGCTGGCACGGACATCGGGACCAACGAAGACCGGCCGGGTGCGTCACGCGCCGTACGGGTGAGGATGCGCCCGAACGCAGGTGCGCAGGCGTAGGCCCACGGCTCAGATGCGGCCCCGGCACAGCTCCAGCATCGTCATCGCGAGCGAGGTGCCGGGCTTGCCGAGCGCGTCCCTGTAGTGGCCGAGGACCTCCATCTCGCGCGCCAAGTTCACCCGGCGGCCGCCGGAGGCGATCCGGGCGTCCTGGATCACCGCCGAGACGGCCATGCGTTCCTGGATCAGGCCGATGATGCGGTCGTCGAGCGCGTCGATGCGCTCGCGGGCGCACGCGATCACGTGCGCGGCGTCGTCGGTGCGGGCGCCGGTCTTGTCGAGTACCTCGGTCACGGGGGCTCTCCTTGTGTGGGGGCCCCGGATCGGCCCGGCCCGGAGAAAGCCGAAGCGCCCCGGGCCTTGTCGGCCCGGGGCGCCTGGGAAGTCGCTGTCTGAAGCTAAGCAGCACGACCATGGCAGCCGGACGGGCCGGTGCCATAGGTAAAGACGAAGGTCAGCTGCGTGTGCATGCGGTCAGTATGGCCCCCGCCCCCGCCCCGGGCCAAAGCCCGGTTCGGATGGTGAGACGAAGGTATGCCCGCCCGTCCCGGTAGAATCGACAAATACCGACCCTCTCCCACCGCCGGAAGGCCGCCAGTGTCATCAGCGTCCCCCGCTGCCGCGCCCGCATCCAACCCGGACGTCGTCCTGGTTGTCGATTTCGGCGCCCAGTACGCCCAGCTCATCGCCCGCCGCGTCCGTGAGGCACGGGTCTACAGCGAGATCGTCCCGTCCACGATGCCCGTGGCGGAGATGCTGGCGAAGAACCCGAAGGCGATCATCCTCTCCGGCGGCCCGTCGTCGGTGTACGCGGAGGGCGCCCCGCGCCTGGACCGCGAGATCTTCGAGGCCGGCGTCCCCGTCTTCGGCATGTGCTACGGCTTCCAGCTGATGGCCACGACCCTCGGCGGCACCGTCGACAACACCGGTGCGCGTGAGTACGGCCGTACGCCGCTGCACGTCACCAAGCCCGGCTCCACCCTCTTCGAGGGCACGCCCGACGAGCAGCCGGTATGGATGTCGCACGGCGACGCCTGCTCCGCCGCGCCGGAGGGCTTCACCGTCACCGCGTCCACCGACGTGGTCCCGGTCGCCGCCTTCGAGAACGACGAGAAGAAGCTCTACGGCGTGCAGCACCACCCCGAGGTGATGCACTCCACCTACGGCCAGCAGGTCCTGGAGCACTTCCTCTACCGCGGCGCCGGCATCGAGCCGAGCTGGACCACGGGCAACGTCATCGAGGAGCAGATCGCGGCGATCCGCGAGCAGGTCGGCACCAGGCGCGCCATCTGCGGTCTGTCCGGCGGCGTGGACTCGGCGGTCGCCGCGGCCCTCGTCCAGAAGGCCATCGGCTCCCAGCTGACCTGCGTCTACGTCGACCACGGCCTGATGCGCAAGGGCGAGACCGAGCAGGTCGAGAAGGACTTCGTGGCCGCGACCGGCGTCCAGCTGAAGGTCGTCGACGCGGAGAAGCGGTTCCTCGACGCGCTCGCGGGCGTCTCCGACCCCGAGGAGAAGCGCAAGATCATCGGCCGGGAGTTCATCCGGGTCTTCGAGCAGGCGCAGGCCGAGATCGTGGCGGAGGCCGCGGGCGGCGAGGACGTCGCCTTCCTCGTGCAGGGCACGCTCTACCCGGACGTCGTCGAGTCCGGCGGCGGCACCGGCACCGCCAACATCAAGTCGCACCACAACGTGGGCGGTCTGCCCGAGGACCTCGAGTTCGAGCTCATCGAGCCGCTGCGCAAGCTGTTCAAGGACGAGGTCCGCATGGTCGGCCAGGAGCTCGGCCTGCCGGAGGAGATCGTCCAGCGCCAGCCGTTCCCCGGCCCCGGTCTCGGCATCCGCATCGTCGGCGAGGTCACCAAGGAGCGCCTGGACCTGCTGCGCGAGGCGGACGCCATCGCCCGTGAGGAGCTCACCGCGGCGGGCCTCGACCGCGACATCTGGCAGTGCCCGGTCGTGCTGCTCGCCGACGTCCGCAGCGTCGGCGTCCAGGGCGACGGCCGCACCTACGGCCACCCGATCGTCCTGCGCCCCGTCTCGTCCGAGGACGCCATGACGGCCGACTGGACGCGCATGCCGTACGAGGTGCTCGCGAAGATCTCCACCCGGATCACCAACGAGGTCGCCGACGTCAACCGCGTGGTGCTCGACGTGACGAGCAAGCCGCCGGGCACCATCGAGTGGGAGTGAGTCTCCCCGCCGCCGTACGCGACGCCGTCGCCCGCCTCGTGCGGGTGGCGGCGTCGCCGTCTGCGGGGGCGAACCAAGCCCCTGAGGTGCGGGGCCGCTCTGGTCAGTCGACCTCCGCGGCGTTACCTTCCGGGCCATGACGTACACGCCGGAGCCCTTGCCCGTGGAGCAGTTGCGGTTCGCGATGCCGCCCGTCCACGAGTCCGTCGTCGAGGAACGCGCATACCGCAAGGAGCGGCTCGCCGGGGCGCTGCGGCTGTTCGGGCGTTTCGGGTACGAGGACGGGGTGTCGGGACACATCACCGCACGGGACCCGGAGTTCACCGACTGCTTCTGGGTGAACCCCTTCGGCGTCCCCTTCGCCCATGTCTCCGCCGGCGACCTGGTCCTCGCCGACCGGTGGGGCCGGGCCGTCGTGGGGCGGCACCGCGTCAACCAGGCCGCCTTCACCGTGCACGCCCAGGTGCACCTGGCCCGCCCCGACGTCGTCGCGGTCGCCCACACCCACACGGTGCACGGGCGGGCGCTGGCCGCGCTGGGCCGACCGGTCGAGCCCCTCACCCAGGAGGCGTGCGCCTTCTACGAGGACCACGCGGTGGTCGACGCGTACACAGGGGTGGGCGTGGACGAGGACGAGGGGCGGCGGATCGCGGAGGCGCTCGGGCCGCGCAAGGCGCTCGTACTGCGCAACCACGGGCTGCTGACCGTCGGCGACTCGGTCGACGCCGCCGCCTGGTGGTTCATCTCGATGGAGCGCTGCGCACAGGTGCAGCTGGCGGCGCGGGCCGCGGGCAAGGCCGTGCCCATCGGACACCGGGAGGCGCTGGCCACCCGCGAACAGCTGGGCGGCGACCTGGTGGCCTGGATCAGCTTCCAGCCGCTGTGGCAGCAGATCAGCCGCGCCGAACCGGACCTCCTCCAGTAGCCGAGGTCAACCCCGCTCCGCCGGTTTCACCCTTCCTGGCCTCCACCATCGGGGTGGCGGCGGTTTGCGTACGGCACAATTCCCATGCATCACAAGGCGGTTGGCCTGGAAATGCGGAGAGGTGGCGTTCGGCCGTGGCGGTGCAAGAAGCGGGACAGTGCGACACGTGCGCGCACGGGGCGCGCGAAGGTCATCGGCGCGCGGTGGCCGAATTCCTCGCCAAACGAGACGAGTTCGCGGCGGGTGGAGGGCTTCCCGCGGGCGTCGCGCATTCACCCGGTGCGTCGCGGCAGTGGGTGTCCGACGAGCTGACGCAGTCGGCCCGCACCGTCGCAGGCCTCGACCGGGCCGTGGCCGCGTCCCGGCTGCGCAAGGTGCGGCTGCGCACCCTGGCCGGGGTGTGGGGGTGCTTCACGGCGCTCGTCGCCGCCCAGACGGCGACCGCGATCGGCACGGGCTGGACCCCGACGCGCACGGCAGGGCTGCTCGCCGCGCTCGTCGTCGCCGGCGCCCTCACCGGCGCGGCGCGGACGCACGGGGCCCGAGGCGGCCTCCTCGCCGTGCTGACCGGTGAGGACAACCGCCTGTCGACTTCCCGTACGGTCGCCGCCGTCTGGCTGCTCGTCGTCTGCGGCACCCTGCTGCATCTCGCCTTCCTGCTGGCCGGCGCCTCGTCGGGCGTCCGGCGCGACAGGCTCGCCGAGGGGCTGGGTCTCGCCGCCGGAGGCGGGCTGCTGTGCGTCTTCGCCGTCGTGTGCGCGATCGCCGTCGGGGTGCGCAGGACCGTGGCCGTACGGGTCGCCGCGCTGCGGCTGCAGAAGGTGCGCGCCGACCACCCGCGCGCCTTTGACCTGTTCTGCGACGACTCCGGGCGGGCCGCCTTCGCCGACGGGCAGTACGTGCTGGTCAATGCTGCCGCCGTCGTTCTCGCCCTGACCGCGCTGGCCCGCGCCCCCGAGCGGCTGCCCCACATCCCGTGGGGGCTCGTGCTGCTGGTGGCGTTGTCGGCCGGGACGTATTTCGCCGGCAAGCACGCGGAGGGCGGCCGGCCCGTCGTGATGTCGGTGGTACGGGCCCGGGAGGCCGGTGACCTGGACGGGCCCATCCGTACAGGTGACGACATCGAGATCCGGGGCACGGGCTTCGTGCCGCCGGGCGCGGAACGGCCGGACCTGCTGGCGAAGCTCGTCGTCCGCTTCGGCGCGGTCCATGTGCACGTGCCGCTCATCCCCGTGGCGGGCGGCTTCGCCAATCCGGCCGACACCCTGCTCACGGTGCCCGTACCCGTGGAGGTCGAGCCGGGCCAGGTCGACGTGCAGGTGGTGACGGCCGCCGGAGTGGCGAGCAACCGCTGCCTCATCGCGATCACCGACTGACCCCGAAGCGCCCGCGCCGGGGCCGGCCGGAGTCGGCCGACATGTCACCCACCTGTCACAGCGTGTGCCGCATGCCTGGTGAGCGGCAGGGCCTCGCCGTACGTATGGTCGTCTGAGGGCCCAAGCGAAGGCGGGACGAGCGATGACATACACCTACCAGACGACACCCATCTACGGGACGGACAGCGACGGGCCGCGCGGCTGGAGAGAGCAGGCCACCCGGTACGCGCTGCTGCCGCTGCGGCTGTTCCTCGGCGTGACCTTCGTCTACGCCGGCATCGACAAACTCACCGACAGCCGGTTCCTGGCGGCGAGCGGCACCGGCTCCATCGGCGAGGTGATGACCTCGGTGCGCGACGGCTCCGCCGTCCCCTGGCTCGTCGACCTGGCGCTGAAGAACCCGGAGGCCTTCGGCCACGCCATCGCCATCGGCGAAATCGCCGTCGGCCTCGCCACCCTGGTCGGGCTGCTCGCCCGGCTGGCCGCCTTCGGCGGCGCGCTCATCTCGCTGAGCCTGTGGCTGACCGTGAGCTGGCAGACCGATCCGTACTACTACGGCAACGACCTCGCCTACCTCATGGCCTGGCTGCCGCTGGTGCTCGCCGGCGCCTCGGTGTTCTCCCTCGACGCCGTGCTGCGGGCCCGGCGGCGCCGGACCATGTAGTGCAGGGCGGCGACGGTCCCCGCCAGGGCCAGACCGCCGAACACGACCGGGAAGGCGACGAACCAGGGGGTGTGCCAGGCGCCCGCCGCATCGCCCCCGTACAGCAGGGCGGCGGTCAGGACGGACAGTCCGGCGACCAGCCTGCCCGGACGGAAATCGTGCCGGAACTCACGACGCGGCACGGGTCACCTCCACCTGTCCGATGCCCAGTTCCAGATCGAGGACGAGCGTCCCGCCCGGTCGCGCTCCCGGCGGGGCGGGAAGCGTCTTGCGCCGGTCCTGGCCCGGGCCGACGTCCACATCGTCCGGCGCGTCGTCGGGCAGCCTGATGTCGCCGACCCCCACCTCGGCCTCCAGCCGCACGGCGGCGTCCCTCGGCACGACGACCTTCAGGTGACCCAGCCCCATCTCCGCCCGCGTCGACACCGTCTGTCCGGCGGGCAGTTCGAGGGCGGAGAGGTCAAGGGTGCCCTGCCCCGAGCCCATCTCGTAGCTCGGCCGGACGGCGGTCGCCGACGCCGGCGCCCACGTCCTCTCGCCGAACTTCGTGCTGATGTCCTTCGGCAGGGCCGCGGCGCCCGCCAGCAGAGCCGCCGTCACCATCGTCAGCAGGACCGTGCCGAAACCGGTGCGGCCCAGCAGCGCGCTCACCAGGAGGCCGAGGCCGAACACGGCCAGAGCGGCGACGAGCCCGATCTGCAGGGCCGTGCCCAGCGGCCGGCTCTCCCAGCTCAGGCCCGTGCCCAGACCGCCCGCGACCAGTGCCAGCAGGAATACGCTCCCGCCGATCCCGCGCGGGCCGCGCGGCTGCGGTGCCACCACGGCGTCGGCCGGGCGCGCGCCGGCGCGCGGGGGAGCGACGGCGCTCTCGGCGAGCGCCGACTCGGGGCCCCACAGATATCCGGTGGGCACCGGCCCGGTCGTACCGTCCTTGACGATCGGGTCGCGCCACCAGGACGGGCTGTCCGGGACGGGAGGGGCTTTCGTCTCGGGCGGTGCCTCGGCGACGGCGTGCGCCGCGGCCGTGGCCGTGTGCTCGCCGCCGGGCGGGGTGTGCGTACGCCGCTGGGACCACACGGCCGCCCCGGTCACCGCCAGCGAGAGCATCGTGACGAAGCCGAGCATGTTTCCGTTGCCCAGCATCGTCAGGAGGAGTCCGCAGCCGAGCAGGGCGAGCAGCACGGCGCTCAGCGAGGCGCCGTCGACGCGGCCCGACAGCATCCTTCGGAACTCGTTCTCTTCCTCGTCGTCGGCCGGGATCAGCAGCCAGGCGAAGCCGTAGAAGATCAGACCGGTGCCGCCGGTCACCGACAGCACGCCGATCACGATCCGGAAGATCACCGGGTCTATGTCGCAGTGCCTGCCCAGCCCGGCGCAGACACCGGCCACGACCTTGTGGCGCGGGGCGCGGCGCAGCCGCGCCGGAGGCGACGGCGGCTCCTGCGGTGGCTGGGGCGGCGCGGCGGTCGGCTGGGTCATGACTCCATGGTGACGGGCCCGGCGCCGGGGCGGCAGCCGCCCCGACCCTGGCCGTCCCCTGATATTGCCCCTGAGGGACGGGGACTTCTCAGGGTCGGATTAAGGGACGGCCCTGATGACCGGCCCGGCCGGGCCGTGTGACGATCAGGTCATGTCCGTCACCGCCCGTCCGACCGAGACCGAAGAGCCTGCCGTCCGCAAGCTGTACCGCAGCGCCGACGGACGCATGCTCGGCGGTGTGGCGCGCGGCCTCGCCGGACACCTCGGCCTGCCGGTCGTCTGGGTGCGCCTCCTCTTTCTCGCCCTGTTCATGGCCGACGGCCTCGGCGCCCTGCTGTACGCGGTCTTCTGGATTGTCGTCCCGCTCGGCGTCGGCGGCCGGGCAGCCGAGCCGCGCTCCGTCTTCGAGACCACGCCCGACGGCCGGCGCCGGCTGCGCAAGCCCGACAAGGGGCAGCTGTTCGCCCTGGTCGCACTGCTCGTCGGCGCGGCGGTCTTCGTCGGCAATGTCGACACCAACGGCACCGCCAACCGCTACGTGTGGCCGACGCTGCTCATCGGCGCCGGTGTGGTGCTGGTGTGGCGGCAGGCGGACAACGCGCGCAGGGCCCGCTGGGCCACTCTCGCCACGGACAGCCGGCGCCGCCGCCTGGTGCAACTGGCGCGCGCCCTCGCCGGGGTGGCGCTCGTGGGCATGGGCCTGACCGTGTTCATGGTGGTGCGCGGCTCGGCGGCCCAGCTGGGCAACGTGCTGACGGCCGCCATCGCCGTCATCGCCGGGGTCGCCCTGCTCGCGGGGCCCTGGCTGGTGCGGATGACCCAGGACCTCTCCGAGGAGCGGACCATGCGCATCCGCGCCCAGGAGCGGGCCGAGGTCGCCGCCCACGTCCACGACTCCGTCCTGCACACCCTCACCCTGATCCAGCGGAACGCGGACGACCCCGGCGAGGTGCGCAGGCTCGCCCGCGCCCAGGAGCGCGAGCTGCGGAACTGGCTCTACCGCCCTGAGGGCACCGGCAAGGACGAGGACGAGGAGCCCGACACCCTCGCCGAGGCGGTCAAGAGGACCGCCGCCGAGGTCGAGGACAAGCACGGCGTGCCCCTGGAGGTCGTGGTCGTCGGGGACTGCCCGCTCGACGAGAAGCTGGCCGCACAGATGCAGGCCGCGCGCGAGGCGATGGTCAACGCCGCCAAGTACGGTGGCGCGGGAGGGGCGGTCCAGGTCTACGCGGAGGTCGAGGGGCGCGCCGTCTTCGTCTCCGTGCGGGACCGGGGGCCGGGGTTCGACCTGGATGCCGTTCCCGGCGACAGAATGGGCGTAAGAGAATCGATCATCGGCCGGATGCAGCGCAACGGCGGCACGGCACGGCTGCGCACGGTGCCCGGCGGGGGCACCGAGGTGGAGCTCGAGATGGAGAGGGCTGACGGATGACCGAGTCTGCGGAAGAGAGCGCCGAGCGGCGCGTGCGGGTCGTGCTCGTCGACGACCACCGGATGTTCCGCGCCGGTGTGCAGGCCGAGATCGGGGAGACCGAGCGCACCGGGGTCGAGGTCGTCGGTGAGGCCGCCGACGTCGACCAGGCGGTCACCGTGATCATGGCGACCCGGCCGGAGGTCGTCCTGCTGGACGTGCACCTGCCCGGTGGCGGAGGCGTGGAGGTGCTGCGCCGCTGTGCGCCGCTGATGGCATCGGCGGAGCACCCGGTGCGCTTCCTGGCGCTGTCGGTGTCGGACGCCGCAGAGGACGTCATCGGCGTGATCCGCGGCGGGGCCCGGGGCTATGTCACCAAGACGATCACCGGCGCGGACCTGGTCGACTCGATCTTCCGGGTGCAGGACGGTGACGCGGTGTTCTCGCCGCGGCTCGCCGGCTTCGTGCTGGACGCGTTCGCCTCGACCGACGCGCCGCCGGTCGACGAGGACCTGGACCGGCTCACCCAGCGGGAGCGCGAGGTGCTGCGGCTGATCGCGCGCGGGTACGCGTACAAGGAGATCGCCAAGCAGCTGTTCATCTCGGTGAAGACGGTCGAGTCGCATGTGTCGGCGGTGCTGCGGAAGTTGCAGCTGTCCAACCGCCACGAACTCACGCGGTGGGCGACGGCCCGGCGCCTGGTCTGACGCCGGGCGCGACGCGCGCGGCCATCCCGGACGGCTCCGGTCCGCCGGACGCTACGAGACCCGCGTCGCCCCGGCGAAGGGCATCTGGTCGATCGGTGCGACGCGAACGGGCGCACCGGGCCGCGGCGCGTGGATCATCTGGCCGCCGCCGATGTACAGGCCGACGTGCGAGATGCCGGAGTAGAAGAACACCAGGTCCCCGGGGGCGAGTTGGGCGCGGGAGACGCGCTGCCCGGCGTTGATCTGGGTGTACGTGGTGCGGGGCAGCGAGACTCCGGCCGAGCGCCAGGCGGCCTGGGTGAGCCCGGAACAGTCGTACGCGGAGGGCCCGGTCGCCCCCCACACGTACGGCTTGCCGAGTGTGCCGTAGGCGTAGGCGACGGCCTGTGCGGCCCGGCCGTTCGGCGCCTTGAGCCCGCCGCGGGGTGTGGTGGAGCGGCCGGCGCGGGCAGGGTCGGCCGGTCCGGCGTCGTACGCGGTGCGCTGCTCGGCGGTCAGCCGGGCCAGCAGTCGTTCGGCGGCGGCCAGTTTGTCCTTCACGACGGCTTTGTGTCGTGCCAGTTCGCGGCGGTGCCGCTCCAGTTCGGCCGTCCGCTCGCCAGCCTGGGCCCTGAGCCGGCCGAGGTCCACGAGCCGGCGGTGCACACCGGCCACGGCGGCCGCGTGCCGCTCGCCGACCCGCTCGGCGAGCGAGGCGCGCGCCAGGTACTCGTCGGGGTCCGAGGTCAGCGCGAGCTGCAGGCCGGGATCGATGCCGCCGGAACGGTACTGCGCGGTGGCGACGGAACCGAGTGCGTTGCGGGAGGCGTTGAGCCGCTCCGTGCGGCGGGCGGCCTCGTCGCGAAGCTCGTCGAGCGCTCCGCGGGCCTGCGCCGTCCGCTCCTTGGCTCCGTTGTACTTCTCGGTCGCCTCCCCGGCCTCCTGGTACAGCCGGTCGACGCGGGCCTTGAGCTGGGCGGGAGTGAGACGGGGCTCGGCGTGCGCCGAGCCGTCGAGCGCGGTCGTGGTCGCCGCGCCTGCGAGCGCGAGGGTGGCTGCGGTGCGGGCGGCCGGCCCGGTGAGCGGATGCTGCCTCGGCTTCCGGTGCGCTGCCACGGGGCGTACACGTCCTTCCTGCGTACCTGCGGTCCGGCGGCGTACCGCACAGGGGAGCGGTACGCCGCCGGATCTTTCGGCGGGGGCGGCCGAGCCGTCCGGCTGCACGACGGCGGTGGGGAGCCGGCCACCTGGGCGCTGACGCTAAACCGGGCGGTCCCGGGGCGGAGGGGTGACGACGGGAAGTGCCCGAACCTGGACGGCGATGTCCGCTTTCTGTGCGCCGGGCGCCGGTGCCCGGCCGCATTGCGGCGCAGGGCCGACCGAACGCCGCGATCGGGCTCCCCCGGCCGCCGGACGGTGGTATGGCGCCGATTAGGCTCCGCCCCATGGACGTACTCATCAATGTCTTCGTCGCGCTGCACATCATCGGCATCGCCTCCCTGCTGGGCGGCTTCCTGACTCAGATGAAGGCGATGGGCGCGGGCACGGCCCGCTTCAACCCGGCGATGCTGCACGGTGCGCTGACGATGCTGATCACCGGCGTCGCGCTGGTGGGCCTCAACCAGGCCGACGACCAGACGGTGAACAACCTGAAGATCGCCATCAAGCTGGCGGTGCTGGTGGTGATCCTCGGCCTGGTCTACGTCAAGCGGGACGAGGAACGGGTCGACAAGGCACTCTTCGGCGCCGTCGGCGGTCTGACGGTCGCGAACGTCTTCATCGCGACGCTCTGGACCTGACCGACCCCCGGCACACGCGTGCCCGGACGGCGGGACCGTCCGGGCACGCGGGGTGAGCGACCGGGTCAGACCGGGCGGACGCTGCCGTAGATCGGCATGTAGTAGATGGACTCCTCGCGGACGTTCTCGCCCGGCTTCGGCGCGTGGATCATCTTGCCGTCGCCGATGTAGATGCCGACGTGGCTGATGTCGTCGTAGAAGAAGACGAGATCGCCGGGGAGCAGGTCCGCCGTCGCCACGCGCTGCCCCACCTCCACCTGGTCCCAGGTGGTGCGCGGCAGATCGACGCCCGCCGCCTTCCAGGCCGCCTGGGTGAGCCCCGAGCAGTCGTACGAGGACGGGCCCGTCGCCCCCCACACGTACGGCTTGCCGATCTGGGCGCGGGCGAAGGCGAGGACCTCGTCGGCCCTGGTCGCGTACGAGTCGTCGCCGGTCCCGGTGCCCGTCTCCGGGGGCGGCTGGTCGCCCTCCTGGCGCTGCCGCTCCGCCTCGGCCTCGGCGCGGGCTCTGGCCTCCGCCTCGGCCTTCGCCTTCGCCTCCGCCCTGCGCCGGGCCTCCGCCTCCTTCTCGCGCTCGATCGCCGCCAGCCGGGCCTTCTCCTCGGCGGTCAGCTCGGACAGCAGAGTGCGCGCCTCGGCCAGCTTCGTCTGGACCTTCTCCTTGCTGGTGCGCAGGGCCTGCTGGGAGTCGGTCAGCGACTCCAGCCGCTTCGTCGCCTCCGCCCGCTGCTTCGCCGCGGCCGCGCGCTGGGTCTCGTAGTCGCTGACGGCGGTCCGCTGCTGGTCGGTCATCCGGTCCATCAGCTGCGTCTGGTCGAAGTACGCCTGGGGGCTGTCCGCGAACAGCAGCGCCGCGGTCGGGGTGACCGCGCCGGTGCGGTACTGCGCCGCGGCATAGGCGCCGAGGGCGCGACGCGACTCGTTGAGCTTCTCCGCGCGCGTGGCCGCCTCCTCGAACAGGGTGTCGACCTCGCGGCGCTTCTCGGCGGTGGCCTCCTTCGCCTTGTTGTACTCCTGGGTGGCGCTGCCCGCCTGCCGGTAGAGGTCGTCGACCTTCTTCTGCACCTCTTCGACGGAGGGCTTGGGGTCGCTGGGCGCGGCGGTGGCGCTCTGTGTCGACAGGAGGGCGGCGCCGGCGAGGGCGGCCGTCGTGAACCCGACGGCGTGGGAGGGCTTCGTGCTGCGGCTGCGGATCCTGCGATGCGACGCCAAGGCCGGCATCTCCTTCTTCCGTGGACCGCCTACCGGGTTAGCTGTCGGGTTCGGGCAGAACGGAAGATGCCCTACGGACCGTGGACAGGCGGTCCGATTCACCCCGGTTGTGCATAGTTCGGGTCCCCGGTTCCGAACTGCCTCCCGGGCAGCCCGAATTCGGCGGAGTCGACCCGTTCGGCGCGGTTCGCCGGGAGGGGTGCGGGCCGTCTGGTCGAGCACGCTAGCCAACTCGTGTGCGGGCTGTGAAGGTTGATGTTCGATATGTCCGATACATTTTCGTGACCTTTTTCGGTGCCGGCCGCATATCCGGCACCGGCGTGGCGCGCCGGGCAGGGACGGTCACGGAATGTGACCTACCCCGTATGGGCATGCGGGCCCGGTTGTCGGTCCGGCCGCCTAGACTCGATAAGCGATGAGCAGCCTCTTTGACGACAGCTTCCTGGCGGACCTCCAGCCCCACGGCGAGGAGCCCCCTCCGCCCCCCGAGGAGTCGGCTCCGGAACCGATCCCGGACGACCTCTTCCAGGGCGCCTACGACGTGCCGCCGGCCCGCGACGGGTACTACCGCGACGGCGCGCCCCGGCCTGCCGTCGACGCGGCCGCCCTGCTCGAGGGGCTGAACGAGCAGCAGCGCGCCGCCGTCGTCCACACCGGCTCCCCGCTGCTCATCGTCGCAGGGGCCGGTTCCGGCAAGACGCGCGTGCTCACCCACCGCATCGCCCACCTTCTGGCCACCCGGCACGTGCACCCCGGCCAGATACTGGCGATCACCTTCACCAACAAGGCCGCCGGCGAGATGAAGGAGCGCGTCGAGCACCTGGTCGGCCCGCGTGCCCATGCCATGTGGGTCATGACCTTCCACAGCGCCTGCGTCCGCATCCTGCGCCGCGAGTCGAAGAAGCTGGGCTTCACCTCGTCGTTCTCGATCTACGACGCCGCCGACTCCAAGCGCCTGATGTCGCTGGTCTGCCGCGACCTGGAGCTGGACCCGAAGAAGTTCCCGCCGAAGTCCTTCAGCGCCAAGATCTCCAATCTGAAGAACGAGCTGATCGACGAGGAGACCTTCGCCGACCAGGCGCAGGACGGCTTCGAGAAGACGCTCGCCGAGGCCTACCGGATGTACCAGGCCCGGCTGCGCGAGGCCAACGCGCTGGACTTCGACGACATCATCATGACCACCGTCCACCTGCTCCAGGCGTTCCCCGACGTCGCCGAGCACTACCGGCGCCGCTTCCGGCACGTCCTCGTCGACGAGTACCAGGACACCAACCACGCCCAGTACACGCTCGTGCGCGAGCTGGTGGGCGAGGGGTACGAGGACCTGGAGCCCGCCGAACTGTGCGTCGTCGGTGACGCCGACCAGTCGATCTACGCGTTCCGCGGCGCGACCATCCGCAACATCCTCCAGTTCGAGGAGGACTACCCGGACGCGACGACGATCCTCCTGGAGCAGAACTACCGCTCCACCCAGACGATCCTGTCCGCCGCCAACGCGGTCATCGAGCGCAACGAGTCCCGCCGCCCGAAGAACCTGTGGACGAACGCGGGCGCGGGCGCCCGGATCACCGGCTATGTCGCGGACACCGAGCACGACGAGGCCCAGTTCGTCGCCGACGAGATCGACCGGCTCACCGACGCGGGCGAGGCGAAGGCCGGCGACGTCGCCGTCTTCTACCGGACGAACGCCCAGTCCCGTGTCTTCGAGGAGATCTTCATCCGCGTCGGCCTGCCCTACAAGGTCGTCGGCGGTGTGCGCTTCTACGAGCGCAAGGAGGTCAGGGACGTCCTCGCCTACCTGCGCGTCCTCGCCAACCCCGAGGACAACGTCCCGCTGCGCCGCATCCTCAACGTGCCCAAGCGCGGCATCGGCGAGCGCGCCGAGGCGATGATCGACGCCCTCGCGCTCCGGGAGAAGATCACCTTCCCGCAGGCGCTCCGCCGCGTCGACGAGGCGTACGGCATGGCGGCCCGCTCCGCGAACGCCGTCAAGCGGTTCAACGTGCTGATGGAGGAGCTGCGCACCATCGCCGAGTCCGGCGCCGGACCGGCCACCGTGCTCGAAGCCGTCCTGGAGCGCACGGGGTATCTCGCCGAACTGCAGGCGTCCACCGACCCGCAGGACGAGACGCGCATCGAGAACCTTCAGGAACTGGCCGCCGTGGCGCTGGAGTTCGAGCAGGACCGCGGTGAGGAAGAGGGTGCGGGCACGCTCGCCGAGTTCCTGGAGCAGGTCGCGCTCGTCGCCGACTCCGACCAGATCCCCGACGAGGACGAGGAGGGTACGGGTGTCATCACGCTGATGACCCTGCACACCGCCAAGGGCCTCGAGTTCCCCGTGGTCTTCCTGACCGGCATGGAGGACGGCGTCTTCCCGCACATGCGGGCGCTGGGCCAGACCAAGGAGCTGGAGGAGGAGCGGCGCCTGGCGTACGTCGGCATCACCCGCGCCCGCGAGCGCCTGTACCTGACGCGCTCCTCGATGCGCAGCGCCTGGGGCCAGCCCTCGTACAACCCGCCGTCGCGCTTCCTGGAGGAGATCCCTGGCGCGCATGTGGAGTGGAAGCGCACCGGCCCCATGGCCGCGCCGGCCGGACCGACGTCGGGCATCACGTCGTCGCTGTCGTCGTCGCGTGCACGCGGCGGCGCGTCCGGTTTCGCCACGCGGCGCACCAACGACAAGCCGGTGATCGCGCTGCGCGTGGGCGACCGGGTCACGCACGACCAGTTCGGTCTGGGGACCGTGGTCGCGGTCTCGGGGTCGGGTTCGGACGCGCAGGCGACGATCGACTTCGGGGACGAGAAGCCGAAGCGGCTGCTGCTGCGGTACGCGCCCGTCGAGAAGCTCTGACAGCCGGAACGAGGCGGGGGCCGCGGCCCCCGCCTCGTTCATGCTCGCTGTGGCCTGCCCGCCGCTTACGTCGGGTCGAGGCCGTGGCCGCGCAGCCACGGCAGCGGGTCGATGGCCGAACCGCCGCCGGGGCGCACCTCGAAGTGCAGGTGCGGGCCGGTGGAGTTGCCCGAGTTGCCCGAGTAGGCGATGACGTCGCCCGCCTTGACCGAACCGCTGCGGATCTTGGTGGTGCTGAGGTGGCAGTACCACGTCTCCGTGCCGTCGGCCGCCGTCACGATCGCCATGTTGCCGTAGGCGCTGTTCCACTGGGTGCGCACGGTGCCGTCCGTGGCGGCCAGCACCTCGGTGCCGTACTGGACGGGGAAGTCGATTCCGGTGTGCAGGGACATCCAGTTGACGCCGGACTGGCCGTAATAGGCGCTGAGTCCGTCCCGCCTGACGGGAAGCACGAACTTGGGTCGCAGCGCCTCGCGCCGTGCCGCCTCCGCCTCGCGTTTCTTCCGCTCCGCCTCCTGGCGGGCCTTGAGGTCGAGGCGCTCCTGGGTGCGGGAGGCGCGGTCCCCGAAGTCGCGGGCGTCCTCGCTGAGCGCGGCGAGCTGCGTGTCCATCTTGCTGTTGGCGGCGACGTGCTTGACCGAGGTCGGGTCGGCGGCCGCCAGATTGGGCGCGTCGTCCTTCTGCTCGCCGCCGAGGTTGCCGACGGAGGCCGCGGCGATACCGGCGACGCCCATCACGCAGGCGGAGGGCACGGCGACGGTGAGGAGCGCGGAGCGCTTGGCGGGCGTACGGCGCCGGCCGCGGCTGCCGCCGGAGCGGCGGACCGGACGGGGGGCGACGGGAGCGGCCGGGACGGAGGTCATGGTCTGCGTCAGCGCGTCGTGCGGGGACTCGCCACTGTTCTCCGAGTCGTCGCCGTAATCGGCGTCGTGGCCGTGACCGGCTTCGTACCCGGTCGCGTAGCCCTCCTCCGCCACGGCGTCGCCGGTGTCCGGGCCCTCGGGGTGCGCGGCGCCCGTGAAGTCCTGGTCAAGGACGTCCTGGGCGGGAATGTCCGGCGTCTGGAAGTCCTGGAATTCCGGTGCGTACTCGGCGTTCTGGAAGTCCGACCTCTGGAAGTCCTGACCGGAATGTTCCGCGCCGGGCAGATCGGTGGTCTGGTAGTCGGCGTAGCCGGTGTCGTACTCGGCCGCCGGGGCGAACTCGTGCTCCGGCGTGAACTGTTGCGGTACGAGACCTTCCGGCGTGGTCGCCGCGCCGGAGTTCCAGGCGGTCGCGTCGTAGGCGCCCGTCTCGAAGGACGAGGAGGACCACTGGCCGGTCGCGTCGTACGCGAACGTCGCGGCGGCGGTCTCGTACTGGCCCGTCTGGCCGGCCTGGTTCCAGGCGCTCGCGTCCCACTGGCCCGTGGTGTCGTACTGCGCGTACTGCTGGTCGTACTGCGGCTGTTGGGCCTGCTGTGCGGACGCGTACGCGTCGTAGCCGGTCGTCTCCTGCGCCCCCGTGTCCCACTGGGACGCGTCGTACTGGCCGCTGTGCCCGGACTCGTAACTGCCCGGCATGGCGCCGAAGAGCGGATCGGAGTCGAAGCTGCCGGTGGCATAACCGGTGTACCCGGCGTGGGCGTGCTGGTCGTTCACCAACTTCTCTCTCGCCTCGGCAGCAGGACCTGCATCCGGGACCGCCGGATTGCAGGGGTCCCAGGGGGAAGCAGTGGCGCGACTGTACCCGGCGGTCCGCGATGGCGACAATCTTCGGCGGCATCTCCGCAATCAGGAAAGGGGCAATCAGCCGTCTTTCGGCGGACTGCGGGCACAGCTTTGGCCCTACGTTCGAGAAACGTTCGAGAAAAAGTCGCTTGCGAGTACCGCCCGGCATCGTCTCGTCCGGCTGGCTGGGCTCAGGCGACCGATGCCGTTCCGGAAGGACCGGCCGCGGCCGCACCCGATGCGAGCGCTTCTCGGATCCCGGCGGCGACGGCGGGGTGAACCGGCAGGGCGAGATGGCCGATTCCGCTCACTCGCACGTTCTGGGCGAGAAGGTCGGGATGGTCGATGCAGGCCGTCTCGACCGGGACCATGATCCGGTCGAGGTCGCTCCAGAAGCTGACGAAGCGCGTACGGCAGCCGGGTGCCGGCATGCGCAGCTCCTCGATGACCGATGAGCCGGGGCGCATCTGCCGCACGATCGGGTGCGCGCCGGCGAGCGGCGCGAACGCGGTCCCCGCATGCGGGGTGCCGAGCGTGACGAGCGTACGGACACGGTGGTCGCCGCCGAGACGCTGCACGTAGTAACGGGCGATGAGGCCGCCGAGACTGTGCCCGACGATGTCGACCTCGCGCTGCCCGGTCCGCGCGCAGATCTCCTCCACATGGCGGCCGAGCAGCTCGGCGGCGGTGCGGATGTCGCAGGTGAGAGGGGAGTAGTTGAGGCACTCGACATGGTGCGGGCCCTGCCGGGCGAGCGCGCGCCTCAGCAGGACGAAGACCGACCGGTTGTCCACGAACCCGTGGAGCAGGACGGTGGGCACGACGTCGGCCCGGGCCACGGGCAGCTGTGCCGTGCCGGGAGCGGAGCGCCTGCGGGGCGGGCGCTCGGGGGTGATCCCGGTCGGGTAGAGGACGAGGTGTCCCGCGAGGATCGCGAGCTCCAGGGCGGTGGCGCGCAGGAGCGCGGCGGGGAGGAGGTGGCGCAGTCCGTTCAGCCACTGCGCGGTGAACTCGGTGACGACGCGGCAACAGGGCAGAGGCATGGCCTTCACAGCGACCTCCCGACCGGCGCCCCCGTGCGGCCCGGGTGCGCCCTCGTGGGGCGCGCGCTGCGGAAGCGGTCGCCGCGCCACCGTGCCGTGCGGCTGTCGGCACGGCGGCGCGGCGACCTGTGTGGATCTGCGGCGGCTCCCCTGGTGCGGTCGTGCCCGCCGGGGCCGCGCGGCCTGCGCGGTGCCTGGTGCCGGTACGACGCTCAGCGAACAATGTCCCACGTGTGATTTCCCCCTCGCCGTCCACCGCGAAACGGCGGCTTGCGGGATGCTGGACATCTGCAGATAACGTTCGTTCACTCTCCGCGCTCCGCTCGCCGGGCGCGGGGACCCGTGCCCGAGGCGGCGCAGTCGGTATGTGGAGGCAGTGATGGGTGTGACGGGTCCGATCCGCGTGGTGGTCGCCAAGCCGGGTCTCGACGGACACGATCGCGGTGCGAAGGTGATCGCGCGGGCGCTGCGTGACGCCGGTATGGAGGTCATCTACACGGGGCTGCACCAGACCCCCGAGCAGATCGTGGACACGGCGATCCAGGAGGACGCGGACGCCATCGGCCTCTCGATCCTCTCGGGCGCGCACAACACGCTCTTCGTGAAGGTCATCGAGCTCCTGAAGGAGCGCGACGCGGAGGACATCAAGGTCTTCGGCGGCGGCATCATTCCGGAGGCGGACATCGCGCCGCTGAAGGACAAGGGCGTGGCGGAGATCTTCACGCCGGGCGCGACGACGGCGTCCATCGTGGAGTGGGTGAACACGAACGTCCGCGCGGCGGCGTAGCCCGAGGGGTACCTCCCATGCCCGAAGGGCTATGGGGGAGGGCGGCCTACCGGGCTGCGCTCCCGGGGCGCGCCGGCCCGGTGAGCGCGGCGTGCCCTGGGCGGCCGGCTTTCTGGGGCCCGGTCTGTCGGGCGCGGCCTCTCGGGCGTGGCCCGGCCCGTGTGCCTGACGCGCCCTGTGCTCTCGGGCGTGGCCCCGGCTGCGCTCCCGGGGCCCCGGGCGCGAGGCCCCGGCCCCTCAGCGCTCCAGTTCGGCGTGCATCGTGGCGCGCAGGCGCAGCGTCGACACCAGGCGCTGGAACGCCTCCGACCAGTACCCGCCCGCTCCCGGTGACGCGTCCTCCTGCTCCGCCGGTGTCGCCGTCAGGACCTCCAGGCGGGACGCCTCCGCCGGGGACAGGCAGCGCTCCGCGAGGCCCATCACGCCGCTGAAGCTCCAGGGATAACTCCCCGCGTCGCGCGCGATGTCGAGTGCGTCGACCACTGCGCGGCCCAGCGGCTCCGCCCACGGCACCGCACAGACGCCCAGCAGCTGGAACGCCTCCGACAGCCCGTGCGCGGCTATGAACTCCGCGACCCAGCCGGCCCGTTCCTCCGAAGGCAGTGTCGCGAGCAGCTTCGAGCGCTCGGCCAGCGACGTGGTGCCGGGACCGCTCGACGGCGGCGTACCGGGGGCGCCGAGCAGGGCGCGGGACCACTCGGCGTCGCCCTGGCGGACCGCAGCCCGGCACCAGGCAGCGTGCAGCTCGTCGGCCCAGTCGTCCGACACCGGCAGCGTGACGATCTCCTGCGGCGTACGGCCGCCGAGCCGGGCCGGCCAGGTGGACAGCGGGGCCGACTCGACCAGCTGGCCGAGCCACCAGGAGCGTTCGCCGCGGCCGGACGGCGCGTTCGCGACGACTCCGTCGCGCTGCATGCCGGCGTCGCATTCGTGCGGCGCCTCGACCGTGATCAGCGCGCCCGCGTCACCGCTCCGGTCCAGTGCGACGCACGACGCGGCCCGCGCCGCCATCCGCGCGGCGAGCGCGGACCGCGGCAGCGCCGAGAGCAGCTCGGCGGCGGTGGCGCGGACGTTGCGGCTGCGGTCCGAGAGCGCCTGCTCCAGGAACGGCTCGTCCGCGCCGGAGAGTCCCGTCCGCAGCGAGTCGAGGAACATGAGGCGGTCCTCGGCCCGTTCGGTCGGCCAGCTCGCCCCGAGCAGGGTGAGCGCCGCCTGCGGGTCGCGCGCCCGCACCGACGAGAGCAGGGCGACGCGCTCGGCGAACAGGCCCTCCTCCCACAGTTGCCGCACGGCGTCGGTGTCGTCGGGCGAGGGCAGAGCCGAGCCCCCGGATCCGCCGCGCAGGGCGAACTTCCATTCCGCGTTGAGCCGGGCGAGCCACAGCCCGCGCGGCCCGGCGAACGCCAGAGCCTGCGGCCGCAGGTCCGTACGTCCCCGGGCCGCGTCGAGAAGGGCGGGCAGGAGGGACGGCGGGGCCTGGTAGCCGTGCTCGTTGGCGGCGGCCAGCCACTGCGGAAGCAGCTCGGTCAGGTCCGGCGCGGCGCCCCGGCGGCCGCCGGACCCCGACGAGCCACGGTCGGCGAGCAGCTGGGCGAGCCGCCGTCGGGCGGCGTCCGGCAGGGCGGGCCGGGGGTCGTGCGGCGCCGCCGGGGGCCGCTCGCCGGCGGTCGGGACGGGAGCGGGCCGCAGCCCCGCCCTGCGCCGCACGGTGTGCAGGGCGGCGGCGTCGAGCAGGGCGACGGGTGCCTCCTTGCCCGCGGGCACGAGGCCGGCCGGTGGTGTGCGCCGGTCGGTGCCGAGGAGGGCCGACGTGACGAGCTCTTCCCACGGTGACGTACTGGTGGTGCCGGTCATGGGGCCTCCTTCAGATGAGCGGGACGGTCTCGGACTGGTCGTCGGACCAGGCGGTCAGTGGCACGAAGCCCGCGTGGCCGAACTCGCCGAAGACGGTGACCGGCCGCCCGCCCGCGAGCGAGACGAGCTTCCACAGGCCCGGCCGGGACAGGGCGGAGGCCGCCACGGGCAGCGCGCCCCCGTCGGCCGGGCCGCCGTCCGTCGTCCCCTCCGGGCCGTCGGCGCCGCCCGCGTCGGCCAGCTGCCAGCCGTCGCCTGTCGGCAGCGGCACGACGCCGGAGAGCGTGACCGGCCAGGACTCCAGCCACGGGTCGTCCCGCAGCGCGCGCCCGTACGCCTCGACGGCCGAAGCGCAGGAACCGCCCGGCGGCGGCGTGCCGATGGGGACGGGCGCGGTGAACAGCTCGCCCACCTCGGCCCGCAGCTGGGCAGCCCCGCCGTGCAGCGCGAGCTCGGCCTCGACCATCAGGCCCACGGGAAGCGCCAGTTGGGGCGAGCGGCCCGCCGCCCCGAACGAGAGCAGCAGGGCCGTCCGGCCCGACTCGCGTCCGTACAGCCAGATCCGGCGGGTGGTGAGCTTGCCGTCGGACGAGTCGTACTGCGCGAGGATCAGCCAGTGGTCCCGGATCCGGTCGCCCTCGGCGGCGGACGGGAGCCCGATCCGTGTGCGCACGGTGGCCGCCAGCGGCTCCGGCAGCCGCTCGCGTCCCAGCCACGCGGAGTCCAGCAGGTGGATCAGGGCGCACTCCTCCAGCAGCCGCACCGGCCAGCCGGGCCCGGAGCCCGGGATCGCACCCAACTCGCGGACGCGCGCGGCGAGTCCCGGTGCCTGCGCGTCGACCATGCGGGCCGCTGTCTCCTCCCACAGGCCGTAGCCGGACTGCTCGGCGGACGCGAGTCCGCCGCGCAGCAGGTCGGCCAGCCGCTGCTCCAGCTCCGTGGCCCCCGCGGTGATCCGACCGGCCCGGCGCTCGGCGCGCCGCCGCGCCGCCTCCGGGTCGGCGCTCTTCGCCGGCGCGCCCGCGTCCCCCGCCTCCTGGTCCGCTGCGCGCTTCCTGCGCCCGGACAGCCATTCCCCGGCCCAGTCGGGAACCGCGCCGTCCGCCACGCTCTGCTCGTCCGCGGACCACAGCAGCAGCAGCCCGATCGCGTGCTTGCACGGAAACTTCCGGCTCGGGCAACTGCACTTGTAGGCCGGGCCCGTGGTGTCCACCACCGTCTGGTACGGCCGGCTGCCGCTGCCCTTGCACAGGCCCCACACCGCGCCCGACCCGTCGCAGCCGGCGCCCGACCAGGGCCCGGCCGCGGACAGCTTGTTCCCCGCTTTGCGTGACGCATCGTCAGGAGCCAGCGACAGCACCTGTTCCGACGTCCAGCGCACCCCGTGCTGATTCATGTCCACGACGCTATGGGCCACCACTGACAAACGGCTCCGACCTGCGACGACGGCCGATTGTCAGTGGCATGGTGCACGGTGGATCACACAACGGGTCGAACGATCTGGAGGGGGATCCATGACCGTGTCCGAAACCGGGACCACCAGCGGAGCCGAGGCCCTGCGGCCGCATGCGGAGGACGCCTTCGCCGACGAGCTGAAGGCGCTCGCCGCACACGACGACCGGCAGCGGCCGGTGAACTGGCGGCTGTCGCCCTGGGCCGTCGCCACCTACCTCCTCGGCGGCACGCTCTCCGACGGCACCGTCATCACACCCAAGTACGTGGGACCGCGCAGGATCGTGGAGGTCGCCGTCACCACGCTCGCCACCGACCGCGCCCTGCTCCTTCTCGGCGTGCCGGGCACGGCGAAGACGTGGGTGTCCGAGCACCTCGCCGCGGCCGTCAGCGGCGACTCCACGCTGCTCGTGCAGGGCACGGCCGGCACGCCGGAGGAAGCCATCCGGTACGGGTGGAACTACGCGCAGCTGCTCGCCCACGGGCCCAGCCGCGACGCCCTCGTGCCCAGCCCCGTCGTGCGCGCCATGTCGGAAGGCATGACCGCGCGGGTCGAGGAGCTCACCCGTATCCCGACGGACGTGCAGGACACCCTGATCACGATCCTGTCCGAGAAGACCTTGCCGGTGCCGGAGCTGGGCCAGGAGGTCCAGGCGGTGCGCGGGTTCAACCTGATCGCCACGGCCAACGACCGCGACCGCGGGGTCAACGACCTCTCCAGCGCGCTGCGCAGGCGGTTCAACACGGTCGTGCTGCCGCTGCCCGCGACACCGGACGCGGAGGTCGACATCGTCGCCCGCCGTGTCGACCAGATAGGGCGTTCGCTCGACCTGCCCGCGGTGCCGGAGGGCCTGGACGAGATCCGCCGCGTGGTCACCGTCTTCCGCGAGCTGCGGGACGGCGTCTCCACGGACGGCCGCACCAAGGTCAAGTCCCCCTCGGGCACGCTCTCCACGGCCGAGGCGATCTCCGTGGTCACGGGCGGCCTCGCCCTCGCCGCACACTTCGGCGACGGCGTGCTGCGCCCGCAGGACGTCGCGGCCGGCATCCTCGGCGCGGTCGTGCGCGATCCGGCGGCGGACCGGGTGATCTGGCAGGAATATCTGGAGACCGTGGTGCGCGAGCGGGACGGCTGGAAGGACTTCTACCGCGCCTGCCGCGAGGTGAGCGCATGACCGGCCCGCTCCTGCTCGGCGTCCGCCACCACGGGCCGGGCTCGGCCCGGGCGGTGCGGGCCGCGCTGGACGCGGCGTCGCCGCGGGCCGTCCTGATCGAGGGCCCGCCCGAGGGCGACGCGCTGCTGCCCCTGGCCGCGGACGAGCAGATGCGCCCGCCGGTCGCGCTGCTCGCCCACGCGGTCGACGACCCGGGCCGGGCGGCGTTCTGGCCGCTGGCGGAGTTCAGCCCCGAGTGGGTGGCGATCCGCTGGGCCCTGGCGCACGACGTGCCCGTCCGCTTCATCGACCTGCCGGCCGCGCACTCGCTGGCGATGGAGCCGGACCACGCTCCCGCCCGCCCCACGGCCCCGGCGGACACCGCGCCACAAGACCCGGCGGAGGCCGGCTCGGCCGACCCGACCGGGTCCGTCGGCCCCAGCGACTCCGCCGCCCGCGCCGAGCCCGCCGCCCCCACCGGTCCCGACTCCACCGGTCCCGACTCCACCGGTCCCGACTCCACCGGTCCCGGCCCCACCGGGGCGGAGCCCGCCGGTGCGGCCGAGCCGGGGGACGTGCGGATCGACCCCATCGGGGTGCTCGCCGAGGCCGCCGGGTACGACGACCCCGAGCGCTGGTGGGAGGACGTCGTCGAGCACCGCGGCCGTGGTACGGGCGGCGTCGGAGGGAGCGATGCCTACGGGCCGTTCGTCGCGCTCGGCGAGGCCATGGCCGCCCTCCGGGAGACGTACGGGCACGGCGGGCACGACCGGGACCTGGTCCGCGAGGCCTACATGCGCGTCCAGTTGCGCGCCGCCCGCAAGGAGTTCGGGGACGGAATCGCCGTCGTCTGCGGCGCCTGGCACGTCCCGGCGCTCGCACAGAAGACGACCGTCGCGGCCGACCGCGCCCTCCTCAAGGGACTGCCCAAGGCCAGGACCGAGTTGACCTGGGTGCCCTGGACGCACCGCCGCCTCGCGCGGCACTCCGGCTACGGCGCCGGCATCGACTCGCCCGGCTGGTACGGCCATCTGTTCGCCGCGCCGGACCGGCCCGTCGAGCGCTGGATGACCAAGGTCGCCGGCCTGCTGCGGGACGAGGACCACATGGTGTCGTCCGCGCACGTCATCGAGGCGGTGCGCCTCGCCGAGACCCTCGCCGTCGTGCGCGGCCGCCCGCTCGCCGGGCTCAGCGAGACCACCGACGCCGTACGGGCCGTGATGTGCGACGGTTCCGACGTGCCGCTCGACCTCGTCAGGGACCGGCTCGTCGTCGGCGACGTGCTCGGCGAAGTGCCGGACGACGCCCCGGCCGTTCCGCTGCAGCGCGACCTGGCCAGGCAGCAGCGCAGCCTCCGCCTCAAGCCGGAGGCGCTGGAGCGTGAGCTGGAGCTCGACCTGCGCAAGGACAGCGACGGCAGCAAGAGCCGGCTGCTGCACCGGCTGCGCCTCCTCGGTGTCCACTGGGGCGAGCCGGCGGCCGGGCGCGGGAGCACCGGCACGTTCCGCGAGACTTGGCGGCTGCGCTGGGAGCCCGAGCTGTTCGTCAGGGTCGCCGAGGCGGGTGTATGGGGCACCACCGTGCTCTCGGCCGCCACGGCGAAGGCCGAGTCGCAGGCCCTCGCGGCCACGGCACTCGGGGACGTCACGGCACTGGCCGAGCAGTGCCTCCTCGCCGAACTGCCCGACGCGCTCCCCGTGGTGATGACCGCGCTGGCCGACCGGGCCGCCCTCGACGCGGACGTGAGCCACCTCGCCCAGGCGCTGCCCGCCCTCGCCCGCTCCCTGCGGTACGGGGACGTGCGGGCCACGGACACGGCCGCGCTCGCCGAGGTCGCTGCCGGTCTCGCCGAGCGGATCTGCGTCGGGCTGCCGCCCGCCTGCGGCGGTCTCGACGCCGACGCCGCCGCGGAGATGCGCGGCCATCTCGACGGCGTGCACACCGCGATCGGACTGCTGCCCGACTCCGCCGAGATGGCCGGGCGCTGGCACGCGGTGCTGCGCAAGCTCGCCGTCCGCGAATCGGTTCCCGGCGTCATACGCGGGCGCGCGGCGCGGCTGCTGCTGGACGACGGACGGCTCGCGGAGGACGAGGCCGCCCGGCTCATGGCCCTCGCCCTCTCCCCGGCCACGCAGCCGGCCGAAGCGGCCGCGTGGATCGAGGGGTTCGTCGGCGGGGCATCCGGAGGAGGGCTGCTGCTCGTCCACGACGAACGGCTGCTCGGTCTGGTGGACGCCTGGCTGACGGGCGTGCCCGCGGACGCGTTCACGGACGTGCTGCCTCTGCTGCGGCGCACGTTCTCGGCGTACGAGCCCGGCGTGCGACGGACACTCGGCGAGCTCGTGCGCCGCGGGCCGGCCGCGGCCGCGGGCCCGGCCCACGCGGAGACCGCGGTCCCGGGCTTCGGACCAGGACTCGACGACGCGCGCGCCGACGCGGTCCTGCCCGTACTGCGCCTGCTTCTCGGCATCGACGACAACGACCTTGCGGGGGTGGCCCGATGACACCGGCGACGACACAGACCGCTGCCGGTCACGACGAGCGGCTGCGCCGGTGGCGGCTGGTGCTGGGCGGCGAGGAGGCGGACGGCACCGGCTGCGCCCTGACCGGCACGGACGCCGCGATGGACGGCGCGCTCACCTCGCTCTACGGCACCCGCACCGGGACCGGTTCCCGCTCCGGGAGCCGTTCCGCCGGACTCGGCGCGTCCGCGCCGTCCGTGGCCCGCTGGCTCGGCGACATCCGTACGTACTTCCCCAGTTCCGTCGTCCAGGTCATGCAGCGGGACGCGATCGACCGCCTCGGTCTGTCGACGCTGCTGCTGGAGCCGGAGATGCTGGAGGCGGTGGAGGCGGACGTCCACCTCGTCGGCACGCTGCTCTCCCTCAACAAGGCGATGCCCGAGACGACGAAGGAGACCGCGAGGGCGGTCGTGCGCAAGGTCGTCGAACAGCTGGAGAAGAAGCTCGCCACCCGTACGCGCTCCACGCTGACGGGAGCGCTGGACCGTTCCGCCAGGATCAGCCGGCCGCGCCACCGCGACATCGACTGGGACCGCACGATCCGGGCGAACCTGAAGAACTACCTGCCGGAGTTCAACACCGTCGTCCCCGAGCGCCTCATCGGTTACGGGCGGGCGTCGCAGTCCGTGAAGAAGGAGGTCGTCCTCTGCATCGACCAGTCGGGGTCGATGGCCGCGTCCGTCGTGTACGCCTCGGTGTTCGGCGCGGTGCTGGCCTCGATGCGCTCCATCGCGACGCGGCTCGTCGTCTTCGACACGGCGGTGGTGGACCTGACCGACCAGCTCGACGACCCGGTGGACGTGCTGTTCGGCACGCAGCTCGGCGGCGGGACGGACATCAACAGGGCGCTCGCGTACTGCCAGTCGCAGATCACCCGCCCCGCGGACACCGTGGTCGTGCTCATCAGCGACCTCTACGAGGGCGGCATACGGGACGAGATGCTCAAGCGTGTCGCGGCCATGAAGGCGTCGGGCGTGCAGTTCGTCGCGCTGCTCGCGCTCTCCGACGAGGGCGCGCCGGCCTACGACCGCGAGCACGCGGCGGCGCTCGCGGCCCTCGGCGCACCGGCCTTCGCGTGCACGCCGGACCTGTTCCCGGACGTCATGGCGGCGGCGATAGAGAAGCGCCCGCTTCCGGTGCCGGCGGCGGACTGAGTCCGCCGGCCGAAGTCCCCGGCGTCCGATGTGACATGCGGGCCGGGCACCAGGCAGGCGCGCCGGCGCGAGGCGCACATGCCCCGCTCGAACCGGTCGGGGGACAGGTGGGGCGGGTGCCCAGTCGGGACCGTGAAGGGGTGCGGTGGAAGGCCGACGGGGTCGGTCATACGGGACATGACGGTGTATCGGCCGCATCGGCAGACATGGTGACTCATCAGTAACACAGGACTTGCGCCGCCCCCGGAGGCTCGTGCGAGCATCGTGCCGCTCCCGACCGAAAAGGGCTCTTCCTCCGTGACCGCCGCAGCGCTTTCTCCCGCTGCCGTCCTGTGCGCGCTGCGCCGGGCGGTGGCCGGTTCGCGTGCGCTGCGCGTTCTGCTGCTCCTCGCGGGGCTCCTGACGCTCGGTCTGCTCTGCGGCGGTCAGGCGCACGCCGTCGAGGCACACGCCGAGGTCCGTGCCGAGGCGGCAGCGGGTGCGGACGTCCGCTCCGGCGTTGCGGGCCGTGCCGACGCGGAAGAGGCGGTCGGCCTGGGCGACGTGAACGGGCCGGACGACCCGGCCGGCTCCTTGTCGCCGGGTCAGGACGAGCATGCGGCGATCCGCGAACTCCGGCGTGCCGCCGAGGGCGCGGCGGACGGCGTCCGTGAGGCGGTGCGGCCCGTCGTCGGGACCGTGCACGACCTCACCGAGGTGCTGTCCCGGGCGCTGCCGCTCCCGGCCCCGGGTGAACTGCCCGCGATCCCCGGCGGTCCCGAGGCCGCGTGGCCCGTGCCGGGTATCGAGCCCTCCATGGTCCGGGGCAGCGGTCTCACGGCCACGGCATCGGCCGTGACCGGCGACGCCGGTGCGGCCGGACAGCCCGCCGCCGACGCCCGTTCCGGCCCTGCCGCCGGATACGCCGGCGGTACGTGGCCGGGGTGGTCGCCGGACGCGCCCGGCGCACCGGCCGTGACGCCCGTCCTCGTGTCGGCGCCCGATCAGGGCCCGGAGCCGGTCCGCCCCTGCGGCTTCGTGCCCGGGACCGTGCAGCACAGCGGCGAGAACCACATGCCGCGCCCGGGCGACCAGCACGGGGCGGCGTGCGCGGACGGAGCGCGGGACGCGCTCGTGTCCGGCCAGGTCTGTCCGGCGGCAGAGCCGCCGACCCGCGACAGGCCGCGCGACATTCTCGAATTCCCCGGCTAGGGCAGGCCTTCCCCCGCCTCCTGACCTGCCGCGCGGGGGTGGGCAGGTCTGCCCTCCACTCCGGAACCGTTCCACCGCTTCCGGACCGCCGAACGAATTCGAAGGATCACCCGACAATGAACAAGAACATCCGCCGCTCCATCGCCGTAGCCGCCACGGCCACCGGCATGTGGGCCCTCGGCACCGCCGCCGCGAGCGCCGACGAACTGCCGGTCTCCGTGCCGCTCTCCACGCCGGACCTGGTGGACGACGTCACCGACGCCGTCGGCGTCACGGCCGACGCGGGCACCGACGGCGCCTCGGCCGAGGTCCGATCCGCCGGGATCGGCCTCGTCGGCGCCGAGCTGGAGACCGGGCTGCCGCCGGTCGGCGTCCCGGACGTGACGTCCGGGGTGCAGGACCAGGCCCGCCACTACGTCGACGGCGAGCTCCCCGCGTACGAGACCCCGTCCGTCGAGACCCCGCAGGTCCAGGTCCCCGAGGTCCATGTTCCCCAGGTCCAGGTTCCCCAGGTCCAGGCCCCGCAGGTCGACGCGGACATCGACTACCTCTTCGGCCCGCTCTCCGCCTTCGCGGCGCACCTGGAGGAGACCCCCTCCGACGCGCAGGCCCGGGCCGAGGGCCTGGTCGCCGCGTCCGGCCCGATCGTGGACGAGACGTCCGAGGCCGTCCTGCCGCCGATCGTCGCCACCGCCGTGACCGGTGTCCAGCCGGTCGCGCACCAGGCCGTCGCCGACGCGGGCGTCCTCGCCCAGGGTGTCGTCTCCGACGTGGCCCCGTTCGCCTACGGGGTCACCGAGCAGGTGCAGCCGTTCGCGTACGGCGTCGCCGAGGAGGTGCAGCCGTTCGCGTACGGGGTGACCGGCGAGGTCGGCCCGTTCGCCGGCGGTGTGCTCTCCGAGGTGCAGCCGCTGGTCGACGCCGTCGTCGAGCACGTGGAGCCGCTCGCCCAGGGAGTGGGCGGCAGCGCCACCGGCCTGGCGTACGGCGTGACCGCCGAGGTCGGCCCGTTCGCGGGCGGTGTCGTCTCCGAGGCGCAGCCGTTCGCGGGCGGTGTGGTCTCCGAGGCGCAGCCGTTCGCGCAGGCCGTCACGGGCGACGTCCAGGCCGACGCCGTGCCTCTCGCGGGCAACGCCGTCGCCGGTGTCCAGGGCGTCGTCTCCGACGTGACCCCGAGCTACCTGCCGTACGGCATCTGAGCACGTCCGTACTCCGGCCGTGGGGGGGGGGGGCCCCCCCCCCCCCGCCCCCGCGCGCCCCCCCCCCCCCCCCGCCCCGCCACGGGCCACACCCCCCACACCCCCCCGGCGGGGAGCGCGCGGGCGGCAAAAAAGCC